>NZ_AP019365.1:2575500-2885166 GCF_033095865.1 Pseudomonas sp. KU43P | reverse complement strand
GCTGATCCTCCCACTGCTGGCGCGGTACCTGCCCGAATCCCGCGAGTTCCGCGCCACTGCACCTGCCCAGAGTTCGCCCAGCCTGCGCCACGAGCTGTTTGGGCAACGCGCGACTTGGCTATTGTGGCTGAGCTACTTCTTCACCTTGATGGTGGTGTACATCCTGATCAATTGGCTGCCGAGCCTGCTGGTCGGTCAGGGTTTCAGCAGCCATGACGCCAGTTGGGTGATGTTCGCCCTGCAGATTGGCGCGGCCATCGGCACGTTGGTCTTGGGCCAGGTGCTCGAGCGCCTGCCGGCCGGGATCACGACAGCCCTGGTGTACCTGGGGATTCTCGCCGCCCTGGCGGGCCTGGGGTTCGCGAGCGCGTTGCCGGCGATGCTCGTCGCCGGGTTCTTCGCAGGCTTCTTCGCCACCGGCGGGCAGGGCGTGTTGTACGCCTTGGCACCGCACTTCTACCCGGTGCGCGTGCGCGCCACGGGCGTTGGCGCAGCGGTGGCGGTCGGCCGCCTCGGGGCAATGAGCGGCCCGTTGGTGGCCGGCCAGATGCTCGCCCTCGGCGCAGGCTCGACCGGGGTGCTCATGGCCTCGGCCCCAGGGGTGGTGATCGCGGCCCTGGCGTTGTTTCGCCTGATCGGCCGCCGCCCCGCCTGACTTACAGCGGTTAAACCTTGCGTGCTCCCTGCTGCACCTGCGGCAGGGCTTCCTACAACTACAAGAAAGTGAAGTGACCATGCACAAGGCCCCGAAAATCTGCCTGGCTATTGCCGTGTTCGGCTGCAGCGCTGCCCAGGCGGCAGGCTTCGTCGAAGACAGCCACGCCGCGCTGGTGCTGCGCAACTACTACTTCGACCGCAACTACCTGGGCGCCACGCCTCAGGCGGCCGCCCGCGAATGGGCCCAGGGATTCATCCTGGATTTCAGCTCTGGTTTCAGCGATGGCCCGGTCGGTTTCGGCCTGGATGCCAAGGGCATGCTCGGCGTGAAGCTGGATTCCTCGCCTGATCGCACCGGCACCGGTCTGCTGCCCTTTGATCGCAGCACCCGCGAGCCGGTCGATGACTATTCCGAACTGGGCCTGACCGCCAAGATGCGCATCTCGCGTACCGAGTTGCAGGGCGGCACCATCAGCACCTTCCTGCCGATTGCCTTCGCCAGCCCGGCCCGTTTGTTGCCGCAGACGTTCCGTGGCACCTACCTGCGGTCCAGCGATATCGACCGGCTGACCTTGCATGCAGGCTGGCTCGACCGCATCAACCTGCGCGACTCCACCGACTACCAGAAAATGAGCGTGGCCGCGCCCAATGGCCGCTTCAACGGCGCCGCAACCGCTGACCAGTTTCTGTTCCTGGGTGGCGATTACGCCTGGTCCGATGCCTTGACCTTGCGCTATTACCATGCCGAGTTGGACCAGTTGTACCGCAAGGACTTCGTCGGCTTGCTGGATGAACGCAAGCTCGGAGCAGGGCGCCTGAAGAGCGATTTTCGCCTGTTCATCACCCAAGAGGACGGCGCCGCCAAGGCGGGGCCAGTGGACAACCGCAACGCTGCGCTGATGCTCACCTATGCGTGGGCGAGCCACAGCCTGGGGGTCGGATACATGCGGCTCGACGGTGATACCGCCATGCCTTACCTGTACGGGACCGAGCCACTGATCATTACCGAAGGCACGCTCAGCTCGGAGTTCATCAACCCCAAGGAGCGCAGCTGGCAGGCCAGGTTCGACCAGAACTTCGCGCCGTTTGGTGTGCCTGGGCTCAAAGCCATGCTGCGCTATGTACGGGGTGACAACATCGAGTTGGCGAAGTTGGGTGGGGGCGGGCTGAGCGAGAGCGAGAAAGATGTAGAGTTGGCGTACGTCATTCAGCAGGGTCCATTCAAGGATGTGACGCTGCGACTGCGGCACGCCTGGTATCGCAACGACTTCCTGGCTGGCGCCACACATCGCGATGACAATGAATTGAGGATCAACGTGGATTACACAATCAAGCTCTGGTAGATCGAAATCACCCCTGTGGGCGAGCGGCGAAGGCTGTGATAATGGAGGGCAATCACAAGGGCCAAGCCATGCTGACCATCTGCCGGCAAGACCGAAAAGAAACGCCGCCCCACCAAGCCGACCCTGGGCTCGAAGACCCGCCGCCTCGACGGCAAAGCCAGGCGCAGCACTGTCAAGGCCGGTCGGGGCAAGGTGGAGTTTTAAGCGACGCCTCCAGCTTTTCCTGAATCAACCGGGCTGTTTTCTGCAGTGCGCCCAGATAGCGGTGTGCAGCCTGCTCGATGGACATCGCTTTTGCCACGTACACCAGATTCAGACAGCCTAGCAAACGTTGTTCGGCGATCACCGGTACGGCGATCGAGGCGATTTTCTCCTCGGTGTTCCAAGCCATGAAGTTCTCGCCGTATCCCAGGTGCCTGACCCTGCGCAGTACGTTTTCAAGTTGGGGAACATTGCGCGCCAACTGGAATTCTGCACCTTCACGTTTTGCCAGCAGGGCAATGATCTGCTCACGCTCGGCATCGCCGCAGAACGCAAGGTAGGTCAATCCTGTCGCCGTTTGCAGCAGTGGCAGGCGGCGTCCAATCATCGAGCGCTGAAATGACAGCCGGCTGAAGCGATGGGTGGTTTCACGGACCACCATCGCATCGACATCCAACGTACAGATATCGGTCGGCCACACGACCTCCTGCAGCAGGTCCGCCAACAACGGTGCCGCGGTGGCGCTGACCCATTGCTCATCGCGAAAGCCTTCACTCAGTTCACGCACCTTGAGGGCCAGGCGGAAGCTGTCGTCAGACTCGCTGCGGCGCACATAACCTTCGTCCTGCAACGTTTCCAGCAGGCGGCGCACGGTGGTGCGGTGCAGGCCAGTAATTTCGGCCAGGAGGGACGGTGAGGCACCGCCATCAAGGCGATTTAGCGCATTGAGCAAAGCCAGGCCACGGCTCAATCCGCGCACTGTCTTGTAATCCGAGCCTCGGTCAATATTCATCAAAAAACCTTAAAAATTAATGATGTGCATACAGTGCCCAGCAATGCAGTTTTTTATTGTAGGACAATTCTCGCCATTCTTATACTCGCTAATAACCAAGCCCTGACAGGGAAACACCATGTCTGCCCGACCTTGTCTGTACCGCTTTTGTTGAAGGTCAGCGACTTTGCTCCATGCCCTTGCAGTTGCCTGACCCTCCTTTACAACAAAGGCGCTCCTTATGAATCGCAGACAAATCCTTCAATCCATGGCAACCGCCGCGACCGTCGCGGCGGTTTCTTCCTTGACCCCCTCCAGCGCGCGTGCTTCTGAAAGCAGCACGTCAACGGGGCTCTCCACCTCGAAGCATGCTCCACGGATTGATACGCACCAGCATGTCGTTCCACCGTTCTATGCCAAGTGGCTTGCCTCCCGAGGCATCGCTTCAGGCGGTCTGCCTATTCCAGATTGGAGCGTCGAGGGCGCATTGGACCTGATGGACACCAACGGCATCGCGACGGGCATTCTCTCGGTGTCGACGCCTGGCGTACACCTTGGCAACGATGCAGAAGCACGCGTCAAGGCCAAGGAGGTCAACGAGTTCTGTGCCGAGGTGGTCGACAAGCACCCGGGGAGATTCGGCTTCTTCGCCACCTTGACGCTGCCGGATGTTGCAGGCGCGATCGAGCAAGCCGAGTATGCGTTGACCACGTTGAAGGCTGACGGCGTGGTATTGCTCGCAAGCGTACGGGGCACCTACTTAGGCGCGCCTGAGTGGGATCCACTCATGAAGACACTGAACCGTCATCACGCCACGGTATTCGTGCACCCTTCGGAGCTTGCTGGCGAGCCGGTCGATGGCATTCCACCCTATGCCGCGGACTTTCTTCTCGACACCACGCGCGCGGCCCTCAACCTGGCCAAGCGGGGCTGCCTGGAACGCTATCCGGACTTGAAGATCATTCTTTCCCATGCGGGCGGGTTTGTGCCTTACGCCGCTGAGCGTATGGCCCGGGTCTGCTCGGAAGATGGCAGTACAGAGGGAGGGATCCAGCGCCTGCGCAAGTTCTACTTTGATACGGCGCTGTCCGGAAGCCCGTATGCCTTGCCGGCGTTACTGGCATTCGCGAAACCCGAGAACATCACCTTTGGCAGTGACTGGCCGTATGCTAATAAAGCGCGATCGAGCCATTTCACCGGATTACTGGATGCTTACGGTTTCACCGAGGAACAGCGCTTGGCGGTTAATCGGGATAACGCCTTGCGGCTGTTCCCTCGACTGGTTTGAGGGTAAGAAGCTGTAGGGCAGGGGCTGATCCTGTATTCCCGGACACACCCGTTATATAACTCGACTAAATGAATATTTAGTCGAGTTATAATTTTTATCTCTATATGAAATCAGAGGAGGCGACGTGCCAGCCACACCGTCAGGCCGCCAGACGCCTTGTCTTCAAGGATATGGTCCAGCACTTCGAAGCCATGATCAGCAAGTTGAGCTCGGTATTCCTGCGGGTCCAGGCTTGCGTGATACAGCGTTTCACCCTGGAATTCGCCCAGCGCTTCGCCAAATGACGGGCCACTGGTGAACATCAACAACGCACCTGGGGCCGCATGTTGTTGGAAAATCGGAAACATCAGGCGTTGGTCATCAGGCTTGAGGTGGAAAAAGCTGTTCCAGGCCAGGATGCCTGCAAACTGTGTGTTCAGGCTCAAGGTACGCATGTCAGCCTGTAGCCAGTGCTGGTCCGGGAAACGCTCAGCGCACAGCGCGATCATGTGTGTCGAGGAATCCACGCCAACCATCGACATGCCGGCCTCAATCAGGTAACGCGCCACAGGTTGACCAGAGCCGCAGCCCAGATCCAATACGGTGGACGATGGCTGCAGTAATGCATGGAAGCGTTCGACCCATTTGCGTTCAGTGAGGCGATTGCCGCGCAGGTCGTTCCATGTAGAAGCGTTACGGTCATAGAGATCGATGATCTGATCGGCAGATGGATGGTAAGCCACTGAAGTCGTCCTTGGGCTGAGAAAGGCCATAAGGCCATCCTGGAGGGATCGCGTGTGCTGCAATGTACCTTGGGTGTGGCTCACATGGAATATGGCAATGTGCGCATAATGCATATTATGTTAAACGAAGTGCTATGTCCGATATGTTCATAAGCCACGTAACTCACTGATTCGACGGTTACACCCTCTGGCTCCAAAGCGGCCGCCAGGCGGATAATCTGGTCGCCCGAATCGGCACGACTGCAATGGCATCTCCTCCACCGATAGATCCGCACACCCGTGACCAGTACCTGCGGCAGTTGAAGCAGTATCTGTCCTGGTCTGTTACACGATACATCCCGCGCGCTCGTCAGAATTCAACCACTCAAGCTAACATCGAGGTGGCATTTGCAGATGTTGCCGACGTAATTGAGCAACGCTTTGAGAGCCATATCACCAATGTTGACTACTCTTGACCGTTTCTTGGCTTATCGGGTCGAGCAGCGTGGGCACGACCTGGAGCGCGCCACGGACGAACTCCGGCGAGTCTGCGGTTGGGCTGAGACTTCGGCGATGCCACGTCGTTATGCAAGTCGTTATCTAGCCGAGTCAGCCAACCGCCATAATGCGCAGCGTGCCTCGTCAGCGTGGGGCCGGCTTGACAGTTAAGGAGGCTCGTCGTGCGCAGATCAGCCGATCACGAACAGGCATCACCCTCCTCCTCTCTCTCGGCCTACGTGTTCGAGGGTCCAGCTCTGGTTGCGATTCGAACTCGCACTAATGACCCACCACGCTACGTCGATACCCGGCTAAAAGTGTGGACATGGTACGACGGTGGAGTCGCGCTGAAAATTGATTGGGTCGAACTAGGCTCTGTACGAAAAGAGTTGTCGCAAACACCGCATGGAACAAGCCAGTGAGACCATGGCGGCGTAGCTTTTCGCGAGTTTATCGAAGCGCGTTACTTCTCTCTCAAGCCAGCGACATTAGCTACGCCCAGCCTCTGCTGGACGAGTCAGCATTCCATCAAGCCAACGTGGCCGCCCGCGCAAACGCTGTAAATGGCTGCTTGCCGACAAGGGCTACGACGCTACTGCGACCAATATCGAATGCAACCCGTCATCATCATCGAACGCATGTTTGGCGGGCTGAAAGAGAATCGCCGGATCGTAACGCGCTTCGATAAACTCGCGAAAAGCTACGCCGCCATGGTCTCACAGGCTTATGCGGTGTTTGCGACATCTCTTTTCGTACAGAGCCTAGCCGAAAAAAGCCCGCACTCCACGCGCGGGCGGCTCAGAGAGCAATACCCGCCCTGATCAGTTATCCAGTTCGTCTTTGATGATCTTCCCGTCGTGCGGATCAACTTGGAATTCATACCGCTTGCCATCAGCCTTGATGCCCTCACCTTCCCAATGACCATCGTCGGCTTCGATCTTGGTGATCTGGGTGTAACCTGCGCCTTTCAAGGTGGCCTCAGCCTGATCCTTGTTTACCTTCCAGTCAGCACCAGGCGTATCTGCCCAAGCGGAAGAGGCTCCCATAGCACCAACCAATGCAAGGCCGGTGAACAGTCGAGTCATTGCTTTCATCGCTAACATCCTTTTTGCTGTGAATGTGAACATGCGACCTGCCTCTAGCGATCCGGGTTCAGTCGAAGAGTTCGTGCAGGAATTGCATCGGCACCCAGCCCGACTGAAGTGAGCAACCAGCATTACGCGGCGGAAACCTCTATCTGAGACAATCCAAGCAACTCGGCTTGAGCTAGGATGTCGTCCGGCGATGAATCAGCTGCAGGCAGTACAAGACTGTTTTCACTATCCCCGAAGTGCAACACGATTAGGTGCATTGCAGCCTCATGACGTCTGAGCTCGCCCTGCTCCAACTCCAGTCGGTAACTTTTCGGCTCTTCAGCCAAGCGATATTGAATGTTGTAAGTGGCCATGCTCACCTCAAGGTTTACGGGACTACTAAACCTGACCATCAGGACAACAATTTGTTCCTATGAGGATTGGGCCGCTGGGTTAATACCTGGTCATGCCTAAGTCCATTGGTCATCCCTTAGGAACACATACTGCCTCGGCAACCTCCATGGCTATACCAGCATACGGAGGTCGTGGTCATGATTGATCCAACAACAGGCATGAAGGCGGGTGAGCGTTACTCCGTGGAGAACGTCGAACGCGCTCACCAGTTTCCAGGCTTCTTCCTCGATGGAAAATACTACCTCGGCCCCGAGTTACTCACAGCCGTTGGCTGGCTGGAGGGCAAGCGCTTCATTTACGACAACCTCGATGCTGCAGGCGAACCGGTTTTTCCAGGTCGCGCAGCGGGAGACATTGAAAACCTGACACTGACCTTGGTGGACGGCACAGCGTTGAAGCTGAACCAATTGGACGTCAGCGCCACGGGTGAGGAGGTTGAGCCCGTCGCTCAGTCCAATCCGGACACACCATTGAACCGCAGTTCCGACGCGCTGGAGTCCTCCGAGAATCTGTTCACGCCAACATATAGGTCAGGAAGCATGGAGGGCATCGGCCTAACCCCTAAAGACAAGATACCGCTGTTGCTGAGTGCGGCAGTCATCGGTTTGCTCGCGGGACTTCTCATTTCTCATGCCCAACGTCCACGCCGTTGAGGCGTCGCCTTTGAACTTCGCGCCTGGCCAAAGGCCTTCCCTGTCAGGCTTATCGAAAATGGAGAATCAATGATGAATGCACAACTGAGTGGCAAACGCGTGGCCTTCCTGGTGACTGATGGTTTTGAGCAGATCGAGCTCACCGGGCCTCGTGAGGCTTTGCAGAAAGCTGGTGCCGAGATCGACATCCTCGCTGACAAGGAAGGTACGGTGCGTGGCTGGAATCACGACAAGCCTGCCGACGAATTTGCCGTTGATGCAACCTTCGAAAGTGCCCAACTCGATCTCTATGATGCTCTGGTGCTGCCAGGCGGCGTGCAGAACTCTGACACGATCCGCTTGATCCCCGGTGCCCAGAACCTAGTAAAGAGCCACGACGCGGCTGGCAAGCCGCTGGCCGTCATCTGCCACGGAGGTTGGCTGCTGGTGTCCAGTGGCTTAGCCAAAGGCAAGCGCATGACCAGCTACAAGACATTGCAAGACGACATTCGCAATGCGGGTGGCAATTGGGTGGATGAGCAAGTTGTGGTGGACGGCAACCTAATCAGCAGCCGCCAGCCGGACGATATTCCTGCTTTCAACGAACAGTTGATCAAAGCACTGGCAGGCTGAGTCCAGCTTTCTGCTTCGCGCCCTTCGGTGATGCTTCAAGGCCCCTGGAGGGCGCGGGTCACGCCAGCTGGATGTAAACCGAATAGGTACCCAGCAAGACCCAGAAACCGAGAAATATCCAGGGCGTGCGCAGGGAAAACAGCAGCGATTTGCGGTGACCCGCCTGCGAGGTTTCCGCTTCGCAGAACAACGGCGATTCGTCATAGGCCAACCCCATCATGGGCTCACTGCGCAGCAAATGGCTTTGCTTCAGTTGCCAGTGCTCGATGATCCGGAAGGCAGCGCGGATGCCTGGCCAGGCGTTCAGCGAACTCAGCACGCCGAGCAGTGCGAGAAACGCCGGTACCATCACGGTAAACATCTCGCCCCAGCTCTGATTCAGGTTGCCCATCGAAGAAACGAAAGCGATGACCAGGAACGACTGGGCAGCGAGATAGGCATCTGTACGATTGGCCAGAATGGTGGTCTCGTACTGAATTTCGCGTCGATAGAAATCCAGCCGCTCTTTTGGGGTACCGAACATATTCGCATTCTGCTGATCGATCTCATGTTCGGGCGTGCTGGGGGTGATGATTCGAGGCACTTGACCCTCCGGTTAATGATGGAGCCTCACACAGAAAGCGCGACACGGGTCAGCGGTAGAGCCGACCAATTCCCGATAATTCAATGGAAATAGAAGGGGTGACCGCCCGTCGTTCAAACCCTGAACTCATCTCAACGTCGGCCCCTAGCTCCGTTCGAACGGTAACAAGCGTTCTCAACTGCAGGAGCCTTCCTCATGAGCGACTACCCTACTCCTCCATTTCCCTCCCAACCGCAAAGTGTTCCTGGTTCACAACGCAAGATGGAGCCCTACCCAGATTGTGGTGAGCAGTCGTACACCGGCCACAATCGACTCGAAGGCAAGATTGCACTCATCACCGGCGCAGACAGCGGTATCGGGCGAGCAGTAGCGATTGCTTACGCCCGTGAAGGCGCCGACGTCGCCATCGCTTACTTGGATGAACATGAAGACGCGCAAGAAACCGCGCGCTGGGTTGAGGCTGCTGGCCGGCAGTGCTTGCTCTTGCCCGGCGACCTAGCGCAGAAACAGCACTGCTACGACATCGTCGACAAGACCGTGGCGCAGTTCGGTCGCATCGATATTCTGGTCAACAACGCGGCGTTCCAGATGTCCCACGAGACCCTGGAAGAAATCGAAGATGATGAATGGGTGAAGACCTTCGATACCAACATCACCGCGATCTTCAGGATTTGCCAAGCGGCACTGCCTTCCATGCGCAAGGGCAGTTCGATCATCAATACGAGTTCGGTCAATTCCGACGATCCATCCCCCAGCCTGCTGGCCTACGCTGCGACCAAGGGCGCGATTGCCAACTTCACCGCTGGCTTGGCCCAACTGCTGGCAAAGAAAGGTATTCGGGTCAATAGCGTGGCCCCTGGTCCTATATGGACGCCCCTGATCCCGGCGACTATGCCCGATGAGGCCGTGAAGAACTTCGGTTCGGGCTACCCCATGGGTCGCCCGGGACAGCCCGTCGAGGTTGCACCGATCTACGTGCTGCTGGGTTCCGACGAGGCCAGCTATATCAGTGGGTCACGCTATGCCGTCACAGGTGGTAAACCGATTCTGTGAAGTAACTGAGGCTCGCCAATCTGGTGAGCCTTCTACCCAGCCACTTGTACTTCAAGGTTTGTGATGCCCATGGTCACGCGCAGTTTTCTGTGCTGTGGAATCATGAGAGGTACCGGACGAGCCGTCAGGACGATGAGCATCATTGTCCCGCTCTTCCTCACCTTTTGACACGGGTTGTGAGCTCGGCTTCTCTGAATGCGCTTCTTTATTCATGCTGACCTCCTACTCTTTTTCACTCAGTGGCAGTAGCACAGACACTCACGGTGCCCGCCCCTTCAGGTAAGGGAAGCCGAATCACCAAGTAAAGTTCAGGCTAGAATTGCAAAGCGGGATGGGCGGGCAGTCGCTGGGAGGCACCAATAGTCGTTGAGATCCGTCCACCGGAGACCTACAAGCGAGTCGAACTTCAAATGGCAACCGACCCCGTGCTGGCCGCGCTCGGCTACCTCAAAGACAACCCGTTGATCTTGACCACCGCAGAGTCATGCACGGCGGGTTGCATGGTGGCAATGTTGGCAGCTGTACCTGGCACGGGTGAAGTGCTGGAAAATTGATTGCCAAAGATGCTCCGCTGCCAAACATCGTCGCCATTGAACCGTGATACGTGGCCATGACTCAACCACAAGCAAGTTCTCTCATCTGTCCATGATGAGGTACGCCATGAACGCCATCGACGTACCGATTCAAGACCACAAGCGGGTGAAGAAGCTGCTCGAAGAACTGTCGACCACCACTGAGCGGGCGGTGAAGAAGCGGGGTGAATTACTGCACAAGATCGAGCAGGAGCTGCAGATCCACACAAGGCTTTCAGAGCTTTGACTGAGCCGCGCCCACTGGAGAAATCACCGCAGTGGGCACAGTGATCACTCGTCAGAAGTGCTTTGCAACGGTTGTTTACAACGTGTGGCCGTGCGACTCAGGACCACCCCTCCAATACCACCTTGCCCCGTGCCTTGCCCGACTCGATCAGTCCGTGAGCGCGCTTCAAGTTGGCGGCATTGATGGTGCCGATGCGCTCGGCCAGTGTCGTCCGGATCAGCCCTGCATCCACCAGCCGTGCCACTTCATCGAGCAATCGCTGTTGGCCAACCATGTCGTCGGTAGCAAACAGCGAGCGGGTGAACATCAATTCCCAGTGGATGGACACGGACTTGCGCTTGAAGGGGGTCGCATCCAGCACCGCCGGGTCGTCGATCAGGCCGAACTTGCCCTGCGGCGCGATGGCTTCGACGATTTGTTCGATGTGCCCGGCGGTGTGGGTCAGGCTGACGATGTAGTCGACGCAGGCAAAGCCGATGCGTTTGAGTTCCGCGGCAATGGGTTGGCTGTGGTCGATCACATGATGGGCACCCAGTGCTTTGACCCACGCTTGCGTTTCCGTTCGTGAGGCGGTGCCGATAACGGTGAGGTTAGTCAGTCGGCTGGCCAATTGGGTCATGATCGAGCCTACGCCGCCGGACGCGCCGATGATCAGCAAGGTTTTGTTGCTGGGCGATTTGCCTGGTGAGATACCCAAGCGGTCAAAAAGCATCTCCCAGGCAGTGATCGCCGTCAGGGGCAACGCCGCAGCTTCGGCGAAGTCCAGCGACTTGGGCGCATGACCCACAATACGCTCGTCCACCAAATGCAGTTCGCTGTTGGTACCTGCCCGTGCAATCGAGCCGGCGTACCAAACACGGTCGCCTGGCTTGAACCGGGTGACTTCGGGCCCGACGGCCCTGACGATGCCGCTGGCGTCCCAGCCAAGCACCTTGTAGACCTGCCCTTCGACCGGCGCCCCGCTGGCACGTACTTTGGTGTCGACCGGGTTGACCGAGACAGCCTTCACCTCGACGAGCAAGTCACGGCCAATGGCAACCGGTGCGGGCAGGCTGATGTCAACCAGCGAGGTCGGCTGCTCGATGGCCTGAGGCACGGTGTATCCCACCGCCCTCATGAGGGCGCCCCCCTGCGCGTCGACACATTGGGCTCTACCGGCAGACGTCATGTAGTCGGTATACCCGCGTGCATCGCCACCAAAAAGCGTTTGTGGGTCAAGGTCGGCGAGCGGCAGACCGTTGCGAATGCGTGCTGGCAAATCGGGGTTGGCCACGAACGGACGACCGAACGCAATCAGGTCGGCCAGGCCTTGAGCGAGCGTTTGCTCTGCACGTTGAGCATCGTATTTACCCGCGACGATTATCCGGCCTTTGTACGTCTCGCGTAACGCATGGCGGAACTGCTGGGGAATCTGTGGTGCGTCATCCCAATCGGCTTCGGACAGGTGGATATAGGCCAAGCCGATATCCTCCAGTTTCTTGGACAGATGCAGGATCGTGGGAATGATTTCTGGGCAGTTCATGTTGCGCTGGGTGATGAAGGGCGCAAGGCGGATACCCGTGCGTTCGGCCCCCGCTTCGCTGGCTACGGCGGCCGCGACCTCTTCGACGAAGCGGCTGCGCTTTTCCAGGGTGCCTCCGTATTCATCCTCACGGTGATTGGAGGTGGTGCGCAGGAACTGATCGAGCAGGTAACCGTTGCCACCATGGATTTCCACGCCGTCGAACCCCGCCCGCATGGCATTGGCCGCCGCACGCCGGAAGTCCTCGATCACCGCCTGGATGTCTGCAACCGTCATGGCCCGAGGAACCGGGCAATCGACCATGCGGCCAACGCCATCATCGCCAACCACCCACACTTGTGCGTCGGGCGAGAGCGCCGAAGGTGCGACCGGTAGGCCATCAGCCTGGAAGCTGGCGTGCGACATGCGCCCCACGTGCCACAATTGCAACACAATTCGGCCACCCGCGGCATGCACCGCCTCGGTGACTTTGCGCCATCCCTCGATCTGCGCCTCGCTGTAGATTCCGGGCGTAAAGCTGTAGCCCTGTCCCTGCTGCGAGATCTGGGTGGCTTCTGTGATGATCAGCCCTGCACTGGCACGCTGGGCGTAATAGCCGGCCATCAATGCGTTGGGTACATTGCCCGGCTGGCTGGTGCGGCTGCGCGTCATCGGCGCCATGACGATGCGGTTTGGCAGTTGCAGTGGCCCCAGTTGCAAAGGTTGGAACAGGTGCGAGCTAGACATCATGAATCTCCAGAAGAAATATCGACGGTGGTGGGCAATCAGAAATCGTGGTTACCGGGTGATGCCTGATCAGCACGGTATTGGTGGTCAAGGTTCAGGTTCGGATCATCGGGGACATCCAACTCGACCACGAAACCTCCAGGAAGCAGGACGAAGACCTGAGCGGTGTTTTCCTCAGGTACTCGCGCCACGCGAAATGGCAAGCCGCTGGAACGCAGCTTTTCGATGAGCACCTCAGCCGATTGATCGCTGCGAAAAGCGATGTGACCGAAGCGAACGGCTCCTGTGCTAGCCGATAAACTAGGGTCATCGACTGCGTGCACGAAGGCTTCCTCCTGCGCGTAGAGCCACAGCCCGGGAAAAGGAAAAGGCGGTCGGTAACCCGGCTGCATGCCCATCACACCTTCGAACAACCTATTCAGCGCATGGCTGGCGCCCATCGACACGTTGACATGGTCAAAGTGCCAGGTCACGGGCGTGGTGGTCGGTGCATGGGTCGACTTGAGAGCGTCTGTGTTCATGAGTTGTCTTCTCCGAAGGCGGCGAGTTGATCATCAACCTTTTGATTGTTTTGAAAAACAGCGGCTTGCTTTAAGAAACTTTCAAAATATATTTGAATCTTGCTGTTAAACAGTTAACTTCGCCGCCACTCGCCCAGGGCGCTCGACCAGCGTCAAAAGGACCAGGCCAACCACCGGTACGAGCGCTGCCAGGAAGGGCACCATTGATGCCCCGATGCTGGCATGGTCCACCGCATAGCCGCCGATAATGCCGCCGAGGGCATTGGCAATGTTGAAGGCCGAAATGTTGGCAGTGGCCGCCAGTTCAGGTGCTTTGCCAGCGTTACGCATTACCCGCATCTGCATCGGTGGCACGTTGGCGAAAGAGGCGATTCCGAATACTACGGAGGCGATCACGAAGCTCCAGGCGTGAGCGGTGGACAGGCCTACGATCAGCAACGCAACGATCATCGCCAGCACACCGCCCAACTGGGCCTTGCCCAGGTTTGCGTCGGCGGCGCGGCCACCGAGCGCATTACCTGCCACCAGGCCCGCGCCAACCGCCACCAGCAGTGCGGTGACAGCGTCCGCCGACAGGCCCGCCGCATATTGCGCTACCGGCGAGATGTAGCCGTAGAAGGTCATGAAGCCGGTCCAGCCCAGCACCGTGATGATCAGGCTCAACCACAACCGACCATTACGAAAAGCGCCCAGCTGGGAGGCCACTGACTCGACCTTCTCGGCTGCGATGTGGGGCACCATCGCAGCAATGGCCGCTATCGAGCCAAGGCCCAGCACGGCAACAGCCCAGAACGTCGTGGACCACCCGTAGGCATTGCCGATCCAGGCGCCAGCGGGCACGCCGAGTACGTTAGCCAGGGTCAGGCCAGCGAACATCTGGCCAACGGCGCGACCGGCCATGTCCTTGGCCACCATGCGAGTGGCGACCACCGCGCCGATGCCATAGAACGGTCCTTGGGCCAGGCCGGTGACGACCCGACTCAGCAACAGCACGCCGTAGTCATTGGTGAGTGCAGAGACGAGGTTGCCCACGGTGAACAGCACCATCAGGCCAATCAGCACGCGCTTACGATCGAATCGCGCCAGGTAGAGGGTCAGAAGCGGACCACCGATTACGATGGCCAAGGCGTAGGCTGTAATCAGGTTACCCGCGTCACCGTCGCTGATACCCACGGACTTAGCTACCTGAAGCAAGATCCCCGCAATCACGAATTCAGCGGTACCGATGGCGAACGCCGAGAGCGTCAAGACCCACACAGCCAATGGCATGCGGGTTGACCCATTGAGGGAAGAGTTGGTCATGATGCTTATCCTGGGGATGTGAAAGGTTGAAGCGATCATCCGCCAAAGGATTTATTTGAAAAACGGCTTGCCAACTGAAGTATTATTAAAAAATAATTTGAATATAATCCACGCTAGAGTTCACTTCGATGAAAGCCTTGCAGGACCTCGACATCTTCGTGCGAACGGTGGATACCGGCAGTCTTTCCGCCACCGCGCGCCAGCTTGACCTGACCCCCGCCGCCACCAGCGCTGCACTGAAACGGCTCGAAGCAGAATTGGGGGTGCCGCTCTTCGTACGTTCCACCCGCAGCCTTCGCCTGACCGAACAGGGTCAGCGCTTCCTCGAGCATTGCCGCCCGGCATTGGACACGCTGCAGCAGGCAGCTCAGCAAATGGCGGAAGGCAATCAGGCACTGCGGGGCGTACTCAAACTGAGCGCCCCCTCGGACTTTGGCCGAAATGTGCTATTGCCATGGCTCGACGAGTTTCAAGGCTTGCATGCACAGGTAGCGATCCGGTTGCAGTTGTCCGATCGCATGGCCAATGTCTACAGCGAGCCGGTAGATGCGGCGTTCCGTTATGGGAAACCGCCAGATTCGAACCTGGTGGCACTACCATTAGCACCCTCGATTCGGCGTGTGCTTTGCGCATCGCCAGCCTACCTGGCCAAGCACGGCAGCCCAGCGACACCGCACGACCTCACTACACACGATTGCCTGTGTTTCATGCTCGCCGAAGACGTGCATGACCGATGGCGCTTCAGCGACGGCGAGCGTTCCGAAATCACCGTGCGCGTAAGGAGTGTGAACGTTTCCAATGATGGCGATGTCGTTCGCCGTTGGGCCCTGTTGGGTAAAGGCATTGCCTACAAAGCGTGGTTCGATGTTGCACAAGACCTGGCGCAGGGACGGCTTCAGAGCCTGTGTCCCGAGTGGACGACCGAAGCCGCCCCACTGTTCATGGTGCTCCCAAGCCGACGCCAACTCACACCCTTGATGCGAGCCTTGCGTGACTTCATTTCCGAGCGATTACAGCGAATAGCGCCAGGCAACCCATGAGCCTCTGACCAAACCGAAAACCGACACGCAGGCCCGTGTTCGGATTCGCGATGTATGGCACGGGGCCCAGCAACCGGCCCCGAGGGCCCGACACCACTCCTCGAACAAGCGCAGGCGTAGAAGATGTTGCCGCCCTGCCCCATTT
Organism: Pseudomonas sp. KU43P; assembly: GCF_033095865.1. NCBI lineage: Bacteria > Pseudomonadati > Pseudomonadota > Gammaproteobacteria > Pseudomonadales > Pseudomonadaceae > Pseudomonas > Pseudomonas sp. KU43P. The sequence goes on along the minus strand of NZ_AP019365.1, from coordinate 2,869,243 downwards.
CGCCAAAGAACGGCAACCCGCTAACGGAACGGTCCGACGGCCCCTTTAACCTGCTTGGCCGAGCCCGACATCCGCTGAAGTTCAGGCACCGGGCTGCGCATGAGTATTCAGGTGCATTGCAGCCTCATGACGTCTGAGCTCGCCCTGCTCCAGCTCCAGCCGGTAACTTTTCAGCTCTCCAGCCAAGCGATACGAGTCGCTCTTACTGACGACGATATTTCCCTGGCCGGCCCCAGCAACGCGGATGAAAAACTAATTCTTCAAACCGCCACTCCAGTAACTGAACTGATCGTTAATATAGGGCGGATGATAAGAAAAATGTGTGGACCTCCGCCCGTGAAAATCCAGCCTCTTCCGCCGCTCAACAGTCTTCATGCTTTTGAGTCTGCGGCACGCCACTTGAGCTTTACCCTTGCTGCCAAGGAATTGAATGTCACCCAGGGTGCAATCAGCCGTCAGGTTCGCCTTCTTGAGGACTACCTGGGCAAGGCACTGTTCACCCGTACCACTCGTAGCATGGCCCTGACCCCCACCGGCGCGCAGTATTACGAAACGGTGCGTGAATGCATGATGCACCTGGCCCGCGCTACCGGCGAGATACGCCAGTGGCAAGGCAATCAACAGGTCACCGTTGCCACCAGTACCGCCATGGCTTCGCTGTGGTTGCTGCCCAAGGTGTCGGAATTCCAGAACGCTCATGAAAATATCGACCTGCGGATCATCGCCCACGACCATGTGAAGGATTACGCCAGACTCGACAGCGACTTGGCGCTGTACTACTGCAACCCACCGCCCAAGGACATGACTGTCACGCCGCTATTCTCGGAAGAAATTTTCCTTGTGTGCAGCCCGGCCTATCTGGCCAGGCATCCGCAACTGAGCAGCATTGAAGGGTTGTCGTCGTGTACCTGGCTATGGCTTGAAGACTCTCAGCGCGACTGGGTAGGTTGGCCTGAGTGGTTCAAGCGTTTGGGGTACGAGCCCATAACACCCAAGCACCGCGTCAACATCAACAGCTACGGTATGCTGATCCAGTCGGCGATCAGTGGCCAGGGTGTGGCCCTGGCCTGGGGTAACCTGGTGGACGATGCGTTGAGCACCGGTGCGCTGGTCAAGCCCAACGAAGTGGTACTGCAGACCGACGCCAAGTTCTGCCTGCTGGAGTCGTCCACCGAGCGTGGCCCCCGTGAAAGCGTGCGGCTGTTCCGAGACTGGTTGATGGCCCAGCCTTCGGTTCAGAAATAGCCTCCCCAAAACACAAGACCGACAGCTGATGGCTGTCGGTCTTGTGTCTACCAGGAGAAATCTAGCTCAGCTGGCTTTCTTCGCTGTCAGCCCCATACCAAGCTCCCCACTGACCAACGGCCCGGCCACCGGCGTGATGCCTTGCGGGAGAATCCCAGGGATAGACTGGCGCCCACCCGGCGGCGTATCAAGCAGGCCGTCAGCCATCTCCTGGCGCAAGCTGCGCATCAGAGTGTAACTAATCAGCAGGATGAACCCCGCAATCGGCAATCCCGCGGCGATGCTCGCCATTTGGATCGCCTTGAGCCCCCCCGCCATCAGTAGCGCCGTGGCAATAGCACCTTCTAGGATGCACCAGAGCATGCGGATGCTCTGCGGCGGATTGGCACTGCCCATGGAATTTAACGTACATAGCACCTGGGTGCCGGAGTCTGCCGAGGTGATGAAGTACGTCGCCAGCAGGATACAGACCAGCACGCTCAGCACCTTGCCCAAGGTACCCGCATCGATCTTGTGCAGCAGGGTGAACATGGCGGCGGTGGTTTCCTGCTTGGTCGCCAGCAATACCGTGCCACCTTCGAACTGGGCCTTGTCGCCCTGCAATTCACCACTGGCAACCAGTTCTGCGTGGTGCTGACGATCGACCTGCTCAGCCTTGAGCGCCGCACCACCGAACACCGACATCCAGATGATGGTCACCAGGGTAGGTACCAACAGTGCGCCGGCGATCAGTTCACGAATGGTGCGGCCCTTGGAAATTCGCGCGATGAACAGACCGACAAATGGGCCCCAGGTCATCCACCACGGCCAGTAGAACGCTGTCCACCAGTTCTGCCAGCCGCTGTCTTTCTGGGTATCGCTCCAAAAGCTCAGGCCCACTACATGGCTGGCATAGTCGCCGGTGCTTTCCAGCATCAGGTTGAGGATGTAGCGGGTTGGCCCCAGCAACAGGATCATCACCACCAGCACCACCGACAACAACATGTTCCATTCCGAGAGGCGCTTCATGCCACGCGATACACCAGCCATCACCGATACAGTGGTGACCATGGTAATGAGCACGATCAGGGTGATCTGCACCCCCAGGCTGATGGGCAGGTCGAACACCTGACTCAGCCCGGTATTCATTTGCACCACGCCCAGGCCCAGCGACTGGGATACACCGAACGCGGTAATCACCACGGCAAGAATGTCCACCACATGTCCGATGGGCCCATAGATGCGCTCACCGATCAGCGGGTAAAGGATCGAGCGCATGCTCAGCGGCAAGCCTTTGCGGTAGGCAAAGTAGGCAAGCCCCAGGCCGACGATGGTGAAAATGGCCCAGGGGTGCAGGCCCCAGTGGAACAAGGTGATGCGCATGGCTGTGGTGGCGGCTTCATCGGTGAGGCCGGTGGCGAACGGGTTGCCCGCGTAATGCCACATGGGTTCGGCAACCGACCAGAAGATCAGCCCGATGCCCATGCCGCCACTGAACAACATGGCGATCCAGGAGCCGAAGCTGAACTCCGGTTTATCGTCGTCTCGCCCAAGCTTGATATGCCCGAACTTGCTGCACATCAGATAGATCAGCAGCCCCAGGACACCCGTGACGGAGATCAGGTAGAACCATTTGAAGTCCTGCAGGATGAAGTCCGAGGCACGTTGAAAAGCGGCTGCTGCATGTTCGGCAAACAGTGCGCAAAATAGCACGAAGGCGACGACGGCCAGTAACGACCAGATCGTTACTGTGGGATGGAGGCCTTTGAGCAGGCCAGATTCGGCACGCATTTGATATCCCCTATTGTTTTTGTTCAAGGGTTTTAGTCACGGTGTGGGTGAAGCCACTGCCACAGGCAGGTGCCGAATCCTTGGCGGCGGACTTCCCCGCAAACCCAAAGCGAGGCAGCTCCCTTGGGCCCTATCAAAATGGGAGAATTACCGCCACTTCGACAAACCATTTTTAGTCATCAATTGATTACGATAAATCATTAATCTTTAACGTTTCGAGCCTGACCACTCCCCACCCCTTCCTCTGCCGCGGCTACCCTCCCCCAGCAATCATTAATGAGAAAAACTGATAAATAACGCTGAAATAAATCGTTTGTCGCCCTTCTTTCTCTTGCTGAAACTGGCACCAGGCATCAAGGCATTGCCTGCCGTGCATCTAACAAGAGAAAACAAAAAATGACCGTATCGACTGATTCCCGCCTTATTCCCGTCCACGCCCTGGAAACCGTTCTGGCGCCTATCCATGAAGCTCATGGCCTGACCAACGAGTTCTACACCGACCAGCGCTATTTCGAACTTGAGCGCGACGAGGTGCTGGGGCGCAACTGGGCCTGTATCGGTTTTGCCAGCGACCTGCCAACCAACAGCTACGTCAAGCCGGTCGATTTCATGGGCCTGCCGCTGTTGATGATGCGCAATCGCGAAGGCCTGGTGCAGGTGTTCCACAACGTCTGCAGCCACCGCGGCGTGAAGCTGGTGCAACAGGCGGGTGCAGTACAGGGTGTGATCCGCTGCCCCTACCACTCCTGGACCTACGACCTGAACGGCGGCCTCAAAGGTACCCCACACGTTGGCGGGATCAATCAGCACAAAGACGAACGTTTCGCCTGCGAAAAACACGGCCTGAAGGCGCTGCGCACCACGATCTGGATGGACATGGTGTTCATCAACCTGTCCGGCGACGCACCGGCCCTTGAAGAACAACTGCAGCCGCTGACCGAACGCTGGACCCAATTCCTGGGCACCGACGGCATGGGTCTGCTGCGCCGTGAAGCGAACAGCGGTGCCATGAGCATCGAGGTCAACTGCAACTGGAAGCTGGCGGTCGAGAACTACTGCGAGGCCTACCACCTGCCGTGGGTGCACCCGAGCCTGAACAGCTACTCGCGCCTGGAAGACCACTACAACATCATGTTCGAGGAATTCGCCGGCCAGGGCAGCCACGCCTACAACCTCTCGGCCGTTGCCGGTACCCATTTGCCGATCTTCCCATCCTGGCCACAGGACCGCCTGCGCACCGCCGAGTACGTGGCGTTCTTCCCCAACGTGCTGTTGGGCATCCAGGCCGACCATGCGTTCGCCATGATGCTCGAGCCTGTGGCGCCGGGTAAAACCATCGAGCACCTGCGCTTGTTCTACGTGGGTGACGAAGCGCTCGACAGCCATTACGACGCCTCGCGCAAAGCGGTAATGGAATCCTGGCGCGTGGTGTTCGCCGAAGACATCGCCTCGGTCGAAGGCATGCAGAAGGGCCGCTCCTCGCCTGGCTACAGCGGCGGTGCGTTCTCGCCGGAAATGGACCTGCCGACCCACTACTTCCACAAGTGGGCTGCCCGCCAACTGCTTGACTGCGCGCAACGCGCCTGAGGTGATCACAATGCATTCGATAGCCCCGCACTGGCTGAACTTCATCGACGGCCAGTGGACCGACAGTGAGCAGCACCTGAGCATCCACAACCCTGGCACCAGCGACCCTGTGGCGACCATCGCCCAGGCCAGTGTGGCCGACGCCGAACGTGCCCTGCAGGCCGCCCGGCGCTGTGCCGACAGCAACGCTCTGAACTGCGTGCGCCCCGCGCAGCGGGTGACCTGGCTGCTTGAGATTGCCGCGCAGATTCGTGCAATCACCGACGAAGGCGCGTGGGTGCTGTGCCAGGAAAACGGCAAGAGCCTGCGCGATGCCCGTGACGAATTCGTCGAGGCCGCGCGCTACTTCGAGTATTACGCCGGCATGGCCGACAAGATCGAAGGCACGTCGATTCCGCTGGGTGACGGCTACATGGACTTCACTGTCTACGACCCCATGGGCGTGTCGCTGCAGATCGTGCCGTGGAACTTCCCGGTGTCGATCTGCGCCCGCTCCCTGGCACCTGCCCTGGCGGCCGGCAACGCGGTAGTGATCAAGTCGCCGGAACTGTCGCCACTTGGCCTGTGCGTGCTGATGCAGGCCATCGAGCGTGCCGGCCTGCCACAAGGTGCAGTCAATCTGATCTGCGGCCGTGGCCGTGAAGTGGGTGCCTACCTGGCCGGCCATCGCGATGTCGACCAGATCGTCTTCACCGGTTCCGTCGGCACCGGCCAGAGCATTCTGCGCAGCGCCGCCGAGCACGCCATTCCCAGCGTCATGGAGCTGGGCGGCAAGTCGGCCGCCCTGGTGTTCCCGGATGCCGATCGCGAGCAACTGATCAACAGCGTGAAAAGCGGCATCTTCTTCAATGCCGGCCAGGTGTGCTCGGCCATGTCGCGCCTGCTGGTACATCGCTCGATCTATGACGAGGTCGTCGCTGACGTGGTAGCGATGGCCGAGGGGCTGACCGTGGGCCTGGGCCAGGACAACCCCGACCACACGCCAGTGATTTCTGCCGGTCAGCTCGAAGGCATCGAGGCCCTGTGCCGACGTGCCCAGCAGCAAGGCGCGGTGGTCGCAACCGGCGGCGAGGCCATCAGCGGCCTGCGCGGACACTACATGGCGCCAACCGTACTGCGCGATGTGACTGCGCAGATGGAGATCGCCCAGACCGAAGTCTTCGGCCCTGTGCTGGCCGTGATCCCCTTCGACAACGAAGAGGAGGCCATCGCCATTGCCAACGGCACCGTGTTCGGGCTGGTGGCCGGCGTGTTCACCCAGGACCTCAATCGCGCCCTGCGCTGTGCGCGGCGACTGTGCGCCGGCCAGGTGTTCGTCAACGAATGGTATGCCGGTGGCATCGAAACGCCGTTTGGCGGCGTCGGCCTCTCGGGCTTCGGACGAGAAAAAGGCCAGGAGGCGCTCTACAGCTACGTCAGGACCAAGAACCTGGCCGTGCGTATCAAGGCCGAGTGAGGAGGTAGCGCGATGAAAACCTGGCTCTGCATCATCTGTGGCCTGATCTACGACGAAGCCAAAGGTTGGCCCGACGACGGTATTGCCCCCGGCACGCGCTGGGAGGATGTGCCCGAAGACTGGCTATGCCCTGAATGCAAGGTCGGCAAGGCCGACTTTGAAATGATCGAACTCAGCACCCCGATCGCAGCTGTGGCTGCCGCGCCGGTCATCCAGGCCCAGCCTGTGGTCGCGGCCCGCCCGGCACAACCAGTGGTCATCATCGGCAGCGGCCATGCCGGCTACGGCCTGGCACAGGCCCTGCGCAAGGCCGACCCGCACCTGGAGATTCGCGTACTGACCCAGGAATCGGGGCATCTCTATTCCAAGCCTGCGCTCTCCATCGCCCTGGCCCAGGGCCGCACCGCCGCAGCCCTGGCCACCGAAACGCCGCTGGCGATCGAACAGAGGCTGGGCATTCGTATCTATACCGGCTGCAAAGTCGAACGCATCGATGCCCGGGCGCGGCGCTTGTACACCAGCCTCGGCGAAATGGACTACGGTCAACTGGTACTCGCCAGTGGGGCCTCTGCCGTGCGGTTGCCTATGGAGGGCTGCGCCGAGGCACTGCTCAGCGTCAACAACCTGCAGGATTACCAAGCGTTCCGCCAACGCCTTGAAGGCGTGCGCAGCGTGGCCATTCTGGGCGACGGTCTGATCGGCTGCGAGTTTGCCAACGACCTTGCGAGCAATGGCTATCAGGTGCGGGTAATCGGCCTGGGTGCCTGGCCCATGGAACGCCTGCTCCCCGAGGCGGCCGGCCAGCACCTGCAACAAGCGCTATCCGGGTTGGGGGTGCAGTGGAACCTGGGCACCACCTTGCAGCGCATCGAGCCGGGCAGCGATGGCTACCGATTGACCTTGGCCGACGGTCAAGTCGTCGCTGCGGACCTGGTGCTCAGTGCAGTGGGCTTGCGCCCCAACCTTGAGCTGGCACTGGAGGCCGGCCTGGCCTGCGGCCGCGGGATCAAGGTCGACGCACAACTACAGACTTCGCAGCCGGGCATCTATGCCTTGGGCGATTGCGTCGAGATCAACGGCCAGTTGCTGCCCTACCTCGCGCCGATCAACGAAGGCATTCGTGCCCTGGCCAAGACCTTGCTGGGCCAGCCGACCGCCGCCCACTACCCACTGGCGCCGGTGACGGTGAAAACCCCGGTCGCCCCACTGTGCCTGCTGACACCTCCCGGTGGCTGCGAGGGCCAATGGCGCTGCGATGCGACCAGCGATGGATTGAGCGCTGCGTTCCACGACCACGCCGGTGCCCTGCGCGGGTTCGTGCTGCTCGGCCGTCAGGCACAACTGCAACGAAATACCTGGCTGCAAAGCTGCCAGGACACCCAACAAAATGTGGCCTGAGGCCGAACCATGAACAGTATCGTCAATCTGCCTCACGATGACCGCAGCTGCGGCTGGTATGCCGCGCTGCCAGAACCTGCGCCGAGCAAGCGCCTGAGTGGCGAACAGAACGCCGACTATGTGGTAATCGGCGCCGGCTTCGCTGGGCTTGCCGCCGCACGGCGCCTGGCCGAACACCTGCCGCAGGCGCGCATCATTCTGGTAGATGCCCAGCGAATTGCCTACGGCGCCTCCGGGCGCAACTCGGGTTTCGTCATCGACCTGCCGCACAAGTTCGCCCTCGAGCATCCCGACCCACAGCACAAACAACGCCTGTTGGGCCTGAACCGCTCAGCCATCGATCAACTGCAAACATTGATCGGCCGTCACAGCATCGAATGCCAGTGGTCCCATGCGGGCAAATACCAGGGCGCGGTGGGAGAACGTGGCGAGGGTTATCTGGATCACTTTGAAAAACTGATGGCCGACCTGGGCGAGCCCTATCGCGTAGTCGGGCGTGACGAACTGGCCGGTGTACTCGGTAGCCGCTACTACAGCCGCGCCATTTACACGCCCGGTTGCTTCCTGATGCAGCCTGCTGCCCTGGTACGTGGCCTGGGTGGTTCACTTCCCGGCAACGTTGAAGTGCTTGAAGAATCGCCAATCCGCACACTTCAGAAAGACCCCAGCGGCAAGTGGCTGCTGCGGGGCGACAACGGGCTGATCCGTAGCCCGCAAGTACTGCTGGGCACCAGCATCTTCACCCAGGAGTTCGGCTACCTGCGTAACCGACTCCTGCCGGTGATGACCTTCGCCAGCTGGACGCGGCCACTGAGCGATGCCGAGATGGCAGCGGTTGGTGCCCAGGCTGACTGGGGCCTGACCCCAGCTGACCACGCCGGTACTACTGTACGAATGACCCAGGACCGGCGCCTGATCATCCGCAATACCTACAAGCATGTTCCTCGCTACGGTCGCAGCATCTCCGATGCTACCCGCAACAAGATTCGCGATGACCATCGCAAGGCCTTCGCGGCGCGCTATCCGCAACTGGCACAGGTGCCGTTCACTCATACCTGGGGCGGGGTGTATGCGATCTCACGCAACTTTACCAACTACTTCGGCCAGCTCGATGACGGTGTTTACGCCACCGCCTGCGACAACGGCGTGGGCGCGGCCTGGGGCACCATCTCCGGCACGCTGCTGGCGGACATGGCAGTGGGGGCGGACTCCCGGCAATTGAGTGACATCCGCGCAGTGACTGGCATGCCTTCGCGTAACCCGCCTGAGCCGTTCTTGGGCATGGGTGTGCGCACCCGGATCCGCTGGGCAGCGTTCAACAGCAGGAGCGAAGTATGAGCCGCGCGCCAAGCGGCAATGGCCCCGTGCGTCTGGTCGACCACCGGGACCTGGACTTTGCCCAGCGGGGCGGCCCGCCTGGCGACGCGTGGGTAGCACGCGCCATCAGTAACGAAGTGTCGCCCAACCTGGGCATCGGCTTTGCCCGCTGGGAAGGTGCCGAAGTGGCCTGGACGGTGCTCTACGACGAAGTGATTTTTGTCATTGAGGGCTGTTTCGAATTGCAGGCCAACGGCGAGGTGTATCGCGTATCGCCAGGCCAGGTGCTGTGGATTCCCGAAGGCACGGAGCTGGTTTATGCAGGCCACGCGCTGTTCGGTTATGTGGTGTACCCGGGTGATTGGAAACAGCGCCACGGCCTTGCCTGACGACCGACCACTCCCCCCTTTCAAACGATAAAGCCAGCGACAGGAATGTCGCTGGCTTACCCTTGGAACGCGCCTATTCAACTGACATGGCGCCCATCAAACCGCTCGACCAGAAAATCGATAAACACCCTCACCCGCTACAGCAGTTGCCGGCCCGGGCCGATGAACACCGCATGCAGGATATCTTCCTCACCGCTTTCAAAATCCTCCAGCAACGGCACCCGTCGCCCGGCATTGATATCCGCCCCCACATGGAAATACGCCAAGCGCGCAATCCCCGCGCCACCGAAGGCCAGCTGTGGAAGAACAACCACGGGGTGCCGATCGATTAGGTGTGAGCCCGGCAGTTGCTCAGACACAACTGACACCGCACCCACTCGTGCCGTGGAGGCAAAAGTGATTACGCCAAGCTGTCCCAAGCCAGGTGCGCAGCCGCCATGAGCGCTTCATGTGCCTCGCACAACTGTTCGATAATCGAACAAAATCCCCTTATCCCTCTCTACTTGTGCCCCATCTTGCGGCACGCTATGGCCACGTCAGTAAACATTTCCCAAGCGCTGACTGGCCCCATCGCTTCAGAGCAAATCGGCCAGATCGACAATCCATCCTCCAGGAACAATCAGGATTTCGCTTTGATCAATAAAACGTTTGAGTCCATCGCCAGCGCGGTGGAAGGGATCACCGACGGTTCGACCATCATGGTCGGTGGTTTTGGCACCGCCGGCATGCCGTCCGAGCTCATCGACGCCCTGATCGACACCGGTACCCGCGACCTGACCATCATCAGCAACAACGCTGGCAACGGTGAGGTCGGCCTGGCCGCCCTGCTCAAGGCTGGCAGCGTGCGCAAGGTGGTCTGCTCGTTCCCGCGCCAGTCGGACTCCTACGTGTTCGACGAACTGTACCGGGCCGGCAAGATCGAGCTGGAGGTGGTACCACAAGGCAACCTGGCAGAGCGTATCCGCGCTGCGGGCTCGGGCATCGGTGCGTTCTTCTCGCCAACTGGCTACGGCACCTTGCTGGCCGAAGGCAAAGAGACCCGCGAGATCGACGGCCGCCAGTACGTCCTGGAAATGCCGCTGCACGCCGACTTCGCGCTGATCAAGGCGCACAAGGGCGACCGTTGGGGCAACCTGATCTACCGCAAGGCCGCTCGCAACTTCGGCCCGATCATGGCCATGGCCGCCAAGACCGCCATCGCCCAGGTCGACCAGATCGTCGAACTCGGTGAGCTGGACCCGGAACACATCATCACCCCGGGTATCTTCGTCCAGCGCGTGGTTGCCGTCACCGGCGCTGCCGCTTCTTCGATCGCCAACGCTGTCTGAGGCCTGCCATGACCATCACCAAAAAGCTCTCCCGCACCGAGATGGCCCAGCGCGTGGCCGCAGACATCCAGGAAGGCGCGTACGTCAATCTGGGCATTGGCGCACCGACCATGGTGGCCAACTACCTGGGCGATAAGGAAGTGTTCCTGCACAGCGAGAACGGCCTGCTGGGCATGGGCCCAAGCCCTGCGCCGGGCGAAGAAGACGATGACCTGATCAACGCCGGCAAGCAGCACGTGACCCTGCTCACCGGCGGCGCCTTCTTCCACCACGCCGATTCCTTCTCGATGATGCGTGGCGGCCACCTGGACATCGCCGTACTGGGCGCCTTCCAGGTGTCGGTCAAGGGCGACCTGGCCAACTGGCACACAGGCGCCGAGGGTTCGATCCCGGCCGTGGGCGGCGCGATGGACCTGGCCACCGGCGCCCGCCAGGTGTTCGTGATGATGGACCACCTGACCAAGTCCGGCGAAAGCAAGCTGGTGCCCGAGTGCACCTACCCGCTGACCGGCATCGGTTGCGTCAGCCGCATCTACACCGACCTGGCCGTGCTTGAAGTGACGTCCGACGGGCTGAAAGTGGTAGAGATCTGCGCCGACATCGACTTCGACGAGTTGCAGAAGCTCAGTGGCGTGCCGCTGATCCTCCCGTAACACGCCTCCCCCGCTTGAGGCTGTCGGGTACAGCCTCAAGTGCCTTGTACACCGCATGAAAGCACACGGTTGATCTCGGCAACCACCTGCCTGGTAGCCGCTTCAATCGTCCCTTCGTTGCGGCACAGAACCCACCCCTGCTGCACCGCCGCGCACTCGAATGCCTCGGTCGCTGCTGCCTGCTCTTCAAGCCTGAACAGCACCGTGCTGCTCAAGCCGCGGCGCCGTGCCCCCGCCCTCGCCCATGAAATCTCCGGGCTGGTGACCACCCCTACGTGCAGGTCCGGCACTCGCACGTTGTGCTCCAGGTTCAGTTGCAGAATCTCGGCAAACGGGACGATCCGGCGAAAGGCCGCCTCAGACGGGTACCAGCGATCGATCAGGATGACGCTGCCAATCGGCTGCCTGGGCAGCACGTGCTCGGAAATCCACCGACGGCTCTGGGCAAAGCGCTCGCACACTGCCCATTCCAGGTCGCGGGAAGGGTTGCGCACCAGCTGATTGACGAGTGCCATGGTTTCAGCCCTGAACGGGTCGCTCTTGCTCTCGCTCAGGCGGATCACCTTTTTGCCCTCTGCCCTCAGTGCTTGCGTGGCAGCCTCCAGCAGGGTGGTCTTGCCGGCGCCTTTGGGCCCATCGAGTGATACGAACAGCGAACGATTCATGCTTGAAACAACAAATGATGTGCGATTGATGGGCTCCATGTCATCGCAGCAGTCGCTTGGAGCGACCTGGCGAATCGAATGGAGTGCTGTGTACAGCCACGGCGACCACTCTACCCGGTTTCTGGCTGACGCCCCTAGAACCCGGAGGTTCAGGCCGCAAAACGATACCCGGCCCCACAGGAGCCATTCGCTTGCTCACTGTCGAAAAACCACCCGTCTCGAAGCCCTTGGCCTGCAAAAAGCCTAACGCTCTCTACTTGTGCTTCTCGCTAACCTGGATGGCCGTCGGATTCACACTCCTGTACCCTGCGCAGCACCGTTCACCCGATCCGGAAATCGATCTTGCCCCTCAGTTCCCTGACCACCCGTGAGGCCTATCAGGTGCTTCGCGATATCGCGCTGGGTATTCGCACGATGCACCGTGTGAGCGGGCAACGCTGGGCACAACGCCAGTGCGGCCAGATGACGGTGGAAGTCGAGGGTTGGGTACTTGCCTTTTGCATCGAAGGCGGCGCCCTGGATCACTGCGCCAGTTGTTACGCACCAGATGGCAGAGCCTATGTCTTCGACTCGACGCACAGGTTCGGCACCCACCCGATGGAGTTGATGAGCACCTGGGAGCACGAGCAATTGACCAGGCTGTTGGCCGAGCTCTAGGCGCGAAACGCTGAGTCGAAACCACTTCGACCCAGCCAGCGGTCCAGGGTGGGATGCTGACCACTGCCCAGCGGTTTACCCCCAAGGCCGTGGATTTCGCCTCGGTTCTGAACATCTGCACCTTCAATCTGGGGATCAGTTTGGGAGAAATGGCGGGGAGCAATTCATCGCGATGTTGAACGATGAGCGGCACTCATGCCTGACCAGCCAGGCCAACAGCACTCGAGCGACGATCGCCGCTGACATCTCGTCCGTGGCCAGCCTCGGCCAGCTTTCCAGCAGTCAGCTCGCCTCGCGCTACGGGCTCTGACCCCTTTGAAGTCACGCAATCGTGCAGGGAGTACAAATGTACTCCTCACGCGATTGGAGTCATTCCCCCCGATCGCCTGGCGCCATGCGGGCCAAGGCGTTCTGCCAGGTAATCGAGCAGTACCTTCACTTTCGGCAACCCTTCCCGGCTCTTCAGCCACACCAGGTTCATCGGCAGGCCATCGGTTGCCAGCGCCGGCAGCACCTCGACGAGCGCCCCCGCCTCCAGATGCGGCTGCACGACCCAGGTGGGCAGTTGCCCGATACCGTGGCCCGCCAAGATCGCGGAAACCTCCCCTTGGCCATCACCGACCGCAATCCTTGAATGCACCACCCGCCGCTCCATCTCGCCAGGTTGGCGCCCCTTGAAATACCAAGGGCTCACCAGGCCTGCGTCGTCGAGGTAACCGATGCAGTGGTGGTTTTCCAGGTCGCGCGCGCTCAGTGGTTCGCCGTGCGTGTGCAGGTAGGCAGGGGAAGCACAGAAAACCAGGCGTTGCGCGCCGAAATAACGGTGGCCCAGCGCCGCCGGCCACGCATCGGTGCCCCCGATACGTACCACGATATCGACGCCGTCGTGGACCGGGTCGATGAAGCGATCGGAGAAGGAAATATGCGGTTGCAGCTGCGGGTACCGATGGACGAAATCCCAGATCAGCGGCAGCACATGCTGGCGGCCGAATGCGGCAGGCAGGTCGATGCGCACCCGCCCGTGGGGCTCGTGGCTTTCGTTGACGATGGCCAGTTCGACTTCTTCCAGGTCGGCCAGCACGGCCGTGCAGGTGCGGTAAAACGTCGTGCCCGCCTCAGTCAGCGACAGCTGGCGAGTGGTACGCCGGAACAGGCGCGTACCGATTCGCTTTTCCAGCCGGGCAACGCCCTTGCTCACTGCCGAGCTGGTCAGCCCCAGCTGTTCGGCAGCGGCAGTGAAACTGCCCAGGTCTGCCACCGTAACGAACACATCGATGCCTTTCAGGCGCTCAGAGGAGTACATGGCGCGCACTGCCATTAGTGAATTCAATTCCGATCACTTGGTAATAATCTCCGCGAATAGCCAGCCATTTCTCAAATATCCTAGGGGAAATGAACCACTGAGCAAAGCGTGGCCATCCACTGCCGCTCAGCCGCAACTCACACTCTTCACGGAGACGCTCGATGAGCCTGTTCGACCGCTACACACTGGGCAATGCCACCCTCGCCAACCGTTTCGTCATGGCCCCGATGACCCGTTCGCGCTCACCCCAGGACATCCCCACCGTCGAGACGGCGCTCTACTATGCCCAGCGCGCGACCGCCGGCCTGATCGTTTCGGAAGGCACGCCGATCTCCCGCGAAGGCCAGGGCTACCTCTTCAACCCTGGCATCTTCACACCTGAACAGATCGCAGGCTGGCGCCTGGTGACTGATTCGGTACACAGCGTAGGCGGCAGGATCTTTGCCCAACTCTGGCACGTGGGCCGCGTCTCCCACACCTCGATCCAGGCGGGCGGCGCTGCACCGGTAAGCGCAAGCACCAAGGTCGCCGAAGGCGCGTTCGCATTCGGCTACGACGCGCAAGGGGTGGCGGGATTTCTGCAGACCTCGGTACCGCGCCAGCTCGCTACTGACGAAGTGGCGCGCGTAGTCAGGGACTTCGCTCAAGCCGCTGCCAATGCCATCGAGGCGGGCTTCGATGGCGTCGAGATCCACGGCGCCAACGGCTACCTCATCGAGCAGTTTCTCAACCCGCACGTGAACGACCGTACCGACCAGTACGGTCCCGACAGCCTGGAAAACCGCCTGCGTTTCGTCTTCGAAGTGGTGGACGCCGTCAGCGCCCGGATCGGCAAGGAGCGCGTCGGCATTCGCATCTCGCCTTACGGCCAGCTGATGGACATGCCCCTGTATCCGCAGATCGACGAAACCTACAACGCACTCTGTGCAGGTCTGGGCCAGCGCGGCATCGCCTACGTCCACGTCATGGACCAGACCCACTTCTTCCTCCGCTCGCAAACCGCCGAAGCCCGTGAAGAAGCGTTGAATGATCTGCTGCGCAACTGCCGCAAGGTACTTGGCTCGACGGCGCTGATCCTGGCGGGCGACCTCACGGTGGAGCGCGCCCAGGCACTGGTGGCGAGCGGCCTGATCGACCTGCCGGCATTCGGCCAGCCGTTCATTTCCAACCCGGACCTGGTCGCGCGGTTCAGAAACGGCTGGCCGCTCACCCAGCCCAACCGTGATACGTACTACGGCGGCGGCATTGAGGGATACGTCGACTATCCGCCATACGCGGCGTAGCCAAGCCTAAGCCGCTCTTGCCCAGAGCGGCTTTTTCACTTCTGGCTGAGCGCCACGATCGATCCACCCGACGCGACGAAGGTAGCCCCTGCCCCCGCTCGGTGCTCGACAGGTTCGGCTGGAACAGCTCAGTTGCGAGTGCTACGCGGTGGTGAAGGTTGCTGCCTTACTTGCCAGGCCCGGGCCCTGGAGATTGAAAGGCACGCACGCTCACGGCTTCATTTTCTGCCACGGTTGATAACTGTAACGTTCAGCTTCTGACGCCCTGGACGGGTCGGGGTGGCCGGAGCCTCTTTCGCTTTCCTTGAGTGCCGACTGATCGACGACGTCATCCGGATCTATCGGCTGTGCGCCTTTGACCTGCTCACCCTCTTCCTCTTCCTCGCTTTCGTCATCGTCCTGCCCGGTTGGCCAATCGTCTCCATCGGCCGCTTCAGGGCGTGGGGCGTCGATATCGCTAACGCTTTTGCCAGTGTTCATACGCACCTCTCGATGCTCGGAAAACCCGAGCTCATTCGAGTGTGCGCCTAGCCCGTCCAGAGAAGTTTTATATCGGACCGCCGGGGCTTATTGATAAACGCCAATAAGCGGCCGACCAGCGGAGCACCTGAACGTGCGCAGCAAAACCATGAACACCTGGCTGGAGCGATGGAGCAACAACGCCCAACTGCTGAGGCAGAACCGCTTCGACGCCAGCCAGAGCGCGCTGCATAAGCTCTGGGCACTGACCTGGCGCGAAGCGCAGACCCTGAGCTACGCCGACGCCTTCCGGGTCATCATGGCGTGTTTCATCTTCGCCACGCTGCGGGTGCCCTTGATGCGCAAGGCCCAGCCTCCGGCGCAACCGTCCGCCGACGCCCATTGCGCTACACAGTGATACACCACGCGCTCTGCCGGACACACCCCGGATAAATCCTGCTGACACCATGGCTGCGCCAGACGCGGCGGCACCCCGCACGCCGCGCCCACGCTTCGGAGCCTGCCATGACCCGTTCTGCCACTCCCTCCAGCCTGCAAGGCTGGCGCCTGTTCTGCCTGCTGAGCCTGCTGGTGCTGTTCATCACAGCCATCGCCCTCTGGGCCCAGCCACAATGGGTGGATGCCTTGCGCAGTGCTATCCGCGCGACGGCGCGCACCTCCTTTGCACTGTTCCTCGCCACCTTCCTCGCCTCGTCGCTGGCGACGCTGCTGCCCAGCACGTTCAGCCGCACCTTGCTGCGCGAACGGCGCTTCCTGGGGCTGGCGTTTGCGTTTTCGCACGCCGTGCATGCGGTGCTGATCATTCTTTATGTGCAGTACTTTCCCGAGGTGTTCTGGCAGGGCCGTAGCGCCGCCGCGAATATCCCCGGATCGATTGGCTATGTGTTCGTCATCCTGCTGGCGCTCACGTCCTCTGCCGCCGCCGTGAAGCGCCTTGGCGCCCGCGCCTGGAAAGGCCTGCACAGCGTGGGTAGCTGGGTGATCGCGGGGGTGTTTTTGCTGTCGCTCTACAAGCGCATTCCGATGGGCTCTTGGTACCCGCTCGGCTTCGCGCTGATGTTCAGCGCCGTTGCCCTCAAGCTGGCAGCCAAGCTGGCCGTGCACCTTGGGCGCAGCGCTCGCCTGGCTGCAGAGCCAGGCCGCTCTCGCTGAAATCGCCGTTTGCCAACCTTCAAACATGACGCCGAGGTACACATGACCCTGCTGACCCTCACCCCGATCAAACCCACCTTCCTGCACCTCGACCGCCTCGCTGCCTGGGGCTGGGACATCCCGTTACGGCTGTTCCTGGCCTGGGAGTTCTTCGAGTCCGGGCTGGAAAAATGGCATGGCGAGAACTGGTTCGAACAGATCCACGCCAACTTCCCCTTTCCCTTCAATCATTTTTCCGCAGGTTTCGACTGGCAGGTGTCGATGTGGGCCGAGCTGATCGCGCCGTTGCTCCTGCTGCTAGGCCTGGCGACCCGGTTTGCCTGCGCCTCGCTCATCGTCGTGACGCTGGTCGCCATCGCCGCCGTACACTGGCCCGCCCAGTGGTCGACGCTGGCAGAGCTGGCCCAGGGCTACAGCATCACCGACCACGGTTTTGGCAACTTCAAGCTGCCGTTGATCTACCTGGTCGCACTGCTGCCGTTGCTGCTCAAGGGCGCGGGTGGCTTCAGCGTGGATGCGCTGTCGGTGAATTTCTGGCCGAGGAAGCCATACAGCAAGTAGCCGATGGCGAGCACCAGGGTGCCGCCCATCACCGCTTCAAGGCCGCAGGCATGCAAGGCATACAGCGAATAGCCCACGGCAACCAGCAGCACTACCATGTTACGGGTGTAGACCGCAGGCGTGACCCCGGCTTTGTGCATGATCACCAGCAAACCGGTCAGCGCCGTGATGTAGGGGATGAGGTTGGTCACCGCCGCCAGGCTGACCAGCCTGCCGAACTGGGCGGCGGCATCGGGCGAGATGGTCGACAGGGCCATCACGGTTTGCAGCAAGGCGCACACGGTCATGCCGATTACCGGCGCGTTCATCGAATTGACCTTGCCGAACAGCTTGAGGAACAGGTCCTGGTCGGCGGTCATCTTGGCGGTTTGCGCCAGGGTGAACTGCCAGCCCAGCAGCGAGCCGACACAGGCCATGACCGCCAGGGCCATGACGACACTGCCCACGGCCGGGCCGAACAGCGTGCCATAGACCAGCGCAAAGGGCGCCGAAGACTTGGCCAGGTCGGCGTTGGGGATGATGCCCTGGATGACCGTGGTCGACAGCACGTACACCACCGCAGCCCCCAGCGTGCCGAACAGGCAGGCCAGCGGCACATTGCGCCGGGGGTTTTCCACCGCGTCGGTGGCCTGGGCTGCCGACTCCATACCCAGGAACGCCCACAGCGTCAGGGGTATGGCCTTGCTGATGGCTTCGAAGATCGGCAGCTGGTTGGGGTTCCAGGCCGCCATGAGGATCTCGGGCTTGAACCAGTACCAGCCGAAGATGCTCAGCCCCGCCACCGGAATGATCACGCCCCACACCGTGAACGCGCCGATCTTGCCGGTGATTTTCGGCCCGCCGAAGTTGGCGATGGTGGTCAGCCAGATCAACGTGATGGTACCGACGCACAGCGGTATCGCCCCTGTGCCCAGCCAAGGCACGAAGGCGGTCATGTAGCCCACGGCGGAAATCGCCACGGCCACGTTGGCAATGGCCAGGGACAGGAAGTACAGGTAGGAGCAGAGGAAGAAGCCCGATTTCGCATGGGCCTCTTCGGTATAGGCCGACAAGCCCCCGGAACGCGTGCAGAACACCCCGCACTGGGCCAGGCAGTAGGCGATGGCCATGGAGCCGACGGCGGTAAACACCCAGGACAGCAGCGAAACAGCCCCAAGCTGCGCCATGTTGGTGGGCAACAGGATGATCCCCGACCCCATCATGTTCACCGTCACCAGCGTCGTGAGCCCCATCAGGCTCATTTTCTTGCTTGCATCAGCCATCGCAGACTCCTTGTGCTTGAGGGGTTGGAATTGCGCCTGGCGATGTGCTGCAACGGGTCAGGAGCGACTGCCGTATTGGGTATAGATCATTTGCCGTGACTGTGACTGGGCGCCGGCTTGCCGGCGATGTGGTCAGCCCAGCAACGCCAGCATGCTCTGCGCATCGCTCACCTCGAGCTTGCCTGGCGCATCCACCGCCACATGTTTGACCACAAGGTCATCAACCAGCAACGCATAGCGCTGCGAGCGCCGGCCCATGCCGCGGGCAGAGGCGTCCTGGGCCAACCCCAGGGCGTCGGTGAGCTCGGCATTGCCGTCCGAGATCATGCTGACCGGGCCCTGGTCGGCAAAGGTCTTGCCCCAGGCGTGCATCACGAATGCATCGTTCACTGCCACACAGATGATTTCATCCACCCCCGCAGCAGACAGCGCCGGTGCAGCCGTCAGGTAACCCGGCACGTGGCGCTCCGAGCAGGTCGGCGTGAACGCCCCTGGCAGGCCGAAGATCACCACCTTCTTGCCCGCGCAGCGCTCGCGCAACGAAAACGCCTGCGGGCCCAGTGGGCAACCGCCCTGGCCATCGCTGAATGCATAAAGGGTCACATCGGGCAGTTGATCGCCGGACTTGATCATTACAGTCTCCTTGAGTTTGAACCTGCATATACGCTGCGCGGCATAGTACACCGGCACAGATGCGCCCGAGATGACGAAGGCAGGCTCGCCAGCTAGACTCCGAAGCTGAACATGACCGTAACCATCTCGTTTACCTGAAAATGTTCGGCAGTCACACAGGCCGCCGGTCTTTGGGAAACCAGCAGGAACCTATGACTGTGCACCCTCAGGTCAACTTGACCAACTGTGACCGCGAACCCATCCAGATTCCTGGCAGCATCCAGCCACACGGCTGCCTGCTGGCCTGTAACGCCTCGGCCAGTGTCATTCTGCGTCACTCCGCGAACGCTTCGGCGATGCTGGGCGTTGCTGGCGAGCTCAATGGCCAGCGGCTGGACGCGATCATCGGTGCCGAGGCCGCGCACACCCTGCGCAACTCGCTGGCGCGGGTCAAGGAGGCCTCGCGGCCGGCACTGTCGTTCGCCGTGGAGCTCGCCTCGGGCCGCGCATTCGATGTGTCCGGGCACCTCTACAAGGGCACCGTCATCCTCGAGTTCGAGCCCTCCGGCGCGAGCATCGCCGAGCCCGTCGAACTGGTGCGCACGGTGATCGCCCAGCTACGCGAGGTCGAACGTTCCGACAAACTGATCCAGGACACCGCCCGGCGCGTGCGCGCGCTGCTCGGCTACGACCGGGTGATGATCTACCAGCTGGGTACCGACGGCGCCGGCAAGGTGGTTGCCGAGGCCAAGCGCAGCGGCCTGGAGAGCTTTCTGGGGCAGTACTTCCCGGCTTCGGACATCCCGCAGCAGGCCCGTGCCCTGTACTTGCGCAACCCGGTGCGGATCATTTCCGATGCCAACTTCAAGACCGTTCCGATCGAGCCGGTGCTGGACCTCTCCGGCGAGCCGCTCGACCTGTCCTACGCGCACCTGCGCAGCGTCTCGCCGATCCACTGCGAGTACCTGAGCAACATGGGCGTGGGTGCCTCCATGTCCATTTCGGTGATCGTCGACGGTGCGCTGTGGGGCCTGATTGCCTGCCACCATTACGCACCGCGCACCTTGGCCATGGGCCAGCGGGTGGCGGCGGAGATGTTCGGCGAGTTCTTTTCCCTGCACCTGCAAACCCTGCGCGCCCGGCACACCCTGGAAGCCGCCGCGCATGCTCGCCAGGTGCTGGACAAGCTGCTGCACGACGCGCACCGCACCGCAGACATCGAGGCGCTGCTGCGCGCGCGCCTGTCGGACTTCAAAGCGCTGATCGCCTGCGACGGCATCGGCATGGCCCAGCAAGGCCGCTGGACCGCCGAGGGCCTGACCCCGCCGAAAGCGGCGATTCCCGGCCTGCTCAGCTTCGCCGAGGGGGTTGCCGAAGGGCGCACCTGGGCGTCGAACTGCCTGTCGATGGCCCACCCGCCCGCAGAGGACTATGCCCTCGAGGTGTCGGGCGTGCTGATGGTGCCGATGTCCCAGCACCCCAGGGACTACCTCATGCTGTTTCGCAAGGAGGTGGTGGAAACCCTGGACTGGGCCGGCGACCCGAACAAGACCTACGAAAGCGGCCCACTGGGCGAACGCCTGACCCCGCGCAAGAGCTTTGCGGTGTGGAAACAGACCGTACACCAGCACGCGCTGCCCTGGTCCGAGCAGGACCGCCAGTTTGGCGAGGCGATCCGCGCCGCGATCGTCGAGGTTGCCCTGCACAACAGCGAGCTGCTGGCCGACGAACGCGCCAAGGCGGATGTGCGCCAGCGCATGCTCAACGAAGAACTCAACCATCGGGTGAAGAACATCCTGTCGCTGATCGGCGCGCTGGTGGCTCACCCGACCTCGGAAAACCAGACCCTCAACAGCTATGTGGCCACCCTCAGAGGCCGCATCCAGGCCTTGTCACTGGCACACGATCAGGTCGTGCGGGGCGACGGCGGTGGGCGGTTCGCCACGCTGCTGGAAGCCGAACTGTCGCCTTATCGCACCTCGGCCGACGCCCTCGACCTGCGCGGCCCCGCCGTGCTGCTGGATGCTCGGGCCTATTCGGTAATGGCCCTGGTGCTGCATGAACTGGCCACCAATGCGGCCAAGTACGGCGCGTTGTCTCGGGCGGGCGGCACGTTGTCGGTGACCTGGGCGGTAGATGCCGGCGGCGCTTGCGAGATCACCTGGTGCGAGCGCGGCGGCCCTACCGTGCGCCCGCCGAGCCGCACCGGCTTCGGCTCTGTGCTGATCGAGCGCAGCATCCCCTTCGACCTGGGTGGCACCAGCGCTCTTGAGTACCGCCCGGATGGGCTGTATGGCGTGTTCAAGATCCCGGCCAAGCACCTGACCCTGATCGAGGACGTCACCCCTGACAGCCCTTCGGCCCCCGCACCAACAGCGCTGCCCGACTGCGCGGCCCTGGCGCAAGCCTGTGTGCTGATCCTCGAAGACCAGTTGGTCATTGCCGTCGGCCTGGAGCAGATTCTCGTCGATGCGCAAGTGGACGACGTCATCACCGCCAACTCCGAAACCGAGGCACTGAAACTGCTGGCCACGCGCAAACCGGATGTGGCTGTACTGGACATTAACCTCGGATCCGGCACCTCCATGGCTGTTGCCGACACGCTTGCGGGTCAGGGCATCCCGTTTCTGTTTGCCACCGGTTATGGCGACAGCGTGAGCATTCCTGCCCACCTGAAACACGTGCCGGTGGTGCGCAAGCCCTATGACGCAGCGTCCATCCTTTCGAACCTGGAAGCCTTGCTCGGCTAGGCAGCCTTCACGACTGCAAGGGTGCGCGATCACCCCATGGGAGATTCTAGGCTTCCCCTCAAGGACGCCCGAAGTGCAAGGGCATCTCCAATCACCATAACTTCATCGGCATAGTGATCACCAACCGCACCTCATCATAACTGCCATCGATCTGCCCACCCTGGGCACGGTGGTTGTATACGATTGTTCGCAGGGTTGTTTGACGCAAACTGCCGGACGGAATGACATAACTCAGCACCACACCATTTTCCTCATGCGCTGCATTGCGCAGGCCGCTCACCGCATAGCCGGCGTGACGACCATTGCGCCCGCCGCGATAGTGACTACCATCGATGCCCCAGCCCTTGGCGGCTGACGAGCGCTGGAGAACACCATGTCGAGCAGAGTCGGCGAAAGCTCTGCATGCAATGGCGTACTGCGAGCCCGCGTGAAGTAGCCCAGTTTAGGCCTTGCATACACCCGCCCCTCGTCCTCAAGCAACGAATAAGCGTACTTGGTGCTGGACACCGAGACGTTCGGCCGCTCGGCCAATTGGCGCAGCGACGGCAAGCGCTGTTCGACGTCCGAGGGTGCTGCTTCGATCCAGTCGAGTAGATAGCGGTACACAGCCTGATAGGTGTAGCTGGATTTACTGGTTTTCTTGGCATCCATACTCAATCATCAGTAATAAAAAGCTGACCCAGGTTCCAAGCTTCCCAAACACCGCCCGACCTGAGCGTTTCAGACACAGCCATGAACATGTGCATGTAAACCCGAGACTAGAGCGCCGTCAGCAAGCTCACAATAGCTAACGAATCGCTGACTTAAGGCTCGGAAAAGGACTACGACATAAATGACGTTTCTCGTTGCTAAACGCCGGAGAAATTGATTTCAAGCCAATTACCATTGGCGATCGCGCACGCCTCGGACGCAGCTCCCCCCAAAGGGTGATTTCGACCACCCCCGGAGTGTGGGAGCATTCCCCAGCCCCACCCCTGACCTTGTCCCTGATCGAACTCCCAAGACCAGTAGCGAGCCCGCTCGCCTGCTGCGGCGTCCTGCATTCCTTTTCAGGAGTTAGCAATGCATACAACAACAAATACAGACTCTGCCCCTGCCCATCACCCTGCGTCGCAACCTGCCGCTTCCGGCCGTTTCCGAAAATCCATGAGCATGACCGCGCTGGTGCTGTTCGGCCTCGCGTACATGGTGCCTCTGGCGGTGTTCACCACCTACGGTCTGGTCACCCAAATGACCAAGGGCCACCTACCCACCGCCTACATGCTCACCCTCGCCGCCATGCTGCTGACCGCCTACAGCTACGGCCGCATGGTCCAGGCCCACCCCTACTCCGGCTCCGTCTACACCTACACCCGCAAGGCCTTCGGCAGCCACTTCGGCTTCATCGCCGGCTGGACCCTGCTGCTCGACTACATCTTCCTGCCGCTGCTCAGCTACTTGCTGATCGGCATCTACATGTCCGAGTACTTCCCCGCCGTGCACGCCTGGGTGTGGGTGCTGGGCTCGATTGCCCTGGTCACCTTCCTCAACCTCATCGGCATCGAATCCATCACCCGGGTCAACTGGCTGCTGGTAGTGGCGCAACTGGTGTTCATCGTGGTCTTCGTCGCCCTGTCGGTGCGCAACCTGAGCGAGCAGGCGGCACCGGTGTCGCTGTTGGCGCCGTTCCACCACGAGGGCTTTAGCGTGCCGCTGGTGATGGCCGGCGCTGCGGTGCTGTGCCTGTCGTTCCTGGGCTTCGATGCGGTGTCGACCATGGCCGAGGAAACCAGCAACCCGACCAAGCGCATCCCCCAGGCGATCATGGCGGTGTCGGTGATCGGCGGGCTGCTGTTCCTGCTGGTGTCGTACTTCGCACAACAAGTGTTCCCCGACTGGGCCAGCTTCGCCGACCCGGACTCGGCCTCGGTAGACGTGATGCGCCGGGTCGGCGGCGAGCTGCTGGTCACCGGGTTTACCGCCACCTACGTGGCCGGCTGCTTCGCCTCGGCCATGGTGTCCCAGGCCAGCGTTTCGCGGGTGTTGTTCGCCATGGGGCGTGACGGTGCGCTGCCACGGGTGTTCGGCCGCCTGGTGACGAAGAAACGCGTGCCGGCCACGGCCATCATGCTGGTCAGCACGATGTCATTGGTCGCCTTGTTCATCACCCTGGACACGGTCGCCAACATGATCAGCTTCGGCGCGCTGTTCGCGTTCTCTGCAGTCAACCTGGCAGTGGTCAAGCACTACCTGCTCGACCAGAAGCTGCGCGGTGCACGCAACTACCTGCTGTTCGGCGCGATCCCGGTGCTCGGTTTCCTCAGCACGCTGTGGCTGTGGACCAGCCTGTCGAGCATGTCGTTCACCATCGGCCTGTGCTGGCTGGGCGTTGGTTTCCTCTGCCTTCTGGGCCTGACCAAAGCGTTCCGCGTGAGCTTGCCTGAGTTGCAAATGGCCGATTGATCCGGCATCGGCATCAATCGATGCGAACAATGCAATTCTCTAATCAATAGCCCTGTAGCACCCTCATCCGCCTATAAGAACCGTGCGCCGTCCCAGCGGCGCACGTCACAAAAGCGGTATGGAGTACAGGCAATGACAGCAGCAACCGCCTCCGGGCGCTCCCGCGCCGGCGCGATCTTCCGGGTCACGTCGGGCAACTTCCTCGAGCAGTTCGACTTCTTCCTCTTCGGTTTCTACGCCACGCAGATCGCGGCGGTGTTCTTCCCTGCCAGCAGTGAATTCGCCTCCCTGATGATGACCTTCGCCGTGTTCGGCGCAGGCTTCCTCATGCGGCCACTGGGCGCCGTGGTGCTGGGTGCCTACATCGACGAAGTGGGCCGGCGCAAAGGCCTGATCGTCACCCTGTCGATCATGGCCAGCGGCACGATCCTGATCGTGCTGGTGCCCGGCTACGAATCCATCGGCCTGCTCGCTCCCGCCCTGGTGCTGGTCGGGCGCCTGCTGCAGGGCTTTTCGGCCGGCGCGGAACTGGGCGGTGTGTCGGTGTACCTCGCCGAAATCGCCACGCCTGGCAGAAAGGGCTTCTTCACCAGCTGGCAGTCGGGCAGCCAGCAAGTGGCGATCATCGTCGCGGCGGCCCTGGGCTACGCCCTGAACCAATGGATGGCACCGGCGGTGATCGCCGACTGGGGCTGGCGCATTCCGTTCATGGTCGGCTGCCTGATCGTGCCGTTCATTTTCCTGCTGCGCCGCAACCTGGAAGAGTCCGAGGAATACGCCGCACGCAAGCACCGCCCGGCGATGGCCGAGGTGCTGCGCACCCTGCTACAGAACTGGGCTACCGTGCTCGCCGGCATGCTGATGGTGGCGCTGACCACCACCGCGTTCTACCTGATCACCGTTTACGCCCCCACCTTCGGCAAGACCGTGCTGCACCTGAGCACCGCCGATGCGTTGCTGGTGACCTTGCTGGTGGGCGTGTCGAACTTCATCTGGCTGCCGCTGGGCGGCGCGTTGTCCGACCGTATCGGGCGCCGTCCGGTGCTGATCGCCATGACCCTGCTGACCCTGGCCAGCGCCTATCCCGCGCTGACCTTCCTGGTCAACGCGCCCAGCTTCCTGCACATGCTGCTGGTGCTGCTGTGGCTGTCGTTCATCTACGGCCTGTACAACGGCGCGATGATCCCTGCGCTGACCGAAATCATGCCGACCGAGGTGCGGGTGGCGGGCTTCTCGCTGGCCTACAGCCTGGCCACGGCGGTGTTCGGTGGCTTCACCCCGGCGATCTCGACCTTCCTGATCCAGTACAGCGCCGACAAGGCAGCGCCGGGCTACTGGATGAGTTTTGCCGCGCTCTGCGCCCTGGGCGCGACGCTGTACCTCTACCGCAACTCGCGCGGTCAACTGCAACCGGCACTGTCCTGAAGGAGCACGCTCATGCGCAACGTATTGCACTCCCTCGCCCTGCTCGCCTGCGCGAGCCTGGGCAGCACGGCCCACGCCGAACAGCTGCGGGTGATGACTTCCGGCGGTTTCACCGCGGCCTACCAGGCGCTCGGCCCGAAATTCGCCGCCGCCACCGGCAACACCCTCGACACCGCCCTGGGCCCTTCGATGGGCCAGGCGCCCGAGGCGATTCCAAACCGCCTGGCCCGTGGCGAGAAGGCCGACGTGGTGATCATGGTTGGCTACGCGCTCGATGAATTGATCCGCCAAGGCAAGGTCGACCCGGCGTCACGGGTGGAGCTGGCCGACTCGCGGATCGGCATGGTGGTGCGCGCCGGTGCGCCGAAGCCGGACATCGGCAGCGTCGAGGCGCTGAAGAAAACCCTGCTGGCCGCTCAATCAGTGGCGTACTCGGACAGCGCCAGCGGCGTGTATGTGCAGAACCAACTGTTCAAGCGGCTGGGCATCGACGAACAGCTCAAGCCCAAGGCCAGCATGGTCGCGAAAATCCCGGTAGCCACGGAGGTTGCCAAGGGCAATTACCAGGTAGGTTTCCAGCAAGTGAGCGAACTGTTGCCGGTGCCGGGGGTGAGCTTTGTCGGCAAGCTGCCGGAATCCGTTCAGTCGGTAACGCGTTTCGCTGCGGGCATCCCGCTCAACGCGCAACATCCGCAACAGGCCAAGGCCCTGCTCGCCTACCTGGCCGCGCCTGATGCCCAGCAGACCGTGCAGGCTACCGGGCTGGATTCGGTCAGCCGCTGACCTCGACCTTCATGTCCACCACCAGGCGCTCCAGCGCCAACGCCGCCGGGGTCAAGGTACGGCCCCGGCGCTTGATCAGGCCGACGCTGCGCATGACCTGAGGCTCGGTCAACGCGATCGAGGTGAGGATCGGGTGGTCCGCCGCCGGCATCGCCATCGACGGCACCGCCGCCACCCCCAGCCCCGCCTCCACCAGGCCGATCATGGTGGTGACGTGGCGGGTTTCGCAGATGCTCTGGCGCTGGGGCGTGATGCCGCTCAGCGCCTGGTCGAGCAGGAAGCGGTTGCCGGAGGTCTTGCCCAGGGAAATGTAGGCCTGCTGGTAGAACTCGTCCCAGGTCACGCTGCTGCGCGTTGCCAGCGCATGGTCGCGCCGACACGCCAGCACGTAGCTTTCCTGCACCAGCGGCTCGAACTCGACATCGGCCTCCAGCGTGCCCATGAAACTCAGGCCGAAATCCGCCTCGCCATCGACCACTGCGCTTAACACCTGGTGGGCGCTGGCATCGAGCACCTTGACCTTGATCCGCGGGAATTGCCGGTGGTAGTGGGCGATGACCCGCGGCATGAAGTAGTACGCCGCCGAGGGTACGCAGGCGACCGTGACCTGGCCAAGCCGCGTCGAAGCCACTTCGCTGATGCCCAGCAGGGCGTTGTCCAGGTCGTCCAGCAAGCGCTCGACGCTGGGCATGAAACCGCGCCCGGCCTGGGTCAGGCTGACCTTGCGGGTGGTGCGCTCGAACAGCCGCACGCCCAGGGCGTCCTCCAGCTTGTCGATGCGCCGGCTCAGCGCCGGCTGCGAGATACGCACCGCCTCCGCAGCCTTGCGAAAGCTGCCTTGCTCGACCACCGCCCGAAAGGCTTGCAAGTCGTTGAGATCGAAGTTGATGGCCATGACGCGCACTCGGAAACCGGCGGATTGATGCAGCCATTTTATGAGTGTCGGCAATTAATGCAAAATGTTACAGCGCGCAGGGATGTCGTCTATCATCGCGCATTGAACGTTTCAGCCAGTTTCAGTAAGGATCCCGATGTCTGTTCAGGAATTACCCCCGCTCACCCTCGGCAAGGGCGCAGTGGGCAAGATGGAAGCGGCCATGGCCTTGGGCAGTTTTGCCATTGGCACCGGCGAGTTCGCGATCATGGGGCTGATGCCCGATATCGCCAACAACCTGCAGTTGAGCGAGCCGCAGGTGGGGCATGCCATCAGCGCCTATGCGCTGGGGGTGGTGGTGGGTGCGCCCGCGTTGGCGATACTGGGTGCCAAGCTGCTGCGCAAGCACTTGCTGCTGTTGCTGATGGCGCTGTATGCCATCGGCAACCTGGCCACGGCCTTCGCGCCGTCCTTCGCCGGCCTGGTGGCCTTCCGCTTCATCAGCGGCCTGCCCCACGGCGCGTATTTCGGCATCGCTGCGGTGGTGGCGTCGAGCATGGTGCCGAGCAACCAGCGGGCGGGCGCCGTGGCCCGGGTGATGATGGGGTTGACCCTGGCGATGTTGCTGGGCAACCCGATCGCGACCTTCCTTGGGCAGTTCTTCGGTTGGCGCTCGGCTTTCGTGCTGGTGGGGGTGATCGCCCTGTGCACCATCGCCCTGGTTGCGCGCTATGTGCCGCAACCGCGCGACGAGGCCCGCAGTGACCCGCGCAAGGAACTGCAGGCCTTCCGCCTGCCCCAGGTATGGATGGCGCTGGGCATCGCGTCCATTGGCTTTGCCGGCATGTTCTGCGTGTTCAGCTACCTGGCGCCGACCATGCTGCAGGTGACCCAGGTGGCGCCGCAGTGGATTCCGTTTGGCCTGGCGGCGTTCGGGGTGGGTGGCATTGTCGGCAACATTGCCGGTGGCAAGTTGTTCGACCGCTATCAGTTCCGCGCCGTGGGCATGGTGCTGGTGTGGTCGATGGCGGTGTTGCTGTTCTTCACCTTTGCTGCTCAGGCGTTGTGGAGCTTGCTACTGGGGATCGGGTTGGTCGGTACCATGATTGCGCTGGCGGCGCCATTGCAGATCCGCTTGATGGACATTGCCCATGAGGCGCCGAGTTTGGCGGCGGCATCCAACCATGCGGCATTCAACCTGGCCAATGCGCTGGGGCCGTGGTTGGGGGGGATGGCGATCAGTGCCGGGCTGGGCTGGACCAGTACCGGATACATTGGCGCCGCGGCGGCGCTGGTGGGCTTGGGTATCTACCTGATGGCGCGGCGAATGAAAGGCGGGCATTGATCTCAAGCGCCGGCACCAGACTTGTGGGAGCCGGCTTGCCGGCGATGAGGCCGGGGCAGGCAAACATTCTGCTTGGTCCCTATCGCCGGCAAGCCGGCTCCCACAGGGTAATCACTGGCGTCAATGGACGCGGAACGCAAGAGCACTTTTGTACTCCACCGCTCAATACCCCGTCATCTCCAGATACCCCCGCCCAGCCTCGCTCCCTTTCACCCGTACCGGCCCTTCCCAATACGCGAACCGCGTGGTCATCCAGGCCTTCGGCTCCAACGCCTCGACCTCGACATCCACCCGTACTGAAGGCACCTGCACCCGCCAGCGCGTGGGCACCGTCTTGCCATTGGCCTGCCGCGCCCAGGCCAGCGGTGTCAGCTCGATCTCCGCGCCTTGCAACGCCCGCGACTGCCCCTGGGCATCGACCCAGGTCCCGGCCCGATAGGGCTGGCCCTTGTCTTCACGCACCTGGAACAGCATCAACTTGGCGCCACCCTCCAGATGCAACGAAAACCAGTCCCACCCCCGCTGCCCCGCCGCCAGCGGCTGGCTGCTCCATTCCCGGTCCAGCCAAGCCTGGCCAGTCACCGCAATACGCTGGCCTGCGCGCTCGACCTCGCCAGTCACCTGGTAGAACGGCTGGCTGTAGTAGTACGACGCCTGGCCCTTGCCGGACTTTTCGCTGTAACCCTGCAAGCCATGCAGCACCAAAGGCTTGTCGGTGGCCAGGTGCAGGTCGTAGGCAAAACCTTGCCCGCTCGCTTGCATGCGCAGGCGCCCGATACCGGGATCACCTTGCAGGGACCAGTCATCGATCCAGGCCTGGAACGGTTCGGCCGTCACGCCCGCCTGCCCCACCCCGCCCCGCGCCAGCGTTTCACCAACCTGGTGGCCTCCCGGCCCGGTCAACGCCGCGTGGCCCATCCACAGGTTGGGGCTGTTCCAGTCGTGGGTTTCCGGCCCCGGGCGTAATGCCGAGCGGAACAAGGTCCATTGCGCACCCCAGGCGCGGCCCTGGGCATCTTCGAGGTTGGCGGTGATGTACCACCACTCGATGCGGTAGCCCTCATGGGCGCCGTGGTCGCGGGGGAACACCAGCGACACGCCGGGCGTCACCTGCCGGAACGCCCCGGCCTCGCTGCCCAGGCCGGCATAACCCTTGGGCGCCGGCGCAGGCACGTCGCACCCACCCAGCAGCAGGCAGGCCAGCAACAGCCAGGCTTCACGCTTCATCGGCGAACTGGCGCAGTAATTGGCTAGGCTGGCTGCGCGCCAGTTGCCACAGCGGCCAGACGCTGGCCGCCAGGCTGGTCAACAGGCCCAGCACCGCCAGCTGCAGCAGTTGCCCGGGAAAAACCTGCCAAGGCAAACGCCAGCCAAATGCCTGCACGTTCACTACCGCCACCAGGCACCAGGCCAGTAACAGGCCCAGGGGCATCGCCAGGAGTACGGTGAAGCCGCTGAGCATCAACGCCTGGCCCAGGCACAACCAACCCAGCCAGCGGCGCGGCACGCCCAAGGCCCACAAGGGCGCCAGTTGCCCGAGGCGGCGCTGGCCAAGGGTCAGCTGGCTGATGAACAGCGCCACCGCAGCCACGCCTAGGGTCAGGCTGTTGAGGGCCGCAGTGACGGCGAAGGTGCGGCTGAAGATCGCTGTCGACCAGGCCTTCAACTGGGCCTGTTCGACCAGCTGGTTGTCCGCCAGAGCAAAGCGCTGCTGCAGCGCTTGCTTGAGCGCCTCCACCTGCCCGGGCTGCACCAGCACGCTCAGGCCAGCCAGGCTGGCGGCCGGTGCATGGGTGCGCAACCAGTCGGCATTGACCAGCACATGGCCCTTGGGGTTGCCGTAATCGGCGTAGATACCCACCAGTGCCATGGCCTGCGACGGCTCGCCGGGCAGTGTCACGCGGTCGCCCAAGGCCAGGTGCAGCCGTCGCACCAGCTGCTCGCTGAGCATGGCACCTTGGCCTGCCGCCCATTGCGCCCAAGCGTCTGGCGTATTGGCCAGCAGCGGCCAATGCGCTCGGTAGAACGGGTGATCGATCACGCCTTGCACCTGCACCGGCCAGTGCTGCAAACGCCCCTCCATCCGCCAGCTCGGTAGCACTGCCTTGACCGCCGGTTCGTCGAGCAACCGTTGATAAAGCTGCTGCGCCTGGAGGCTGTCATGGGGGGTGATATACAAGTCCGCCGCCAGGCGCTGATCGAGCCACCCCATGAAAGTGCGGCGGAACCCTTCGGTCATACCACCCACGCCGATGCTGGCGGCCAATGCCAACAGCAGCGCCATCAACGCCAGGCTCAGCGCCGGGAGCTGTTGCCTGCTGTCGGCCACGAACCACTGGGTCAAGGGCGCCCGCGCCTGGCGTGCCAGCCCACCGAGCAGCAGGGCCAGCAGCCCGGGCAGCAGCAGCGCCGCCCCCAGCAACAACGCAGCCAGCAAGGCGAAGGCGCTGGGCAGGCTGTTGCCGAAATAGCCGCAACCCAATGCAACCACCAGAAACACGCCGGCCGCCAATGCCTGACGGCGCAGCCATGGAACCTGGGCCAAGCGCCACGCCTGCGGTTGGGCCAGCCCCAGCAACGGCAGGCGCGCCGCACGCAGCAAGCTGTCGAACCCGGCCAGCAAGGCCCCGAGCAGGCTCACCGCCATGCCCGTCAGCCACCACTGCCATGGCAAATGCAGCTGCCCCGCCACCTCGGCGCCGTACAGCCCCCGCAGGCTGGAGGCGAAGTCGGGCAGCAGCGCGGCAGCAATCAGGTAGCCGGCAAGCACACCTACCAAGCCCCCCAGCAGCGCGAACAGCCCCAGTTCCACGGTCAAGGCCGTAAGCAACGTACGCAGGCTCACGCCACAGGCGCGCAGGGTGCGCATCAGGCCGCGCCGCTGCTCCAGCGCCAAGCCGATGGCCGCATGAGCGATGAACAGGCCGACCACGAAGGCCAGCAGGCCCAGTGCGGTGAGGTTGAGGTGGAAACTGTCGGTCAGGCGCTGCAGGTCGGCGTCGTCGCTGGCCGGCTGCAGCCTCAGGCTGGCCGCGAGGTCCGCTGGCAGCGGCCGGTCGCTGTGGCTGATCAGCCGCGACAGTTGGCCCGGCGCCTTGAGCAAGGCCTGGGCCTGGCCGATGTCGACCACCAGCACACCCGGCGCGAGGTTCGCGCCGAGGGCCAAGGGCGGCAACAACTGCCCCTCTACGGTGCGCACTTGCTCGCCGGCCTTGCGGCCCAGTTGGCGCAGGGTATCCGGGCCGATCAGCGTTTGCCCGGGCGGCCCGACGAATGTCTGCAGGTCGAACGCCTGGGGTTCGGCACCTGCGACGGCCATGCCCGGCAACAGGCTCAGCGGCTCGATGCCCACCACCCTGACCCTATGCTGCGAATCAATCTGCAAACGCCCTTCGAGCACCGGCGTCACCTGCCAGCCTAGCCGGCGCAACTGCACATACAGCGCCTGGTCGAAACGCTCACCGCTGCGCGCCACCAGCTGTGGGTACGCCGCCCCGGCCAGTAGCGCACGGGCCTGGGCGTAGTCGTTGCGGGCCTGGCTGTTGAGCGCTTGCACCCCGGCCCATAACGCCGTGGCCAGGCACAACCCGGTGAAGATGCTGATGCCCTGCAAGCGGTGGCGCTGCCAGTGGCTGCACAGCGCCTGCAGGGCCAGCGCAAGGCTGTTCATGCCGCTTGCACCCGGCCCTGGTGCAGCACGCAGCGTTGCCGCAAGCGAGCGGCCAGGCGCTGGCTATGGGTGACCATCAGCAGCGTGCTGTCGGCCTCGTCCACCAGTTGCAGCAGCAGGGCCAGCACCTCGTCGCCGTTGTGTTCATCGAGGCTGCCGGTGGGTTCGTCGGCGAGCAGCAGCGCGGGCCGGCCGGCCAGTGCACGGCCGATAGCCAGGCGCTGTTGCTGGCCGCCGGACAGCTGCTCCGGGTAGCGCTGCAACACGTTCGCAAGGCCCAGCCTTTGTGCCAGGTGCGCCGCCCAGTCCTTATCGTGACGCCCCGCCAGGCGAGCCTGAAAGGTTAGGTTGGCGGCCACGTCGAGGCTGCTGATCAGGTTGTATTGCTGAAACACCAGGCCGATGCCCTCGCGCCGCCAATGGGCCAGGGCGGATTCGTCACGGGGGTTCAGGGGGTGGCCGTCGATGAGGATGCGCCCACCATCGGCGCGGTCGAGGCCGGCCAGCAGGTGCAGCAAGGTGCTCTTGCCGCTGCCGGATTCGCCCATCAGGGCCAGGCTGCTACCGCGGGCCAGGGTCAGATCGACACCGCGCAACACTGGCAGCGTGCCTTGTGCGGTGGTGAACGATTTCTGCAGCTGTTCGACGACCAGCATGGGTGGGGGCCTTTCGATGGAAGGGTCATTGCAGTATGGCGGTGAGATGACCCTATCGCTCTTCTGTGGGAGCCGGATTGCCGGCGATAGGGCCCTAACAGGCTGTCTACCCTGGCCTCATCGCCGGCAAGCCGGCTCCCACAAAAGATTGCGCGGGCGCTAGTTCACCACGGCCCGCTGCACATCCCCCACCGCCTCCGCCAAGCTGTTCAAATGCAGACTCAACACTCGCTCGACCGGCGCCTGGTCCAGCGGCCAGTGCAGCGCGATACTCCCCGCCAACCGCCCGTCCACCCGCACCGGCAAGGCAATCGCCCGGATCAGGAACGGCAACCGCACCGGGTACTCCCAGAACCCCTCGGTGCGCTGCCCGAACCCCTTGTGCGCATCCGCCTCGATATCCCGCAACAGCGCCTCGTCCCCCACCCGCTCGTGCACCGCCAATCGCTGTACCTCATCCACCGCCAGCTCCTTCAGGCACGCCCGGCCCATGGCCGAGTGGAACAGGCTGGCATGGTGCCCGACGATCTGGCAGTTGTTCGGGTAGCGTTTGCGCAGCACCTGAGGGATGGCGCTTTCCATCACCTCCAGCCGCTCGCCGTCGAAGCACGACAGGTCGGCCACCAGCCCCGTGCGCTCGCTCAACTCCAGCAACAAGGGCGCGGCCGTTTCCACCAACTGGCGTTTGAAGCGCTGCTGGCGGTCGCCGAACAACCGCCGTGCGCACAGACGATAGCGCCGGTCGCTCAGGCCGCGATACACCCAGCCCTGCTCCTGCAAGGTGGCGAGCATGCGCGACACCGTGGCCTTGGGCAGCGTCGTCAGGTAATGCAGCTCTTCAAGCCCCAGCGCCTGGTGCTCGCCCAGCAGCTCGACGATGGCCAGCGCCCGCTCCACCGAACGCACGCCGCCGCCGTCCGTTGCCGTGCCCGTTTGCGTAGTGCCCATGAGGTCGACCTCCCTGTCTCTGCGTGGATGGTCATCATGCCCAGCAAGATACGGGCCTGGCCAGGGCCTTCAACGCGATTGCAGGCAGCTCGGTGGGCAGCGCTGTACCCAACGGGTCAGCTGTTCGTGGGCAAAGGCCAGTTGCAGCACGGCCTGGTCGGCCTGGGCCGGGCCGATGATCTGCAGGCCCATGGGCAGGCCGGCAGCATTGAAGCCCACCGGCACGCTCATGCTCGGCAAGCCGGCCAGGGTCGGGCCGATCACCACCTCCATCCAGCGGTGGTAAGTGTCCATCGCCCGCCCGCCGACTACCTGTGGCCACGGCATGGCTGCGTCGAAAGGAAACACTTGGGCGGCCGGCAACAGCAGGAAATCGTAACGCTCGAACAACTTGCCGAGGGCTTGGTACCAGGCACTGCGGTCCACCGACGCCTGGTACAGGTCCTGCGCGCCCAGGCTCAGGCCGCCCTCCACTTCCCATTTCGCTTCAGGCTTGAGCAAGGCGCGCCTGGCCGGGTCGGCATAAGCCGCACCGAGGCTGCCATGCACCAGGAAGTGGCGATGGGTGAGCCAGCAGCGCCACAAGCGCGCCAGCGCGAAATCGGGCAGACAGGCTTCGACCTCGCAACCCAGTTCGGCGAAGTCGGCCAGCGCCGCTTGGCACAGCGCCATGACCCCGTCTTCCATCGGCAGGTAGCCGTCGTAGTCGCCCAGCCAGCCCAGCCGTGTGCCCTTGAAACTGCGCGACAGCCCTGCGGTAAAATCCACCGGCCCGGCGTTGATCGACAACGGCACGCGCGGGTCATGCCCGGCCTGCACCGTCAGCAACCGCGCCACGTCCTGCACGCTGCGCCCCATCGGCCCTTCGGTGGCCAGCTGCTGCACGAACAACTCCGGCGTCGGACCGAATGGCACCCGCCCTTGCGAGGGGCGCAGCCCATACACGTTGTTGAACGCCGCGGGGTTGCGCAGCGAGCCCATCATGTCGCTGCCGTCTGCCACCGGCAGCAGACGCATGGCCAGCGCCGCCGCCGCACCGCCACTGCTGCCACCGGCCACGCGACCGTGGTCGTAGGCGTTGGTGGTGGTGCCGAACAGCGTGTTGTAGCTCTGCGAGCCCAGGCCGAACTCCGGCACATTGCTCTTGCCGACGATGATCGCCCCGCTCGCGCGTATCCGCGCCACGCTGATCGCATCTTCGGTCGGCACGTGCTCGGCGAACAGCGGCGAACCCAATGTGGTGCGCAACCCGGCCGTGGCGGCCAGGTCCTTGATTGCCTGGGGCATGCCGTGCATCCAGCCACGCGATTGGCCACGCGCCAGTTCGCGGTCGCGCTCGTCGGCCTCGGCCAGCACCGCCTCTGCATCACGCAACGACACCAGCGCATTGACCTGAGGGTTGAACCGCTCGATATGCGCCAGGTAGGCCTGCATCACTTCGCGGCAGGAAAACTCACGGGCATGGATCGCCTGGGACAGCGCCTCGGCGTCGAGGCTGACGATCGGGTCGATGGCTAACGCGTTCACGGTTTCACTCCAAGGTTGTAGGCAACGGATTTACCGGCGCGGGGCGCCTCTTTCAGGCAGTAGGTGCCGAGCAGGGTCAGCAGGCAGGCAAACAGCACATAGAACGACGGCGCCACCGGGGTGCCGAGCACCTTGCTCAGCCAGGTGACGATCAGCGGCGCAAAGCCCCCGAACACCATCACCGCCACGTTGTAGGCCACCGACACGCCGGTGGAACGCACCGCCACCGGGAACTGCTCGGCCAGCGCGGTCGGCGCCGGGCCGAAGAAGCCGCCGATGGCCGTGCACAGCAGCAGCTGCATCACCAGCAGGCGCTCGATGGACGGCGCCGCCGCCACCCAGACGTACAGTGGGTAGACCATGACGAAGAACGCCAGGGTAAAGGCCATCAGCACCGGCCGCCGGCCCAGCCGGTCCGAAAGCGCCCCGGCCAGGGGGATGACCACCGTCATCAGGCCCACGGCAAGCATCTGCACCAGCAGCACCTGGTCCAGCGGCAGACCGAGGTTTTTGTGGGCGAAGGTCGGCATGTTCACCAGCACCACGTAGAACGACACCGTCGCGCCACAGGCCAGGCCCATCGATACCAGCAGGCTGCGCCGATGCTCGCGCAGCACCTGCATCAGGCCAGGCGCCTGGCCCTTGGCCTGCTTGCGTGCCTCAACAAACTCTTCCGGCTCCTCCATGTGCTTGCGAATCCACAGCCCCACCGGCCCGATCAGCAGCCCCAGCATGAACGGAATCCGCCAGCCCCAGCTGTCCAGCGCCTCGGGCGTGCACAGGTGGGTCACCAGCGCGACCATCGCCGCCCCGCAGAACACCGCCAGGCACTGCCCCACCAGCTGCCACGAACCATACAACCCCTTACGGTTGGCCGGCGCACTCTCCACCAGAAACGCCGTGGCACTGGCGTACTCGCCACCAGTGGCAAAGCCCTGCAGCATGCGCGCCACCACGATCAGCAGCGGCGCGCCCATGCCGATGGCCAGGTAGTTGGGGGCGAAGGCAATCATCGCGATGGACACCGTCATCAGCCGAATGATCAGCTGCATCGCCGCCTTGCGCCCCTTGCGGTCGGAATAGATGCCCAGCAGCACACCACCCACCGGGCGCATGAAAAAGCCCACGCCGAAAGTCGCCAGGGCCATCAGCAGCGAGGCGTATTCGTCGTCGGAGGGGAAGAACTGGTGGGCGATGATGCTCGCCAGGAAGCCGTACACGATAAAGTCATACCACTCCAGCGCATTGCCGATGACCGCCGCGACCACTTGCCGGGTACGCGACGCGCCTGTATTGGAAATCTGCATGCGGAACACTCCATCTTCTGTTGGCCAGCAACGTTCAAGTGATCGCCCAGGCGCTGGCGCGCCCGGGTTCCAGCGGCAGTCGTCAATACAGGAGGGTCAGGCCGGCTTGAGCCAGCTCTCCGCCAGCGCGCCCCAGTAGGCGGCGCCGGTCAGCAGGATGTCGTCGTTGAAGTCATAGGCAGGGTTGTGCACCATCGGCCGCTGCACGCCGTTGCCGATGAACAGGTAGGCGCCCGGGCAGCGCTGCAGCATCCAGGCAAAGTCCTCGCTGCCCATCAGCTTGCGGGTGTTGCCATCCACCGCCTCGGCGCCGACCAGTTCGACGCCGACCTGGGTGGCAAAGGCGTTTTCCGCGGCATGGTTGACCAGCACCGGGTACGCCGGGCGATGCTCGATGGTGCTGGTGCAGCCAAAGCTCTCGGCCTGCTGAGTGATGATCGCCCGCACCCGCTCCAGCGTCTGCGCCCGCACCTTGGCATCCAGCGCGCGCAGGCTCAGGCGCAGCAGCGCCTGCTGGGGAATGACGTTGGCCGCCTCCCCCGCCTGCAGCGCCCCCACGGTCACCACGGCCGCTTCCTGGGCATCGATATTGCGCGCCACCACCGTCTGCAGCGCCATCACCACACTGGCCGCCGCCACCAGCGGGTCGACCGTCAGGTGCGGCATCGAGCCATGCCCGCCGACGCCGTCGATGGTCACCGTGAGCAAGTCTTGCGACGCCATCATCGGCCCCTCGCGAAAGCCCAGGTGCCCCGCCGGCAGCCCGGGCATGTTGTGCATGCCGAACAGCGCATCGCACGGGAAGCGCTCCAGCAGCCCGTCCACCAGCATCGCCTCCGCCCCACCCTGGCCCTCTTCGGCCGGCTGGAAGATCAGCGTCAGCGTGCCATCGAACTGCCGCGTCGCCGCCAGGTAGCGTGCCGCGCCCAGCAGCATGGTGGTGTGCCCGTCGTGGCCACAGGCGTGCATGCAGCCCTGGTGGCGGCTGCTGTATTCGGCGCCAGTGGCCTCGACGATCGGCAGTGCGTCCATGTCAGCGCGCAGGCCCAGCTTGCGCGGGCTGCTGCCGTTGCGCAGCACACCGACCACACCGGTCTTGCCGATGCCGGTGTGCACTTCGTAGCCCCACTGCTCCAGCAGTGTGGCGACCAGGGCCGAGGTGCGGCTTTCTTCGAAACCGAGTTCGGGGTGGGCATGGATATCGTGGCGGATGGCGTGCAGGTCACTGGCCACGTCATTGAGCCAGGCCAGGATGTGCTGATGTTGCGACATGGGGAATCTCCTCGCGCGGGTGGGTCCCGTTTTTGTTGTTCGCTTGAGATCACGACGGGGAAGGCAGGTCGTGGCTGGGGACAGATAAGCGCGAGTCAGGGCGGGAGCACAACGGAATGTGGTTCCACGCAGTGGAACTGGTTGTAGAAGGGAGGGTTTCACGGCCCCTGTCGGAGCAGATTTCGGGTGCAGCCTGTGTATGCTCCGGTCCGACGCATCGTAG
This sequence comes from Pseudomonas sp. KU43P, assembly GCF_033095865.1. Taxonomy (NCBI): domain Bacteria; kingdom Pseudomonadati; phylum Pseudomonadota; class Gammaproteobacteria; order Pseudomonadales; family Pseudomonadaceae; genus Pseudomonas; species Pseudomonas sp. KU43P. The sequence goes on along the minus strand of NZ_AP019365.1, from coordinate 2,830,903 downwards.
GCAAAGCTGTAGGTCGCGTTGTTCTCGTTCACCAGCGCGGTCAGGCGGATCGCCTTGTCGTACTCGTAGCGAATGCGCTGCCCTTTTGCATCCTGGCGACTGCTCGGCAACCCGCGGGCGGTGCGCAGCAAACGCGTGGTCTGGCCTTTGCCATCGCTGTGGCTGAGGACCTGGCCGTAGACGTTGTAGGTGAAGGATTCCGAAGTGCCATCGGGGTGATGGATACGCAGCACCTCGCCATCCGGCTTGCGCTCCAGCGTGGTGGTCTGGTTAAGCGCATCGGTCACTGCCACCAGGTGCTGGCGATCGTCATAGCGGTAGTACGTACTTTTGCCCGAGCAATCCTGATAACGCTCGACCTGGGCCAGGGTGTTCCACCACAGGTATTTGGACTTGTAGGTCGCGTCGATGATGGTATGCGGCAGGCCATCGTCGCCGTTCAGGTATTCGGTGAGGTGCCCCAGGGCGTCGGTTTCGGCCAGCAGGTTGCCTTGGTCGTCGTAGCGCGCCTGCCAGGTGCTGCCGTCCGGGTAGCTGACCTGGGTCACCAGCGTGGTCAGGTGGTGGTACTCGTAGGCGATCTTGCGGCCCAGCGGGTCGGTCTCTTCGAGCAGGCGGGCGAATTCGTCGTACTGGAACTGCAGGCGATTACCGTCCGCCAATGTCAGACCGACCATGTTGCCGTTGTCGTCCAGCTCGATGGCGTAGCGCTCGCCGCCGTAGTCGCGGCTGGCGATCACACGGTGGTCGGCGTTGTACTGCACTTCCAGCTCGCGGCCGAGGACGTCGGTGGCCCAGCTGGTGCGGTTATCCAAGTCGTAACGGAACTGAAAATGCTCGCCGTCGCTGGTCCAGTGCTCGACCACACGTGGCTGACCGCCGAGGGTTTCCCAGCGGTAGTGGCAACCCAGGCCCAGCGCGTTGCTGTGGCTGACCATCAGGCCTTCGGCGTAGCTGAAGCTGCGCACGGTATCGCCGTTGCGGTTGATCACCGCGCTGAGCTGGCCGTGTTCGTCGTAGCGATACTGGGTGAGCGTTTCGACCGCTTCATTGTTCACTACCCGCTTGATGTCGGTCAGGCGACCCAGCGGATTGTCGTAGTGCAGGTGCACGCGAGTGCCGCCGGTGGCGCTGATGTCGGTCAGCGTGCCGTCCGGCGTGCGGGTGAAATGCAGGAAGTGACCGAGGGCGTTCTCGAGGCGTTGCAACGGCACGTGGGTATTGGTGTCCGGCACTTCGCCGAAGTAGAAGAACAGGTTGTCGAGGGTCTGCAGGATGTAATGGCCACCCTCGGTACAGACCAGGTACACCTGCTCGTGCGGGTTGTAGATCCGCTCACCCGGCTGCAAAGTCACGAACGGCACTTCGCGGCCCTGGTTGTCGGTGAGGTAGATGAAGCTGCCGTTGCGGCGCAGGCTTTGTTCCCACGGCAACACCCAGCCACGGCCGAGCACCCTGTCGACGCTGTATCAAAGTGACATATCGCGACTCTGACGCGAGCTTAAAGGCTAAGAGGGCCCCAGCCTTTAGCAATCAAAGTTTTAAAGATCGATTTACAAATCCAGCATTACTACCTATCTACGCCTTAAACATATACCCACGAACAGGGTTACTTTCCAACAACCATTTATTAGAATACCGTGAGCCAAGGCGATAAAAATTTAGGCCTTATGCAACCTGAACAAAAAAGCAGCCATCGCTCTTCCCACCCCCAATTTGTTTATTAATTAACAAGTAACCCACCCCATCAGTCATGTAGAGCGCGTCTTCAAATGGCGCAGGAAAATCCGAAGAATATATTTGGCAAAGGAAATTATAGTCTACGGACAGCTGCACGGGTATCAATGCCCCAGCAGGCGCTTCATCAGCGATCAAAGATAATACTGACAGCTCGTCATCATCAATCGTAGTTTCCTCAAAATCTGCAAGTTGAAGAGGAATTGACGGGCGCGGGGATTTAATTGGCTCCACATCATCAGCGTGCACAACGCAGGTATAAGAAGCCATCCCCTTCTGTAGCTGCACTTCGTCAACGGTAATAGAGTCAATGAAGTATTCGTTTGAATCATACGTAGAAAAGACATGCAAGAAACCTCTTGCGGGCAGATCTGTTCTACTTAATCGTTGCCTTGCGACTTTACAATCAATGGTAAACAGTAACAAAAGATCTTGGCCTTCAGGATTTTTTGGCCATTCTGAAACATGCGCACTATCGCCACCAAACATGAATGGCAATTTTCCATCTGAAGCCGGTATTATCTTGTGAATCCTCACTCTTATACTCCTTGGAAACCGCTGAGGCTGCGATAAAATTTCTTAGCTTGCTTCTTATGGGCTTTCACTCTACTGGCCGGAACTTCGGACTTTCGCAAGGCGCCTGACGTTATATCTAACTCGCGCTTAAGGCTAGATGCAAATTCATTTTTACCAAGCCCTTGGCTTGATCTAATCTGTGTCTCATGCCAATGCGCCCCGCCTATTCCGCGTGTATCTTTTGCAGGGCCTCGCGTATGGTGATCCAAATCAAGTGCGATAGATGGATTTCCAGAAAGTCGGGTAGATTTCATCGCCACTTCTTGCTGCACTAAAAACTCATGCCTTAGTAGCTCATGAGCCTGTAGGTTATCCCCTACATGCAAGTAAAAGAGCGGGTTATCGTAGCCCCTTAAGCCCAAGGAAAATATAACTGAATGGCTGAGGCTTTCGCACCAGCCAATCTTTACCAACTAAGTTTTAAAGATCGACTTTGACCATGGCACATTAAAGCCACAGCCAGATTAAAAGCCAAAAATAATCAGCTATAAACCCCATCTTCTTGTGCTTTTTCGATGAAAATATCCTGCAAGTCGCCTTGTATCTCCTCACCGTCTACAGTCACGATAAAGCCACCTTCAAGATCATCAGGAAAATGAACTCCATCCAAAGCCCCCAATAAAACAGATGCGCTATTTGCAATTACCAGCCTTAGGAAATCTATAACATCTTTTTTTGATCATCACTCAATAGCGCCAGAGAATTTCGCGCTCGAGCATATGAGTCTTTATCAGCATTAACGGGCTTCAAGAGTGAATTCTTATATTGCGAAAAATTGTTTCCAAGCAATTCAGAATAGATTGCGCCCACAAATTTTTTATCATTCATAAACAACCCCTATCTTCGCATTTCTGGATAAATTGATTTATTCATAGCAATAAGCTCTTGAAGCTTTTCATTTGGCACATCCGGATAGACTCTTCTCAACTCCCGGATATCACGTGCGAGTACATCACGAGCATTCGTAAATGGAAGTCCTGTCCTAGGATTTATACTGCTTCTAGATACGATACCTACGCCTTCTTTAGAAACAGTATGTCCAACTCGCGGCACTAGCATAGCAGGGCACCCAGCCGCGGCCGAGCACGCTATTCACGCTGAGGTCGCTGGCATAGAAGCGCGACCACTCGATGGGCATCAGGCCGGGCAGGCTGAAGTCGATTTCATAGGAACGCAGTTCGCGATCGATTACCTACCACCTCACTCTTTCGACCATGTCGTCTGCCGGCTATTTGGCCAATCCGCATCGAAAGTCTACTTGACGGGATAAGTATCCCCGCGCCTGCCCTCCAAACATATATTTCTAAAGATCAGCAATTAGCGAAAATGATAAATCTCACCGTTCCTGCCCAGTGCTCGACAACCCCACAGAAAGACTTGGGGGCAATACAGCCCCCATATTTAGAGGTTAACCCTTGAAAAACAAATCAAGTCGCCAGCAACATGCACCATTGCTTAGAAGTCTATGGAAACCGTTGCTCCTGATAGCCATTAGGGAAAACATTCAATATTTTGACCAAATCTTCTCCATCGTACTCTAGGCTCACTTCGTATTCTGAAAAAGCAGCATCAATATGTTCTTTTTGTCGCACATGTATTTTTTCCAGCCTATCACCAGAGTAAAAATAGTCGGATATACTGCACCCATACTCACCCCAGTTTAAGTCCTTTTTTACAACCCCCTTCTCGAGTAGGGATAGCGAGACATTCCTTAATTTTTCGACACTGGTAAAATAAACACGCTCAACACAGTTGTCATGATAAAAATAAAATTCTTTATTAACGATATTTTCTGACTGACCGAAAATCTCAACAAAAATTATTTGTCCATTCTTGTCAAGGTGATACACGTGTGTATTCTTAACACTTGCCGGCATCTTTTTAAGCTGACGACCCTTTTTAAATCCTGCCCGCTCGATTTCAAATGGACGCTGATTATAAAGCGCACCTTTACTAATCACACGCTCCCGAACAATTGGCAATGACGACGCCAAATAGGAGTTTAGCACCGCCTGGCTTCTCGAGGTTATACTACTATATCTTTCCTCAATACTCTTCAACTCTTGCACAGTTTTAGCTCCACCTAGAAAAGACCACGAGCAATTTCCGAGCTTATCTTATTAAGCTCACCCAAGAAATCACCGCTATTATTTATTGATACCAGACGATCATAAACCTTTTGCTTGTATGCATTCGTGTGAATGCTGGCGTGATTCGGTAAAGTGCTCCCCTCTGGGAGTTTAACCTTGCTGTTAGACGGCAAAAATATTCCATTTTCCGCAGTATTTATATCTATGTCCATGCTTTTCATTTTGTCCTGAAGAGCGACCATACGCACGTCAGCAGAATTGGACATAACAATATGGTGTGCAGAATTTTTGAAGGACGGTTCAGATTTACCCGCTGCAACCATATTAGCTCGAAGGGTCTTAGCATCACTCGAACACGATAGACCCCAAGGATCAATCCATATCACAGGATTCATTGCGTATTGATAGAGATTGACACTACCGGTTAACCCAATGGGATCCTGTGTAATGAAGCGACCCACTTCAGCATCATAATATCGGAAAGTATTGTAATGCAGCCCCGTCTCAGGGTCATCGTACTGCCCTTGAAAACGAAAATTTTGTTCAATGCTATTTACAGCTAGCTGTTCTACGGTTCCCCATGAGCGATAGGTCGCCTGCCAAACAATCTCCCCTTGGCTGTCCGTCAGCTCCAGCGGCGTACCGATCTGATCGGTATGGAAGTAGTAGACCTTCTGCGCTTCACCTTCAGCCTGATCCACACGCGCCAACGGAACATAGCTACCCGGCTCGTACAGGTACACGATGCTCTGCCGGGGCGTTTCCTCACGCAGCATTCGCAGCCCTTGCCAAAGGAACCGCTTCTGCTCGACCTCGCCATTGATTTCAGCCTGCTTGGCAATCCGTCGCCCGAGACTGTCGTACCGATACGCCCCCGTGCCCTCCAGCTTCCCATTGACCAGCGTTTCGGCGCGCACCAGCCGGTTCTCGCAGTCATAGCTAAAGTTCTGCAACTTACTATGCCCCGAGCGCTTCTCGATCAGGTTGCCCCACGGGTCATAGCGGTACTCCTGATCCCGCCACTGCTGGATGCGGTTGTCCTTGACCTTGTCGAACTGCCGCGCATTGAAGTCCAGCCGGTTCGACGCCGGGTCATAACGGAATTCTTCACTGCCAATCAGCGAGCCGGTGTCGCGGCTGTGCAACTGGCCGTTGGCTTCGTACTGGTACTTGATCTCGCCCCGCAGCTTGTCCAGGGTCCGCACCAGTTCACCGGCCGGGTCGTACTGGTAACGGCGGTGAATTGGGTTGTAGGCATGCTCGACCAGCAGCGAGGTGTGAATACCCGCGTTGTGCACCTGGGAGAGTTTCTCGGCGGGTAACGTCGAGGCGAACTGCCACGCCTTGCGCCCCATCGCGTCATAGCCGAAGCAACTGGTGAGCTTACCCTGCGTTCGGTACACCTCGCGGTGCAGGTCATCGCGCTCCATGTCGCTGATCACCGGCTGTCCAGGTTCAACTAAAGCAGGTGGCCGTGCGCCAGGATCAGGGTATGTCACTCCGGTCGCACTCCCGGATGACAACACACCCAACCGCTCCGTGATTTCTTTTAAAAAACAGCCGAAGACTAAAATCTCTGACGCCAACTCGACCAAACGCAGCCCCGAAAAATTGCGCCGCCCAGTTTTCTGATGCACACCTTGTAAAGTTCAATAACAACAGAAATAAATTAACTTACACCGCAACGATCGAAGACACAAGCACGCTCATACATCCACCTCTCTCCAGTCATAAGCCAAGACCCAGGTCCATAGCGTAGCGCTCACCGCCGAAGTCGCGGCTGGCAATGACGCGGTTGTCTTCGTTGTATTGGATTTCCAGCTCACGGCCAAGTACATCCGTGGCCCAACTGGTGCGTTTGGCGAAGTCGTATTGGAAGTGACAGTGCTTGCCGTCGCTGGTCCAGTGCTCGACGACACGGGGCTTTTGCTGCACGCCCCAATTAAGAGCCTCTTCAAGTCAAAAAACATAAGGAAGTGACTGAAACGAAACTAACAGCCACCTCCATAACCAAATTTATAAAGAACTATAAATCTCAGCCCAACGCCAAGCAATCAATAAAAATCAAACGCATATCAAGCTCTCGAAACTTTTCTCCAAAGAAGTAGCAACACAAATAGGAAACTACGGCCAGTTCACTTTACCATATTTACCAATTCCATAATTTGGTCGGTGTAATCTTTTGCCTTTGGGATTCTAAACAATTTAACAAACTCAAGCAATTTTTCACGCCCAGCGATGGCCAAGCCATACTCAATAATATTAGTTAACAAAAAGCCTGGCGAGTACTTACCCACTGAAAGAGTTTTGCTTTTCTCGTCACCTGTAGGTGCTGCGCCAACGGGGTACTCTTCATCGTCTTCATCGTCGGGAATGGAATTAAATTTATTAATAGAATACTGTTTTATAGCATCCATATTTCCAATAAATATCGCCATTAATTCTTCAACTTCGAATTTTGCTCTCACGATTTTAGCAGAATCTAGTCTAGCGAATACCTCTGCATACTCTGACTCGACCTCGACCCCGACAGTTGCAATAAGTTCATCAAGCATTTGTTTATATACGGCTGAACCCACCAATTGCTCTGCAACTGAACCACCATTAACTACCATACATCAACCCCTTTAATTACTCTAATTAAGTCCGAACCTACATGCCTAAATTGGTCAGCGGCCTCATGCTCCCAAGGATTGAGTGCGAGCAAGTTCGACGAATCATGTACTCCAGCTCCACCTACTCGCTGTGGAATATCATTATGATGAAGCTCCAACGTATATTCTCTTATCGAAATTTTATCTGTTTTCCTCGAAATCACTTCAACCGTCATCTTGGGTGCCTTACCCTCAGCCATGCGCACAAGGTTTGCAGGGGAATATGCGCGAGTAGGTGCTTTAGCCTCAGCTTTCCAATAATTTTTCCGGGCAGTACTTCAGCATTCCCAACCCCACGGATCCACCCAGCTAGTCGGATTTGGAACGTAACGATAAAGATTTAACCCACCATCTAAACCTATCGGATCTTGTGTGAAAAAGCGTCCTGGCTCAGGATCATAGTATCTAAAGGTGTTGTAATGCAGTTCCGTTTCACCATCAGAGTATTGCCCCTGAAAACGCAGATTCTGCTCGACATCATTGATCGCGAGATGCTCAATCGAACCCCATGACCGATACGTCGCCTGCCAAACAATCTCCCCTTGGCTGTCCGTCAGCTCCAGCGGCGTACCGATCTGGTCGGTATGGAAGTAGTAGACCTTCTGCTCTTCACCTTCAGCCTGATCCACACGCGCCAACGGTGCATAGCTACCCGGCTCGTACAGGTACACGATGCTTTGCCCGGGCGTCTCCTCACTGTATGCCCGCACGGGTTGGCTGGCGTTGGATGCACAGCATCCGGTCCGCATCGTCGTATTCGAAATCCTGGCGTGCATCGCGGTTGATCTTGGCGATCAGCCGGCCAATGGCGTCGCGCTCGAACAGCGTGTCGCGTTCAGGGCGCTCGCCATTGTCGCCATAGCCAATTTCATCCAGGCGCACCAGGTGGCCGCCCTCGTTGTAACTGAAGCACTGGGTCAGGTTGTCCACCCGTACTTCTTCAATCAGCCGATCTGACGCATCGTAGGTAAAGCGATAACTCACGCTATTCTCGTTGACCAACGCGGTAAGGCGCAGGGCCTTGTCGTACTCGTAGCGAATCCACTGCCCTTTGGCACCCTGGCGGCTGCTCGGCAGGCCGCGGGAGGTGCGCTGCAGGCTCGTGGTCTGGCCTTTGCCGTCGGTGTGCGTCAGCACTTGGCCGAGGCTGTTGTAGGTGAAGCTTTCCGCCGTGCCATCGGGGTGCAGAATGCGCAGCACCTCACCGTCAGATTTGCGTTTCAGCGTAGTAAAAAGCCCCTAACAAAGGAGATATCAAAGCCCCCTTATTAATCTGATTCGATTCTTAAAGATCTAAACAGACACTTAAAAATCAACACTACCTACAATACCCAAGCAGTCAGAGTAATACCCGCACTGCCCCTAAACCCGAAAGACACTAGAAAACAACTATCGAAAGTCGTCAATATTGTTGCAAGAATCTTTCCACCAAGGCATAATCCGAGACCCCATCAACAAATAATCTTTGTACTCTTCAATTGCCAGCACTCGAACCGGTTGCCCTCGACGATACAATGCTCCCGCCATATTGAATTCCAAATCACTCAAAGAGGCGTCGACTACGAAACCCTCATGTAGAATTGACCACTTTTCGGATTTAATGTTATCAACTGCAGTGAATATTGCTTTGAAGTCACCACGATGATCTTTGAAATTTAGATACGACACCTTCTCAGGCACGTTTTTTTCGTGATCAATAGATACCTCGCAAAAAGCGAATAACTCCTTAAACTTCTGCTCTTCGCTATCAGTTCCCAACCAGATTATCTGACTGATCGCGAAGCGGTCATCCTCCATTGGAATCAAACAATAATCATCCGTCTGCTTCAAAATCTCTTTTACTATAAGCCAAGGCCTCCCTTTCTCAGCCAAGCATATAGTGAATCATTCTCCCAGCTGGGCTATGCCCAGCGGCATCATAAAGAGGAGCGTTAGGTTTAGCAGGGCTATAAACCTGACTATACTTAAAAACTGAGAAGCAAAAGCCTTAAGTATTCCTAGCAACTCAGCTACAAAATGCAATATACCTTTCAGTCAAACTGGCTAAATTCCGAAGAGCTCTTTTACCTCTTCATCCCCCATGGGAGAATATAGCGGATACTTACCTCCCTGCTCAATCAAGGCAGTTTCATTATCAAAAATATCAACAAGCCTGACGTTATCTGCGACGCCATATACAAATCTTACACCCTCTTCATTAGATGGCTGATAATCTACCTGATGAGCAACAATCCTCCAATCACCTTCAGCCTTGAGATCAAATAATGAATATGAGTCCAGAATAATCGGGTCACCTAAACGTTCAAATGTCAATGAGTCAACCACAGGCGAGCTCAGAACCTTATCAAATATTTCTGCTACATGACCGAGGCTATTCTGCGTCATGATACGTCCAACACCATATTTATGGCCACTCAATTCAAAACAAAAAATATCTCCGTTCTTAATATTTCTCAACTTTGTTTTAATTTTTTTATTCCAATCAAAAATTTTCAGCGCACTCATCCGCAAGTTCCTTTCAATGAAGCGGTTTTCTTATCGAAATTACTTTCGAAATTAGCCTGGCGAGCTGGCGCTCTTGTAGTATTCGCATGATCATATGAGTTGATTTTGTTACCGCGATTTTTGCGCGAAATCTCTTCGCCCACAACGCCTGTTTTGGTTTCATAATGCTCAATATAGGCTTGTTCATACCCTCGAGCCTCACCATATGTAACATTCTTGTCAAGCGGGACCATTTTTGCCCCCGGGCTTAACCTACCAGTACCCGAATGCTCTGCTCGACGACGAGAGAGATCATCAGTGATACCAACGTAGTAAGGCTTTTCCGCTCCCTTATCGAACAGGCCGTAAACATTATACCCCGGTGTTAATTCATGCACCCAGCCAAGTGGATCAACCCATCGAATTGGGTTGTCGGCATATCTATATAGATTGTCGCCACCATCCAATCCTATGGGGTCTAGCGTTGTAAACCGTCCGATTTGCGGATCATAATAACGAAATGTGTTATAGAAAAAATTTGTCTCTAAATCAGCGTATTGTCCTTGGAACCGCAGGTTTTGCTCAACGTCATTGACTGTGAGGTGCTCTATTTCGCCCCAAGATCGATAGGTCGCCTGCCAAACAATCTCCCCTTGGCTGTCCGTCAGCTCCAGCGGCGTACCGATCTGGTCGGTATGGAAGTAGAAGACCTTCTGCTCTTCACCCTCAGCCTGATCCACACGCGCCAGCGGCGCATAGCTACCCGGCTCGTACAGGTACACGACGCTCTGCCGAGGCGTTTCCTCACGCAGCATTCGCAGCCCTTGCCAAAGAAAGCGCTTCTGCTCAACCGCTCCATTGATTTCTGCGTGCTTGGCAACCCGGCGCCCGAGGCTGTCGTACCGATACGCCCCCGTGCTCTCCAGCTTCCCATTGACCAGCGTTTCGGCGCGCACCAGCCGGTTCTCGCAGTCATAGCTAAAGTTCTGCAGCTTGCTATGCCCCGAGCGTTTCTCGATCAGATTGCCCCACGGGTCATAGCGGTACTCCTGATCCCGCCATTGCTTGATACGGTTGTCCTTGACCTTGTCGAACTGCCGCGCATTGAAGTCCAAGCGGTTGGCCGCCGGGTCATAACGGAACTCTTCACTGCCCACCAGTGAACCGGTGTCGCGGCTGTGCAACTGGCCGTTGGCTTCGTACTGGTACTTGATCTCGCCCCGCAGCTTGTCCAGGGTCCGCACCAGTTCACCGGCCGGGTCGTACTGGTAACGGCGGTGAATTGGGTTGTAGGCATGCTCGACCAGCAGCGAGGTGTGAATACCCGCGTTGTGCACCTGGGAGAGTTTCTCGGCGGGTAACGTCGAGGCGAACTGCCACGCCTTGCGCCCCATCGCGTCATAGCCGAAGCAACTGGTGAGCTTGCCCTGCGTCCGGTACACCTCGCGGTGCAGGTCATCGCGTTCCATGTCGCTGATCACCTGGCCGTCCAGGTTCAACTGGTGCAGATGCCCACTGCCGTAGTACAGGTGGTTGACCTTACGCCCGTCTGGCAGGGTCAGCGTGGTCAGGTTGCTGAGCGGGTCGTACTCGTAGGCCAGTGTTCCAGCGGGGGTGATTTCTTTCGTGAGACGGCCCAGCAGGTCGTAGGCGTACTCCAGCTTTTCTGCGGTCACCCCGAGTTGCTTGCCGATACCGCTCGGTTGCCGCTCGATGCTCAGCAACCGGTCACCGTCGTCGTAGACGAAGTCCTGTCGGGCATCGCGGTTTAGCTTGGCAACCAACCGGCCAATCGGGTCGCGCTCGAATAGGGTATGCCGCTCCGGGCGCTCTCCCCGTTCGCCATAACCGATTTCATCCAGTCGCGTGAGGTGACCACCGACGTTATAGGTGAAGCGTCGCGTCAGGTTGTCCACCCGCACTTCTTCCGTCAGCCGGTCCGACGCGTCGTAGGCAAAGCTGTAGGTCGCGTTGTTCTCGTTCACCAGTGCGGTCAGGCGGATGGCCTTGTCGTACTCGTAGCGAATGCGCTGCCCTTTTGCATCCTGGCGACTGCTCGGCAATCCGCGAGCGGTGCGCAGCAAACGCGTGGTCTGGCCTTTGCCATCGCTGTGGCTGAGCACTTGGCCGTAGACGTTGTAGGTGAAGGACTCCGAAGTGCCATCCGGGTGATGGATACGCAGCACCTCGCCATCCGGCTTGCGCTCCAGCGTGGTGGTCTGGTTAAGCGCATCGGTCACTGCCACCAGGTGCTGGCGATCGTCATAGCGGTAGTACGTACTTTTGCCCGAGCAGTCCTGATAGCGCTCGACCTGGGCCAGGGTGTTCCACCACAGGTATTTGGACTTGTAGGTCGCGTCGATGATGGTGTGCGGCAAGCCATCGTCGCCGTTCAGGTATTCGGTGAGGTGCCCCAGGGCGTCGGTTTCGGCCAGCAGGTTGCCTTGGTCGTCGTAGCGCGCCTGCCAGGTGCTGCCGTCCGGGTAGCTGACCTTGGTCACCAGCGTGGTCAGGTGGTGGTACTCGTAGGCGATCTTGCGGCCCAGCGGGTCGGTCTCTTCGAGCAGGCGGGCGAATTCGTCGTACTGGAACTGCAGGCGATTACCGTCCGCCAATGTCAGACCGACCATGTTGCCGTTGTCGTCCAGCTCGATGGCGTAGCGCTCGCCGCCGTAGTCGCGGCTGGCGATCACACGGTGGTCGGCGTTGTACTGCACTTCCAGCTCGCGGCCGAGGACGTCGGTGGCCCAGCTGGTGCGGTTATCCAAGTCGTAACGGAACTGAAAATGCTCGCCGTCGCTGGTCCAGTGCTCGACCACACGTGGCTGACCGCCGAGGGTTTCCCAGCGGTAGTGGCAACCCAGGCCCAGCGCGTTGCTGTGGCTGACCATCAGGCCTTCGGCGTAGCTGAAGCTGCGCACGGTATCGCCGTTGCGGTTGATCACCGCGCTGAGCTGGCCGTGTTCGTCGTAGCGATACTGGGTGAGCGTTTCGACCGCTTCATTGTTCACTACCCGCTTGATGTCGGTCAGGCGACCCAGCGGATTGTCGTAGTGCAGGTGCACGCGAGTGCCGCCGGTGGCGCTGATGTCGGTCAGCGTGCCGTCCGGCGTGCGGGTGAAATGCAGGAAGTGACCGAGGGCGTTCTCGAGGCGTTGCAACGGCACGTGGGTATTGGTGTCCGGCACTTCGCCGAAGTAGAAGAACAGGTTGTCGAGGGTCTGCAGGATGTAATGGCCACCCTCGGTACAGACCAGGTACACCTGCTCGTGCGGGTTGTAGATCCGCTCACCCGGCTGCAAAGTCACGAACGGCACTTCGCGGCCCTGGTTGTCGGTGAGGTAGATGAAGCTGCCGTTGCGGCGCAGGCTTTGTTCCCACGGCAACACCCAGCCACGGCCGAGCACGCTGTCCACGCTGAGGTCGCTGGCGTAGAAGCGCGACCACTCGATGGGCATCAGGCCCGGCAGGCTGAAGTCGATTTCATCGGGAATTACTTTGCGCCCGGTAGTCAGGTCGACCGGGTTGCCGACCAGGCCGCCAATGGCCCTGCGCGCCACCGGTTCGACCACGTAGCGGCTGGCGACTTCGCCAGCGACAAAGCCTGCGGTGAACTTCAGGGCGCAGGGCATGACCGCTTTCATGCCGGCCTGGGTGCCGGCCTTGATCAGCTGGGCGATACCGCCTGCTGCGCCAGCGATGGCCATCAGCACGTCCACGGTGGTACGCAGCCACTGAGGAATTTCATCGTCAACCGGCAGGTAGCGGTAGGTGCCGCCACCGATGGTGACGTTGCCCGAGCCGCCGGTAATGGTCGCGCCGCAGGTCAGCTTGTCGCCCTTGCGCGCCGCGGCGACGCTGTTGATGAAGACGTTGGTCGAGCCTTCGGCGATCTGCACCGGCCCCGGGTGCTTGTCGCAGGCACCGATGCTCTTCTCGACGCGGGCGGCCTTGCGGCTGTTGATGAAGACGTTGGGTGAGGCAGTCGTGATCGTCCCTGAGGGGGATGAAAACAGACTGCCTATCGCCTCTCCGGCAGCGGTCAGCAAGCTGCCTCCGATGCCTGCTGCAAGGCCGGCGAGCAAGGCCACGCCGAACCCGCAGGTGAAGGTGGCGATGGCCACCGTGGCCACCAGCGCTATCCCCAAGGCCGCTCCGATCAGGAAGCCCCCTAGAGCGCTGGTGTGCGATATCTCGTCGCCGAACCTGGCCGCTTCGAACATGAGGGGTTACTCCTGTTCGCCGGGCTCGGCGTCGGCTACAACCGGGTTGCGTGGGGTAAAGCTGGCCAGCAGGTTGTCCCAGTCCTGGTTCTGCTGGGCGCTGAAGTCGGCCTGGGCGGTGGTGGAGAAGATCAGTGCACGCCCGGGGCTGACAATGAAGGCGGCCTGGCGCTGGTACAGCGGGCGGCCCTGGTTGAGGTAGTAGGCGTCGATCTGGATGCCGGGGATAGGCGCGGTGGTCGAGAGCGCGACGGCCTTGTTGCCCATGCGGCTGTAGCCACGCAGCTTGGAGGTCAGCATCTTGATCTGCCGCTCCACATACGCCTGCAGCGTTTCGTCCGGCAGCAGCGTGTCGCGAGAGATGGTGATGCTCAACGGTGCGGGCACGCTGGCACCCAAGACGAACATGTTGACCGTGCGGTCCTCGAAACCTGGCGGCAGTGCGATGCCGCCTTCCTGCAACTCGTAGTCCATGCGATGAAAATTCCTGATAGCAAAAAAACGTTGGGGTCAGCGCAGCGCCAGCCCATCGAGCATGAGGTCGAACTCCACCAGCCATAGGCTCAGCACTGGCCTGGAGGGGTCGATCACGCAGGAAATATCCAGCCATTGCAGCGCGTTGCTGCCTTCGACGGGTACCAGCGCACCCACCAAGCGGCCGTGCCGCGGTTCATGGCCGGCATTGAAATGAAAATCCAGGACTTTGGCCGCGCTGCCTGCCAGGTGGCAGTCACGTTGGCGAATCACGCGCAGTTGCGGGTTCGATTCGCGCAAGGCGAGGATCGCGGCCTCGAACAGCTGCTCCAGGCGCTGCCCGTCACGCGCATCACGGCGGCGAATCTGCAGGTTGACTGGCTCGCCTTCGTGCTCGAGGGTGGTCTGGATGTCGCGAAAACGGAAACCGGCCGGAAACTGCAGGTTGAATCCTGCAAAGGTGAACGCGCTGGCCACATCTTGCAGCGCGACGGGCACCGGTTCCGGCTCGGGCACAGGCTCGAGCGCTTTGGCGGCTTCCGCCAACTTGGCCAGGCGTGCGGCCTCCTCTTGCGCTTCGCGCTTGGCGGAGATGCGGTCGTAGATCGAAGGTTTGTACATCACCCGGCCCTCAGTCGTTGATCCGCACGGCGGCGCCAGTGATCTGCGTGGTATCGGTACTGGTGGTGGTGATGACCTTGCCTTTGATCTCGATGCCTTCCGGGGTCAGGGTGATACTGCTGTCACCCACCTGAAGGATGATGTGCTGCTTGGCTGACACCTGGATGAACTGATTGTCCACCTGCAAGGTGTAAGAACCTTCCTTGACGTTGACGACGGTGTCTTTCTTGATCGTTTCCGTATGCGCGCCACCGACGGTAATCGTCCGGTTGCTCCCCACATCATGGGTCTCATCCAGCTCGATCTCGGTATCCATGTTGCGCTCGGCATGCATGATGATCTGCTCGGCGCCGGCCTTGTCCTCGAAGCGGAAGAAGTTGGCCGTACCGCCGTCACCCTTCATCGACCGGGTCAGGAAACCACTCTGGGTCTTGTTCGCCGGCAACGCCCACGGCGGGGTGTTGGTGCTGTTGTACAGGCTGCCCATGATCAGCGGGCGGTCGGGGTTGCCGTCGAGGAACACCACCACCACTTCGTCGCCGACACGGGGGATCTGGATGCTGCCAAAGCCGCCGCTGGCGCCGGACTGGGCGACGCGGACCCAGCAGGAACTCTGATCATTGAACTCGCCATTGCGGTCCCAATGGAACTGTAACTTCACCCGGCCCAGGTCGTCGGTGTAAATCTCTTCGCCGGGTGGGCCGACCACGATTGCCGTCTGCGGGCCGCTGATACCCGCCCTAGGCGTCAGCAACGCAGGCCGGAAGGGTATTTTTCGCCGGATACAGGTAAAACTGTTTCGATAACCGGCTTCGCTGTCGTTGGCGTAGTTGTTCTGCCCCCAGTGGGTGACGGAAAGCAGAAGAAACTGGCGATCGTCCGGAGTGTCATTATCGTGGTCGTAATGTTGGCTCAGTTCGAAGTAATGACCTGGCTCCATGGCACGGCAGTTACTCTCGCCATGGAAGGTCTTGCCGTCCACCTCCATCGCCTCCAGCCGACGCCGTGCCTTGCGCATGCCTTCATCGGAATCGGCATAACCGTAGAGTCCTTCGTATTCGAAGACTTCATACTGACCGACCTCGCCCTGCTGATTGACGGAGTTGAGTTGCACTAGATGGGGGTTGCCCGGCTGCTTGTAGTCGAACGACTTGAGAGCCAAGCGCGTTGGTTGCATCCGCCGCGCAGAAGACCATGCAGTTATCGAGTCTGCGGTTTCGGTGACCGATGCGCTGTGGTATCGAATCAGCGGCTGACGCTCTAGTTGCGGAAGCATACTGCTGTCATCGCTGATAATCATGCGATGACCTTCCTGGGAATGCTCGAATGTGAAGAACAACCCTTCCTGTTCGAGCATGCGCAGCACGAAATTCAGGTCCGATTCCTGGTACTGCGTACAGTAGCTGATCGGCTTGAGGGGCTGACTCAGGCGGAACTCATGCTCGGCCAGGGTCAGGTAGTAAGCGAAGACTTCCTTGACGATCTGCTCGGTGGTCTTGTCCTGGAAGATGCGCGAATCGCGGCGGCGGCTGAGAATCCAGATCCACGGCACGAGTTCGGCGCTGTAGTTGGCAATGCCACCATCGGCACCGGTATGCACGAAATCAGACACATGCGCACTGATGTAACGGGTGCTGCCGTCAGATAAGGCAATGCCGACGGTGACTTTCTTGCCGATAAGCTTCTTCAGCTCGATGCGAGCATCATGGGAGATGAGTTGTGCCTGGAAACTGAAAAGCTCCGAAATCGCCTCGCGGCCGCTGAAGCTAAGGAGTTGCAACTCTTGTTCGGGGGGCAATGGTGAATCGAAGGTAAACAGGCGTTGATGCTGGGTGAGCACCGACTCGAGGGCGTCCGTAATCATATCAATGCATCCTGCATCAAGCTGGAAATCCGATAATGAAAACGTGCTTGGCGTGGGCTGTCAAATGATGGCAATAAGCCAGACATCACAGCAATACTATCAATATGGCATTACCCCGAGTTTACATCGGCATTGTGACTGGCTTTCAGCTTTCTTGATTAATTACATCGGAATATGTCCGTCGGTTTGATCTGGTAGGCGCCTGGGGTGTAGGCTCCCTGCGCCAAGCCATGAGGCAGTAGACAGCGGATATCAGGGAGAGTCGCCGTGAGCGTGAGCGAAAGCCAACTCAGCCAATTGGACCAGGAGATGGACCAGAATCACCGGGAAATGGTGATCATGTCGCTGGAGGACTTCCAGGCGCAGGCCCAATCAGCCCGACAAGAACAGAGTGCCACGCAAGCGCCACAAGTGTGCCCCCGCACCCAGGGCGATAGGTTGACCGGCACGTGGCAAGGCGTGAAATCCACCTACAACGGCCTACCCCACACTTTCGTCAACACGACGTGGGGCGTGCCTACCGCCATGGCGGCCTTGGATGTAAAAAACACCGCCAGTTTCATTCGAGACATGAATGGATTCGGCACGAAAGTGCGCTACACGGTACGCAACGGCAAGCAGTACGTCGTCCTGACCGGCTACCCTGGCCTGCGTAAAACACTGAATGCGCCACGCTACGGCATCCAGAACGCCAAACTGGTCAGCATGGGGATCGGCAAATACGGCGTGCGCGGCTCATCTATCAAGGGTTTCAAGCTCTCCTGCTATGTCGCGGTAGCCATCGAAGTCGCAGAGTGGGTATTTGCCGACGAGCACATCATGAGCGACCTGTTCGGCGGCGTTGGCGTGGAACTGATCAAGGCTGGCATTGCCTCGGCGCTTGGCTACGCAGCAGCGCTGGCTGCCGGTGCTCTTTTCACAGCAGCCGCCGCGCCGGTAATTGCCGGCGCATTGGTAGTGTTTGCCGTGGGCCTTGGCCTGAACGCACTGGATAACCACTTCGGCATCAAGAACGCAGTGAAGGCTGGCCTTCGCTATGCCGTGGATCATATCGAGGCAATTCATAAGACGATCACCGAAGTCAAGCCAGACGACCTGCGTCGCTACGCTGAAGAAACCGCAGCCAACATCGCAGGCAGAATTGCCGACGAGCTTTACGATGAAGCCAAGTCGTGGATCATTCGCAAGCTACGCCCCGACGGGGTAGGCCTACCAAACTGGCCAAGCGCACCAAGGCTGCCGTCGATGCCTTCACTGCCCACGTTCAACCTGCCTAAGTTCTGACGATGAATACACGCTCTTCACAGATGTCACCCGGGCTATCGCCTCTGAAGGTCAGGCTGCTGGCGCTCACCATGATCGTCGCATTCCTGCTGGTAGGCGCCATGTCGCTGTATGCTTACATTTACTACTTGTTTCCGCTCTACGACAGGCTGCTACGTAGCGCCCCCGTCGTCGAGACGCCGTACCTCGCGTTTGGCCTGCTCATGGCGCCACCAGCGCTCGCGATCCTGCTGCTTGGCAGTGCATTCTGCGCCTGGACCGGCAAGAAGTTCGACCCACCCCCTGCCTCTCGGCTGCACCGTTTTCAGACCCTCATGTTCGGGCTTTCGCTGAAAACGCTACTGTATGTGATCCCAGCGGTCATGATTCTGACCACAGTGGCATTGCTGGCCAGAGGTTACTCGCCCTGCTCGAAATTGTTGATATCAGGTTCTGCCTGGCAGTTGTTCTGGGTCAAAGATGAACGAGTGTGCTTCAAACCGGATCATTACATTAACGACAACTGGCCATGTAAAGTCATTGACGGAAAAGACATCTGTGTCCAGGTCGACGGCCGTTGACAGCTTTGGCATAGGTCACGGCCGATTGAACGGCCCAGTCCGTGCCCCCTTGCGGTAAGACCTGACTCAGGCAATTACATGAATACCAACAATCTTCGAGTAACGCCCCCCTGAAGCTTGCAGATGCTCGAGGGCGCCTATCGTTTGGTTCTGAATGCAAATAATCGCCCCAGCCACGAAGCCTCGCGCAACCCTCGCACATATTCGATATCCGAGAAGGTGTAATGGCGCTTCTCCCGTCGCTCACGCTCTTTCAGCGCCCGCAAAGCCGCGATGTTGTTGCGGTGATAAAAAACCAGATACAGCGAAATGAGCGTCAGCACACTCAACAAGAAGGCCCCCGATTCGTCGTAGGCCTTGATCATCGGAAACAGTACGCTACTCAATCCTGCACTCAGCCCGCCCAGTAGCCACGGGTTCACGTTTTCTGCCTGCCCGTAGACTTCCACACGATCACCGCGCAACACCCAAGCGCTGGTTTTGCTTCTACGCCCGTGCGCCCACGCACAGGCAAGAGCGGTCGCCACAAGTGGTAGCGAGCTGAGCGCCAAGGCTTGCACGCCGCCCATCCTGGACCTCTTGTAGGTCATTGCAAGCGCAAGAATGAAGGCAATCAACGGCCCGGCACTCAAGCTGAAGCAGAGGCGCAACGACGCGTAATCAGCGAAGCGTTCCGAACGGTAGGCGCATTTCACACACCAGCAGAACACCATCACCGTCACCACTGCCATCGGCACGAAGACAATTTTTGGCGCCACCCCCAGTGTGAATGCTGAAATCATCACCAGCAAAAACCAGAAGGACCAGATACCCCCGAAGAAACGTTCAGTCGTGATCATGAAACGCCATTTCCCCAGTCAACTTTCATTCGCTCACGAAACAGGCCATCAGTTACTGTCGTAAGTCCACCGCCGACCATGTCGTCAACATGGCCTGCGTCGCGGTGCTGAAACCCAGGATGGTGCCCACGGCATCGCCAACTGCCAGGCAGGTTTTACGCGGGGTAGCCTGGGGGCGTCGGGCTTGAGCATGTAGTCCATGCGCTGCAGCAGCTGCGGCGAGACGTCGGGGAGCAGGTGGCGGTAGCGCTGCGCGTATTCGCTCAGCGCGGCATCCGGGCTTCTGAGGTCGATCATGCGGGCTCCTTGCATTGGGTGTTGTCGTCCATGGGTCTATTCTGCGCACCCCGGCAGTAGCCTGGCAACGACGCAGAGCACGCAAGGACACGCAAGGACACGCACGATGACGACCCCTGCCCTCAAATTCAACGACACCTTCACCAGCCGTGAATACCGCTTTTCGCTGGGGTACGAGGCAAGCTCGAACCGCCGCTATCTCTCGATTCCGGTCAGCAACGGGCGGGTGGATTACGAGGAGTACTACGCCATCGAGGATGATCGATTCGAGGCCTGGTTGCGCGAGCCTTCGGCTGCGGTGCCAATGGTGGTCCGGTGTCGGCGCCGGGAGATGGACCCTGCGCTGATGATGCAGCCGGGGGCCGATCGCGGGAGCGCGGATGGTCGTTTGAGCCTGGCCGAGGTCGGGGTGGTTCTGGGGCGCATTGCCCAGCTGCTGCGTCATGGCGGGTGCTCGGATTGGGCCGATGCGATCGAGCGCTGTCGCTCGCGGTTGTCGAGTGACCGCGAGCCGGTACGCGATGGGATCCGTGGGATGCATGGCGGCATGGGTTCGATCAGTGACCAGGTGCTGTACCGCGATGGGGCACTGCTGGTGGAGGCCACTGACGAGCTGCATGAGCTGTTGGGGTGGGTGTATGAATGGGGCGCTTGAAGGTGCCTGTTCGGGCCCTGTCGCCGGCAAGCCGGCTCCCACAGGTACGCCACTGCCCTCAAGTACCACCCCCCCTTGTGGGAGCCGGCTTGCCGGCGATGGGGCCCATGAGCACGCCGTATTCCGTCGCATTGCCATCATTGGATGGCCTTTTGCCAAGTCTTGTGAGCCGCTGCAAAACGAGACCCACTTCTCCTTTCTGGAAATAATTTCTAACTCATTTCCTCGGTCTTTATTCCCGCCCCAGAGCCCTTGCCAGCAGGGGTCACCCCCGATTTTCCGCACCCTCAACCCACGCCGCTGGCAATGCGACACCATTGCGCCCGTTCACAAAACAGGGAAAAAATTGCCCGCCTCGCTGGAACTTCTTCCAAAGCGAGCTGCCCTACACGGCATTGCTGGCAACACGATATTCATATGCCAGCACCGAGTTTCAGGTCCGCGCCAACGGCGTTACGGGACGAACACCAAGCTTCATGGACGATGTACCGATGACACAGACGTTTGACGTCGAAGCACTGATCAGGCTGCGTGGCCAGACGCGGGCAATATCCGATGCGCTCAAGGCGCAGGCGTCGGATTACCTCGCCACCGTGGCCCCGCTGATCCGTCCGCAAACGCTGTTCGGCGAATACCTGCAGGGCGCGCAACGCAGCAGCGGGCGCGAAACCCAGGGTCACTTCCAGTCGCTCATCGAACTCTACGAGCGCATCGGCTCCGCCGCCCCCTTCCAGCTGGTGAGCGAGCTGGACGTGCCGCTCAACCTCATCAGCACCACCCCCGAACTGTTCCCGCTCGAATACGACAAGGTGCTGGCCCAGAGTGGCCAGGTCATCCGCATCACCAGCCCGGTGCGCTGGGTGGTCGGCTTCCAGGGCTTCGAGCTTGCGCGCTTTCGCGCCGTGATCAACGACCCCAACCGCAGCAGCGCCGAGCTGTACCGCTTCGTGGTGCACTACCTGGTGCTGTTCTACTGCCTGAGCAAGTCGCCCGGCCTTGGCCGGCTGTTCGAGGGCCTGCGCTTCGGCCTGAGCTTCGAGCGCCTCAAGGGCCTGGGCGACTTGCCGTTCTGCATCATCGGCGCGCCGGTGCGTTCGGAACTGCCCGACGACGCGGTCATCCGCAGCAGCACGCAGATCGCCGGCAACACCAGCTTCGAAGAGCTGGTAGGCCGCGACAACATCCTGGAAATGAACGACGAAATCCGTCAGCGCCTGCTGCTGACGATCGAAGGACTGTAACGCGCGTCGCCCGTCAGCGGGCCGCGCCATGTTTCGCAGCGAATCGCTCGCACTGGAGATCACGATGGCGAAGAAGGAAAGCACCCAGCACAAACTCGACCGCGTTCGCGCGCCACGGGTCCACATCACCTACGACGTGGACATCGGCGATGCCATCGAGAAGAAGGAGTTGCCCTTCGTCGTCGGCGTGCTGGGCGATTTCTCCGGCAACCCGCTGGAGCCCTTGCCCAAGCTCAAGGACCGCAAGTTCGTGTTCATCGACCGCGACAACTTCAACGGCGTGCTCAAGGGCATCAAGCCGCGCCTGACCTACCGCGTCGACAACACCCTGGCCAAGAACGGCACCCAGCTGGGCGTCGAGCTGAACTTCAACAGCATGGAAGACTTCGAGCCGCAGAACGTGGTCAAGCAGGTCGAGCCGCTGCGCAAGCTGCTGGAAGTACGCAACAAGCTGGCCGACCTGCGCAACAAGATGGGCGGCAACGACAAGCTCGAAGAGCTGCTGATGGACGTGCTGCAGAACACCGAGAAGCTGAAAACCCTGGGCAAGGAATTCGGTCGCGAGGCCGCCGTCCCCGCCACCGACGGCAACGAGTAAGCAGGAGCCAGACGATGACCGACAAACAAGCACTCCCTCAGCAGGACACCGACCTGGTCGAAGTGGAAAACTTCGCCCCGCAGGCCTCGCTGCTCGACAGCATCATCTCGCAAAGCCGCGTGGCCCGCTCCGACACCGAGCGCAGCCGCACCCGCGACCTGATCGGCGAACTGGTCAACCAGGTGCTCGAAGGCGAAATGACCCCGAGCAAGGACCTGATCGCCGTGCTCGACGCACGCATCGCCGAGATCGACTCGATGCTCTCCGAGCAGATGAACGAGATCATGCATGCCCGTGAGTTCCAGCAGCTGGAAGCTTCCTGGCGCGGCCTGAAGTACCAGGTCGACCAGACCGAGACCAGCACCACGCTGAAGATCCACCTGCTCAACGCCTCGAAGAAGGACCTGGTGCGCGACCTCAAGGCCGCCAGCGAATTCGACCAGAGCGCATTGTTCAAGAAGGTCTACGAAGAAGAGTACGGCACCTTCGGTGGCGCGCCGTTCGGCATGCTGATCGGTGACTACGAGTTCAACCGCAACCCCGAAGACATGTACCTGCTCGAAGAGATCTCGC
Organism: Pseudomonas sp. KU43P; assembly: GCF_033095865.1. NCBI lineage: Bacteria > Pseudomonadati > Pseudomonadota > Gammaproteobacteria > Pseudomonadales > Pseudomonadaceae > Pseudomonas > Pseudomonas sp. KU43P. The sequence continues at coordinate 2,808,133 of NZ_AP019365.1, read as the reverse complement.
ACGTGGCCGCCGCGGCCCACGCGCCGTTCATCTCGGCCGCCTCGCCCGAGCTGTTCGGCTGGGACTCGTTCACCGACATGTCCGGCCCCCGTGACCTGGCGAAGATCTTCGACACCGTCGAGTACGCCAAGTGGAAGTCGTTCCGCGCCTCGGAAGACTCACGCTATGTCGGCCTGACCCTGCCCCACGTGCTCGGTCGCCTGCCGTACGGCCCGGATACCACCCCGGTGGAGGAATTCAACTTCGTCGAAAGCGTCGATGGCCGCGACCACAACAAGTACCTGTGGATGAACGCCGCCTACGCCCTGGGCACCCGCGTCACCGACGCGTTCTCGCGCTACGGCTGGTGCGTGGCGATCCGCGGCGTCGAGGGCGGTGGCCTGGTCGAAGGCCTGCCGACCCACACCTTCAAGACCGACGACGGCGAAATCGCCCTCAAGTGCCCGACCGAAATCGCCATCACCGACCGCCGCGAAAAAGAGCTGTCGGACCTGGGCTTCATCCCCCTGGTGCACTGCAAGGGCACCGACTACGCCGCGTTCTTCGGCACCCAGTCGGCGCAGAAGCAGAAGCAGTACAACACCGACATCGCCAACGCCAACGCACGCCTGTCGGCGCAACTGCAGTACATCTTCGCCACCTCGCGCATCGCCCACTACATGAAGGCGATCATGCGCGACAAGATCGGCAGCTTCGCCTCGCGCATGGATGTGGAGCGCTTCCTCAACCAGTGGCTGGCCAGCTACGTGCTGCTCGACGACACCGCAAGCCAAGAGGCCAAGGCCAAGTTCCCGCTGCGCGAAGCCCGCGCCGAGGTGTTCGAAGTGCCGGGCAAGCCTGGGGTGTACAAGGCCGTGACCTACCTGCGCCCGCACTACCAGCTCGACGAACTGACCGCCTCGCTGCGCCTGGTCGCCGAACTGCCACAAGGCGCCCGCGGCTGACAGGCCCGTGTGTACAGGGATGACACATGAGTAACCAGGCCCGCCTGCTGCCATCGCTGCTCGACCGACTGCTGGACGACCGTCCGTTCCAGTCGGCCGAGCCTGCCGTGCAGCGCACCTGCTCGCTGGCCGAGTACAAGGCGAGCATCGTCCGCGACCTGGAGGTGCTGGTGAATACCCGCCAGTCCCTGGTCGCCGAAGCGCTCGGTGGCTTCAGCCAGCTCGGTGGTTCCATCCTTGAATACGGCATGCCCGACTTCATCAGCCGCAGCGTGCTCGACCCGCAGGATCGCCGGCTCATCCAGCAACAGCTGGAGCGGGCGATCAGTACCGGTGATCGGCGTTTTCGCCGGGTTCGCGTACAGCTGCTGGCCCAGCAGAACGGCCACCGCATGTTGACCTTCCGGGTAGACGCCGTGCTGCGTCTGCAGGACATCAGCCGCCAGGTGTCGTTCGACGCCGTGCTGCAGGTCAACACCCAGGAATACAAAGTGCAGAACCTCAACTGATGCTCGACGAACTGCTGCCCTACTACGAAAAGGAACTGTCGCACCTGCGCTTCCTCGGCCAGGAGTTCGCTGCGCAGTACCCGAAAATCGCTTCGCGGCTGCTGATCGAGGGCGACAACTGCGAGGACCCGCATACCGAGCGCCTGATCGAGGCGTTCTCGTTCCTCTCGGCGCGGGTGCATAAAAAGCTGGACGACGAGTTCCCGGAAATCGTCGAGTCGTTCCTCGAGGTGCTGTACCCGCACTACCTGCGCCCTACCCCGTCGATGTCGATCGCCGAGCTGAGCCTGGGCAAGCACGAGAAAGTCACCGAAGCCTACCGCGTGGCCCGGCACACCGAGATGGTGGCCAATGCCGTCGAAGGCGTGGTGTGCAAGTTCCGCACCTGCTACCCGGTGGAACTGTGGCCGATCGCCGTGCAGCAGGCCTCGTTCGCCGAGATGGAACGCTCGGCCTTCAACGGCCACAGCGCCGACCTGGTGGCGCGCCTGCGCATTCATCTGGAAGCCACCGGCGACGCCAAGTTCGGGCAGATGGAGATGGACCGGCTGCGCTTCTTCCTCGATGGCGAAGCGACGCTGATGCTGCAGCTGTACGAGCTGCTGTTCAACAACCTGGCCAAGGCCACCCTGAGTTTCCTGGACGAAGGCCGCCCGCGTGAAGTCGCCTTGTCACGCGATGCCCTGAAGGCCGTGGGCTATGCCCGCGACGAGGGCCTGGTGGACTACTCCGAGCGCTCGTTCCTGGGCTATCGCCTGCTGCACGAGTACTTCACCTTCCCCGACAAGTTCATGTTCTTCGACCTCTCGGGGTTTGCCCGCATTCTGCAGGGCAAGGCCGTCGAGCAAGTGGAGATCAACTTCTACTTCAACGACTATGACCTCAGCGAGCGCCTGGCGCGGCTGACCCAGAACATCGGGCGCAACAACTTCAAGCTCAACTGCACGCCGATCATCAACCTGTTCCGCCAGCAGGCCGAGCCGATCAAGCTCACCCACACCCAGCACGAATACCCGGTGACCCCGGACATCCGCCTGCACAACGCCGCCGAAGTGGTGTCGATCGACCGCGTGCGCCGGGTGCGCAAGCTCGGCGGCATCGACCAGGTCGGCACCTGCCAGCCGTTCTTCGAACCGCGTGGCGAGCAGGACCCGCACAACAGCTTCTGGATCGCCCGCCGGCGCAACCAGGGCGACGCCACCGCCATGAGCATCCGCGTGGTCGACCGCGACCTGGAGCTGATCGACGGCAACAGCGACACCCTGAGCATCACCCTGACCTGCAGCAACCGGGACATCCCGCTGATGCTGCCGTTCGGTGGCGAGCGTGGCGACTTCAACATCCCGGCCAACTCGGTGATCACGGACATCCGCTGCCTGCGCAAGCCCACCGCCACGGTGCGCGTGCCGCTGGGCAAGGGCCTGATCTGGCGGTTGATCGCGCACCTGTCGCTCAACCACCTGTCGCTGGTCAGCCAGGGTCGCGAAGTGCTGCTGGAACTGCTGTCGCTGTACAACTACCGCAACGTGTCGGCCATCCGCAAACAGATCAACGGCATCAAGGCCATCAGCAGCGAGCCGACGGTCGCCCGGATCGGCCACCCGCGGCCGAACTTCGTGCGCGGCGTGGGCATCACCCTGACCTTCGACGAAAGCCAGTTCACCGGCAGCGGCGTGTACCTGTTCGGCATGGTGCTGGACCACTTCTTCGGCCAGTACTGCTCGATGAACAGCTTCACGCAATTGTCACTGCGCTCCCAACAACGAGAAAAGAGAGTCGTCCAATGGCCAGCACGTACTGGCGATCAGCCCCTGGTCTGATCGATCAGGCCAGAGCCGAGCCGCACCGATTCGAATTCTTCCAATTGGTGCGCCTGCTCCGCCTGCACTACAGCCGCACCGGGCGCATGGACCTGGCAACGCGGCCGCACGAAGACCCGCTGCGTTTTCGCACCCAGCTGTCGCTGGCGTTCCCCGCCAGCGAAGTCAGCGACCTGCACTTCGAGCGCGAAGGCAAGGTGTCGCCGGCCGGGCTGCCGCTGTCGGAAGTGCAGGTCACCTTCATGGGGCTGGTCGGGCCGTCCGGCGTGCTGCCGCGCCCTTATACCGAGCTGCTGCTGGAACGCCACGTGCAGTACCGCGACGATGCCGCCCATGCGTTTCTCGACATCTTCTCGCACCGCATGACCACGCTGTTCTACGAGGCGTGGCAGAAGTACAAGTTCCACATCGAGCACGAACGCAACGGCACTTCGGGCTTCGACGGCTACCTGCTCAACCTGGTGGGCTTGGGCCCGCGTGCCCAGACGCTGAAGTTCGAACAGCCACAACCGGTGCTGCGCCGCGAGCTGTTCAGCTACTTCGCCGGCCTGCTCAGCCAGAAGCCGCGCAACGCGCTGAACCTCGAACGCATGCTTGGCTTCTATTTCGGCCTGCCGATCCAGGTCAGGCAGTTCGCTGGCCGCTGGCTCAACCTGCAGCCCGAGCAGTGCACCCAGCTGGGGCGCAAGAACGCCCAGCTCGGCCACAGCGCCGTGGTCGGCAACCGGGTGTGGGACTACCAGTCGAACATCCGCATCGAACTGGGCCCGTTGGCACTGGCCGACTACCAGCGCTTCCAGCCGGGCACCGAGGACTACCGCAAGCTGGTCGAGCTGGTGCGCTTCTATATAGGTGCCGAGCTCGACTTCGAAATCGCCCCTCGCCTCAAGCGCGAAGCGGTGCCGCGTGCCCAGCTGGGCCGCAGCGGCAACGTCGCCCTGGGCTGGCTGGGCTGGCTCAAACGCCCTGGCCGCGACGCAGAACCTTCGCGTTGCGCCGTCTTCCACATTCCTTACGATGGGGTCGCCTTGTGAACCTGAAGTCTCTGTTCGCCAAGCTCAACGAAACCAGCCGCACGGCCACCGAAAGCGCGGCGGCCCTGTGCCTGTCAGAGCACCACTACGACGTCGAGGTCGAGCACCTGCTGCTGCAGCTGCTGGACAACAGCGACAGCGACCTGCCGCCGATCCTGCGCCACTACGACGTGGTCGCCGAGCGCCTGCAGGCGCAGCTGGTCACCGCCCTGGGGACCTTCAAGAAAGGCAACACCCGCACCCCTGCGTTGTCGCCGCACATCACCCGCATGATCGAGCAGGCCTGGGTGCTGGCCTCGATCGAGTACGGCGTCGGCCAGGTACGCAGCGCGCACCTGCTGCAGGCCCTGCTGGACGACGCCGAGCTGCGCCGCGTGGTGATCGCCTCGGCGCCGGAGCTGGAAAAGATCAACGCCGACGACCTGCGCCTGAACCTCAGCGCGCTGGTCGAAGGCAGCGCCGAGTCGAAGCTCGCCAGCCCGCTGGCCAGCCCGACAGCCGCACCGGCAGCGGCGGGAAAGGTCGGCGGCAAGACCCCGGCACTGGACCAGTACACCGTCAACCTCACCCAGAGCGCCCGCGAAGGCCGTATCGACCCGGTGCTGGGCCGTGAGTTCGAGGTGCGGCAGATGGTCGACATCCTCACCCGCCGCCGCCAGAACAACCCGATCCTCACCGGCGAGGCCGGCGTCGGCAAGACCGCCGTGGTCGAAGGCCTGGCCCTGCGCATCGCCCAGGGCGACGTGCCGGCGGTGCTCAAGGACGTGGCCCTGCACACCCTGGACCTTGGCCTGCTGCAGGCCGGCGCCGGGGTCAAGGGCGAGTTCGAGAACCGCCTCAAGGCGGTGATCGAAGAGGTCAAGCGCAGCCTGCACCCGATCATCCTGTTCATCGACGAAGCCCATACCCTGATCGGCTCCGGCGGCCAGGCCGGGCAGAACGATGCCGCCAACCTGCTCAAGCCAGCCCTGGCCCGTGGCGAGCTGCGCACCATCGCCGCCACCACCTGGGCCGAATACAAGAAGTACTTCGAGAAAGACGCCGCCCTCGCCCGCCGCTTCCAGGTGGTCAAGGTCGAGGAACCTGACGAAGACAAGGCCATCCACATGCTGCGCGGCCTGCTCGGCAAGATGCGCGAACACCACAAGGTGGCGGTGATGGACGAAGCCCTGGTGCAGGCCGTGCGCCTGTCCAACCGCTACATCACCGGCCGCCAGCTGCCGGACAAGGCGGTCAGCGTGCTCGACACCGCCTGCGCGCGCATCGCCCTGGCCCAGTCGGCGCAACCCGGCGCGCTGGAAGACAGCCGCCGCCAGATCGACAACCTGCAGGCGGAAATCGCCGTGCTCGACCACGAAGCCGGCAAAGGCCACGACCACGCCCGCCGCCTGGGCGAGCTGCAGGCTGCCCTGCAGACCGAGCAGCAACACGAACAACGCCTGAGCGAGCAGTGGCAGCAAGAGCTGGCCCTGGTCGAACAGCTCAAGGCCCTGGATGCCGCCAACGACGCCGATGCCGAGCGGCTCAACGCGCTGCGCGCAGAACTTGCCCAGGTCCAAGGCGACCAGCCATTGGTACACGCGCTGGTCGATGCCGGCGCCATCGCCCAGGTCATCAGCGGCTGGACCGGCATCCCGCTGGGCAAGATGCTGCGTGACGAGATCGACACCGTGCAGCGCCTGCCGGCGCTGCTCGGCGAGCGCGTGCTCGGCCAGAACCACGCCCTGCACGAGATCGGCAAGCGCATCAAGATTTCCCGCGCGCGCATGGAAGACCCGAACAAGCCCATCGGCGTGTTCCTGCTACTCGGCCCCAGCGGCGTCGGCAAGACTGAAACCGCGCTGGCCCTGGCCGACACCCTGTACGGCGGCGAGCGCAATCTGATCACCATCAACATGTCCGAGTACCAGGAAGCCCACACCGTTTCCAGCCTCAAGGGCTCGCCGCCCGGCTACGTCGGCTACGGCGAAGGCGGCGTGCTGACCGAAGCCGTGCGCCGCAAGCCGTACAGCGTGGTGCTGCTGGACGAGGTGGAAAAGGCCCACCCCGATGTGCTCGAACTGTTCTTCCAGGTGTTCGACAAGGGCGTGCTCGATGACGGCGAAGGCCGCGAGATCAACTTCCGCAACACGGTGATCATCCTCACTTCCAACACCGGCACCGAGCGGATCATGCAGACCTGCCTCAACGCCGAGACGTTGCCGGCGCCTGAAACCCTCGTCGAAGACCTGCGCGATGAGCTCAACCGGGTGTTCAAGCCGGCCTTCCTCGGCCGCTTGAGCATCGTGCCGTTCTACCCGGTGCAGGACCAGGTGCTCGAACGCATCGTCGGCCTGAAGCTTGCGCGCATCGCCAAGCGCTTCGCCCGCAACCACCAGGCCGAGCTCAGCTACGACGACGCGCTGGTCAAGGCCATCGCCGCGCGCTGCACCGAAGTCGACAGCGGCGCGCGCAACATCGACAACATCCTGTCCCGCACCTTGATGCCGGAGCTTGCCCAGCACGTGCTCGAACGCATGGCGCAGGACGCGCCGATCGAGCGCCTGACGATCGAACTGGGCAGCGATGGCGATTTCGCCTATCGCCTGGCCTGAACCCGGAGGTCTTAACGTGATGTACACCCCACACCCCGCCTTCAAGCGCCTGACCGCCGCAGCCTTGCTGCTGGCACTGGCCGGTTGCGGCGTCAGCGACCGCATCGGCAAGCGCATGGAAGACAGCTGGGCCGCCGACATGCTGGCCGACAGCGAGAAGGTGATCCTCACCTCCGATGGCGGCAACCAGCTCAACCCTGGCGCCGACGGCAAGCCGCTGTCGGTGGTGATGCGGGTGTATCAGCTGACCGACCTCGAACGCTTCGCCGCCAGCGACGCCGACACCCTCTGGGAGGCGCCGGAAAAAGCCCTGGGCAACACCCTGATCGACGCCCGCGAGCTCACCTTGCTGCCGGGCATTGGCCAGATCGACCAGTGGCCACTGGCGCAAAGCACCCGCTACGTCGGCGTGGCGGCGTTCTTCCGCGATGAACAGGATGCCCGCTGGAAGGTCGCCTTCGATGCCGACTCGCTGCGCAAGGACGGCATCTGGTTCTCCTCCGACGGCCTGCGGATTCTGGTCGACAACACCGAGATCACCGCCGTGCGCGGCATGGATGTGCTGAACAAACCACCCACCGCCGACCAGCTGGCGGCCGCACGACAGCAGCAACTGCAGCCGCCCACCGCGCCAACCCTGGGCGACAAGGTGCAGGACGCGGTGGTCGACAAGGCCGCCGACGCTGCCGGGGAGTCGGTTGGCAAGGCCATGGATTCAACCTTCAATTCACTAGTGGATAGCGTCAAATGAGCAAGCAGAGCCGGGTGATGTGGTCGGAAGGCATGTTCCTGCTGCCCCAGCACTTCCAGTACCAGGATGAGTTCCACCAGCACCAGCTGGCCGAGGCGACCCTGCGCGCAACCCCCTTCCATTGGGGCGTGCAGGCGCTGCAAGTGGACGAAGACGCCCTGGCCAACGGTTCGCTGCAGCTCAAGCGCCTGAAGCTGGTGTTTCCCGACGGCAGCCTGTACGACGCGCCGCAGCACGACCCGCTGCCGGCCGCGCGCGACCTCAAGGACCTGCTCAAGGCCAACGACCTGAAGGTGTACGCTGCGCTCAAACTGCCCGAGCCGTTTGGCCTGAACTACGTCGAAGATGGCCAGGAACACAAGGCCGCACGGCGTTTTCGCAAGCAGTTCGATACCCTGCCCGACCTCAACGAAGGCGAGCTCGAGAACGAGATCACCAGCCTGCGCCTGAACGTGGTGCTGCTGGTCGATGGCGACAGCCTCGATGGCTACAGCCACTGCCCGCTGGCCAAGCTCACGCGCAACAGCATGGGCGGGTTCAACCTCGACCCGCACTTCGTTCACCCAACCCTGCACCTGGGCTGCCACGAGACCCTGGCGGGCATCGGCAAGCGCCTGCTCGGCGCGCTGCAGGCCAAGAGCAAGGCGTTGTCGGGCCGGCGCCGCGAGCGTGCCGACCAGATCGCCGAGTTCGGCTCCAGCGACGTCACCCTCTTCTGGCTGCTGAACACGGTCAACCGCGCCCACCCGCAGCTGGCGCACCTGCTGGCCCACCCGCGCCTGCACCCGGAGCGCCTGTACCTGTTCCTTGCCGACCTGGCCGGCGGGCTGCTGACCTTTACCCTGGACACCCAGCTCAGCGATATCCCCGAATACGACCACCACGACCCGGCAGCCTCGCTGGTGAAGCTCGACGAGATGATCCGGGTGATGCTCGACAACGTGGTGCCCAACCAGTGCATCGTCATCAAGCTGACCCAGACCAAACCGTCGTACTGGCAAGGCCAGCTGCACGATGCGCGCCTGGCCGAGGCCGACTTCTATATCTCGGTACACGCCGACATGCCCGGTGCCAGCCTGCTGGAGCTGGTACCGCGGGCCGTCAAGGTCGGCTCGCCGGAAGACATCGAGGTGGTGGTCAACAGCGCCATGCCCGGCGTCACCCTCAACCATGCCGCGCGCCTGCCCAACGCGATCCCGGTGCGCCTGGACAACCAGTACTTCGCCATCGAGCCCCATGGCCATGTGTACGAGCGAATGATGAACGCCCAGACCATCTGTTTCTACGCGCCCAGCGCCTTTACCAACCTCAAGCTTGAACTGATGGCGGTGCTCAAATGACCGAAGCCGTACTGCAACAGGGCGCCGTCGCGGCCGCCAGCGAAAAACCGACGCTCAAGGACCTGGTCCAGGACTTCATCAGCATGGCGCTGATCGTGCGCAAGGGCCGCGAGGTGACCTCGGTGCCGGCCTTCGAAAGCAGCATCGAGCGCTTCTTCACCAACCTCGAGCGCGATGCCCGGTCGGCCAACTACAGCGTCGAGCAGGTCAAGGACACCCAGTACGCGCTGTGCGCCTTCCTCGACGAGAGCGTGCTGCGCGCCAAGGACAACGCGCTGCGCCAGCACTTCGAGCTGCAACCGTTGCAGTTCCGCTACTTCGGCGTGCACCTGGCAGGTGAAGGCTTCTTCGAGAAGGTCGAGGCGCTGCGCGCCGATGTGAAGCAGAACCTCGATGTGCTGGAGGTCTATCACCTGTGCCTGGCCCTGGGCTTCGAAGGCAAGTTCAGCCTTGGCCAGAAGGACCAGCTGCGCTACCTGGCCAACACCCTGGGCCAGGACATCGCCCGCTACCGTAAGCCGCCCAAAGCCCTGTCGCCGGACTGGGCCCTGCCCGACCAGGTGTCGCAGATGCTGCGCCACGAAGTGCCGCTGTGGGTGTACCTGGGGTTGATCGCACTGGTCTGTGTCGGCGTGTACCTCACGCTCGACTGGTTGCTGGACAAGGACGTCGCCGCCCTTTCCGAACAAATCCGCCAGCTGTTCAGTGCCTGAACACCCTTCAGGTAGCCGAGTCAGGAAGACATGAAAACATTACTGCGTCTGTTGAAGAGTTTCTGGGTGCTGCTGCCGCTGCTGTGGCTGGCGACCCTGTTGATCTGCTGGCTGGTGGCACCGATGGTGCCGTGGCTGCGCCACCATGTACCGGAAGCGCTGGCGATCGTCAGCGCCTGCTTCCTGCTGGTGATCGTGCTGCGCCAGTACCAGCGTATCCGTGCCGAACACAACCTGGAGAACCTGCTGCAGATCGAGGTCGACCGCTCGTGGAACGCCACCGGCGAATTCCGTGACCAGCACGTGCTGCGCGAACGCCTCAAGCATGCCATCGCCATGCTGCGCACCGACCGCTCCGCCGGCGGTGGCGGCAAGGCCGCGCTGTCGGACCTGCCCTGGTACCTGGTGCTCGGCATGTCGGCGGCCGGCAAGACCTCGCTGCTCACCCATTCGGGCCTGTCGGCCAGCATCGCCACCGCCAATGACAGCGAAAGCGGCACCCAGCACTGCGACTGGTACTTCAGCCCAGACGCGGTGATGATCGACACCGCCGGCCGTTACCTGCGCGATGACCAGTCGGCCAGCGAGTTCGCGGCGTTCCTGCGCATGCTGCGCAAGCAGCGCGGCAAGGCGGCGATCAATGGCCTGGTGCTGGTGGTCAGCCTGCCGGAGCTGCTGGCCTCCAACAGCGAGGCGCGTGAAGCCCTGGCCGCCCAGCTGGTGGCCCGGGTGCAGGAGTACGCCGAATGCCTGGACGCCAACCCGCCGATCTACCTGATGCTGAGCAAGACCGACCAGTTGCCGGGCTTCAGCCAGGCCTTCGAGGGCCTTGACCTGCACCAGCGCCAACAACCGCTGGGGATGACCTTCGGCCTGAACGAGATCCGCAACCAGGGCCTGCACGCCGTACTTGAAACGCGTCTGAAGAACCTGCAGGCCCACATCCGCCAGCATGTCGATGCGCAGATGATCAGCCTGGGCGCGTCGGCCGACAGCACCCTGATCAGCTTCGCGCAGTATTTCGCCGAGCTCGATGGCGTGCTCGAACAGTTCCTCGAACACTTCACCCGCAGCCAGCATGGCAGCGCGCCGCTGCTGTTGCGCGGCCTGTACTTCACCAGCGCCCTGCAGACTGACCAGCAACTGAGCCAGGTGTACGAAGACGCCATCGCCGACAGCTTCGCCCTGCAGGTCGCCCATGACGACGCGCCCCACGCCGGCGTCAAGCCGGCAGGCAACCGCAGCTTCTTCATTACCGACACCTTCCGCCGGGTGATCTTCCCGGACCGCGACCTCACCCTGTACCAGTCGCGCCTGGGCCGCCAGGCGGCGTTCAGCCCGCTGCTGCTGGGCCTGGCCGCTGCAGCCGGGGTGGCGTTCATCGGCTGGCAGGCGCTGTCGTTCGCCAACAACCGTCAGTGGCTGGACAGCCTGCGCGGGCAACTGGCCGAGATCGAGCAATCGGCCGACCGCGAGCAGTTGCTGGCTGCTGGCAAAGGCCTGGAAGTGCTGCGCGAGCAGATGGCGACCGTCGAGGGCCATCGCCTGCAAGGCGTGCCGTTGCGCCTGAGCGCCGGCCTGTACCACGGCGAGGCCGTGCATGAGGTGGCGCGCAGCGCTTACCTGGCGCAACTGCGCAGCCAGGCCCTGGAGCCCATCGCACGTAACCTGCAAGTGCAGATGCGTGCCTTCAATACCTTCGCCAATGGCATCAACCAGGCACTGGAATTCACCCCGGCCCCAACACCGAAGAAACGCAACGACAAGCCACTGGCCCCCCGCGTTGCCGCCAAGGCCCAGGCCGCACTGGCCAACACCCGTGCCGGCGCCTATGCCGCCAAGGTCAACCTGGCCACCACCAGCGATGCCGCCGAACTGTCGGCCACCACCGGTGGCCTGTCACTGTCGGAAGAAATGCTCGGGCGCCTGGACGAACAGCAGGTGGCCTCGATCATCGATGCCTACAACACCCTCAAGCTGTACCTGCTGCTGACCGAGCCACAGGCCCACCCGGACGCGGCCTTCGTCGCCGCGAGCCTGCCCCAGGCCTGGGCCAGCGCCGCCACCGAGGGCACACCGGCCGACGAGGGCGTCATCGCCGAGAACGCGCCGCTGTACGTGCAACTGCTGGAACAGGGCCAGGCCCCTGCGCTGCCACGCAACGCGCAACTGATTGGCGAAACCCGGCAGAACCTCAAGGCGTTCATGATCTCCAGCTCGCTGGTCGACCGTGAGTACTTGCGCCTGCAGCTGGAAGCGAGCCGCCAGTTCCCGGCCCTGAGCCTCAACGACCTGGTGCCGCAACCTGGCCGCGCGCTGCTGTACGGCTCTGCCGGGGTACCGGCGATCTACACCCGCCAAGGCTGGGAGGCCTTCGTCAAGCCCGAGCTGATCAAGCTGGTGTCGGGCAACCTGCAGAACGAAACGGACTGGGTGCTCGATGGCGAAGGCGGCGATGCCATCGTGCAGAAGGCCAACTTCGTGCGCGAGTTCATGACCCGCTACAAACGCGACTACACCCAGGCCTGGTACAAGATGGTCAGCAGCGTCGGTGTGCGTCACTTCGCCGACCTGGCCTCGGCCACCGAACAGCTGGGGCTGCACAGCGATGTGCAGAATTCGCCGGTGAAGAACCTGCTGGCCGCGGTCAACGACAACACCCAGTGGGACCTGCCCGTCAAACATGAAATGCCGGCCACCGGTAACGCCCGGATGGACGGGTTCTGGAGCAAGGTCACCGGCCTGCTCGACGCCAATGACGCCCTGCCCGATGCCGTGGCGCCCAGCCTGCCGGCGGTCGACGACGGCAGCCTGGCCAAGCGCTTCGAGCCGGTGGCGCGGGTGTTCGCCGAAAGCAATGCCGAAGGCGCCGACAGCACCATCATGGACCGCTACCTGGCCGCGCTGCGCAAGCTCAAGGTGCGCATGAACAACATCCAGCGCTCCCAGGACGTCGGCAAGGGCAGCAAGCAGCTGATCGCCGAAACCCTGGAAGGCCAGCCGAGCGAAGTGACCACCGTGCGCAACTACGTGGAAACCAGCGTCGACACCAGCCAGGACGGCCTGTCGCGTTCGCTGCAGGGGCTGTTCAGCCTGCCCATCCAGTATGCGTGGGAAACCCTGCGTGATCCGGCCGGCCAGCAGATCGCCAAGGCCTGGGCCCAGCAGATCGCCAAGCCCTGGCAGCAGGTCATGGCCCGCCGCTACCCGATCGCCAGCGGCAGCCGCAACGAGGCCTCGGTCAAGGACCTGCAGCGCTTCGTCGACCCCGACAGCGGCCTGCTGCCGACCTTCAAGCGCAACGAGATCGGCAACCTGTCCGGTGGCGAAGGCCTGGGCCTTGGCAACAGCAAGGGACCGGCGCTGGTCAACCCCGACATGCTCAACAGCATCGACAGGGCAAGCTCGGTGGGCCAGGTGATCGCCAGCCTGTCGGACCGCGAGAACGGTTTCGAGATCATGCTCGAACCGTCGAGCAGCTTCACCGACATCGTCTTCACCCTCGACGGCCAGGAGCAGCACTACCGCAACGGCCGCAGCAGCTGGAGCCGCTTCGCCTGGCCGGGCAGCAGCAACGCCCCGGGCGCACGCCTGGACGTGGTCACCCTCACTGGCGCACGGGTCACCGTGTTCGACTTCCCGGGCCGCTGGGGCCTGCTGCGCATGAACGAAAGCGCCCGGGTCGAGGACCTGGACGGTATCCAGCAGCGCTTCAGCTGGAACACCGCCAGCGGCCGGGTCAGCCTGGTGGTGCGCAACTTCGGTGGCGTCAAGCTGACCGACCTGGGTGACGTCAAGGCGCTGAGCGCGCTCAACGACAGGGGCGCGCAATGATCGGCTGCTTCGGCAAGTTGCCGTCGAGCGCGGATTTCGTCAGCCTGCATGGTGCGGCTGAGGAAGTCTGCGAGTTCGATGCCTGGCTGCAGGCTTCGCTGGCGGCGATGCGCCACCGCGAAGACTGGCAGGCGCTGTTCGACGCCTTGCCGATGTGTTTCTTCAGTTACCGGGCGCGCAATGGCAACTGGCTGCTCGGTGGCCTGCTGAGCTCACGCGATGCCAGCGACCGGCGCTACCCGTTCTTCATCTTCCAGTTGCTCAAGGGCCAGGAAGGCGAGGCGCTGCCCAACCCGTTCACCCTCGGCGAGCTGTTCAGCACGCAGATCAAGCCGTTGCTGCACCAGGCGGTACAGGGTGCGGACTGCGCGACCCTGTTCGAACGCATCAAGGCCTTGCGCCCCCTACAGGGCCAGGACCTGGACCTGTTCCGTCGGGTCCATGCCAAGTTCCTGCATGACTTCAGCTTTGCCGATGTCACCCGGGCGTTGCAGGGTTCCTGGCCTACCTTCGACGGCGCCACCGCGCTGTCGCGGCTGCAGGCAGCCTGGCCGTTGCTGCACAGGGACTTCGAAGGCGGCATCGAGCTGCCGCTGCCGGCCGAACGCGGCCTGAAAAACCCCACCGCCGACCTGTGGCAGACCTGGTTGACGCGCATGGGTGGCCGCCATGGCGGCCCGGCGGTGAGCCTGCTGGCGGACGACTTCATGCACCCGCGGCTGTACGGCTTCACCTCACGCCACAGCAACACCGCCTACCGCCTGCTCAGTGCCACGGCCGATGCACGCCAGCACCTGGACCTGCTCGGCCCGATGGCGCCCGGCGCACACGGGCACGATTTCGACCGCCCCCTTGAACACATCATCGACCGCTTCGTCGATGCGTTGGATGCGACGCCTGTATGAACAAGATCAAGTACTACTGCCTGCGCTACCAACCCTACCTGCTGGGGGTGGCCTTCTTCCTGGCGATCTTCCTGGTCTGGGCCATCGGCCGGGCCCTGGGCTTCGCCTCGCTGCACAGCCTGCTGGCGGGTATCGGCGTGTTCCTGTTGCTGTCGGCAGGCTACGTACTGTTGCTGTACCGCGGCGCGGGCCAGCACCACAACCTCGAAGCCCTGCTGCGCGATGACGCCGACCAGGCGGTACTCAACGCCACGCCCGCCGACCGCGAAGAGGTCAGCCTGCTGCGCGAACGCCTGCTGCAGGGCATTGAGCGCCTGCACGGCAACGCCCCGCGCGGCACAGCGGCCAAGGATGCGCTCTACGCCCTGCCCTGGTACCTGGTGATCGGCCAGCCGGCGGCGGGCAAGAGCACCATGATCCTGCAGTCGGGGCTCAACTTCCCGTACGCCGAGCGTGAAGGCATGCGGGTCGCGGGGCTGGGCGGCACGCGCAACTGCGACTGGTTCTTCAGCGCCGATGCGGTACTGCTGGACACCGCCGGGCGCTACATGAACAGCCCCGAAGAAGCCGGCAAGTGGCGCGGCTTCCTGCAGCTGCTGCGCCAGCATCGCCAGCGCCGGCCGCTCAATGGCCTGATCGTCAGCGTAAGCATCGCCGACATCCTGCAGGGTTCTGCCGAGGACCAGGCGCGGGTGGCCAAGCGCCTGCGCGAGCGCATCCAGGAAAGCTGCGCATTGCTGGAAGTGCGCCTGCCGATCTACCTGGTGTTCACCAAGTGCGACCTGATCCCCGGCTTCACCCCCTTCTACCGCCAGTTGGACGACGCGGCGCGTGGCGAGGTGATGGGCAAGACCTTCTCGCACAAGCACTACGAACAGGCCGACTGGGGCCAGCGTTTCGGCAA
This sequence comes from Pseudomonas sp. KU43P, assembly GCF_033095865.1. Lineage (NCBI taxonomy): Bacteria > Pseudomonadati > Pseudomonadota > Gammaproteobacteria > Pseudomonadales > Pseudomonadaceae > Pseudomonas > Pseudomonas sp. KU43P. The sequence continues at coordinate 2,792,785 of NZ_AP019365.1, read as the reverse complement.
GGCGATGGACGAGCTCTGCGGCTACTGGCAACAGGTGGCAGGCCAGCAGCTGGTGCAGCAGGACATCCAGCTGACCCGGCAGAACGATGCCGCCTACCGCTTCCCGCTGGAGCTGGCCGCGCTCAAGCCGCGCCTGCAAGCGTTCGTCGACAGCCTGCTGCGGGCCAACCCGTACCAGCCTGCCGAGCTGCTGCGCGGCTTCTACTTCACCGCCGCCCTGGAGGCCGAAGAGACCCCGTGGGGCAGCCACGGCCAGCAGGTCGCCGAGCGCTTCGCCCTGCAGCACGACCTCGGCGCCAGCCCTGCCGGCAGCCAGCCCGCGCCGCTGTTCATCAACAGCCTGTTCCGCAAGGTGATCATCCCTGACCAGCACCTGGTGGCGCTGTACACCAGCAATCGCCGCGAGCGCCAGCGCAAGGCCGCCTGGGTCGGCGCCGCCAGCCTGGCGGGCTTGGTACTGTGCAGCCTGTGGGGCTGGTCATACCTGAACAACCGCGCAACGCTGGGCAGCATCGCCGACGAGCTGGCCCAGGCCAGACATGAAGACCAGGCCAACCTTGGGCAGTACGCCGCCTGGCACAGCCTCGACCGCTTGCGTTTCTGGGCCGGGCACTACTACCGGCAACACCACGACCAGGCCGTGCCGCTGGGCATGCGCCTGGGCCTGTACCAGGGTCACAAGGTCGAACCAGTGCTGCGCACGCGCTATTTCGCGACCCTGCAGAACGTGATGCTCAAGCCCACCGCGGACAACCTCACCCGCACCCTGTATCTGCTGACCACGCTCAAGGTCTACCAGCGCAACAGCCCGGTGCTGCAGCCGGTCAGCGGCGTGGACAGCGTCGAGGCCGAGGCCCTGCCCCACGACAACCGCGCCCAGTCGATCGCCGACTTCGGCAAGGCGGCCCTGGACACCTACGTGATGCTCTCGCCCGCCCAGCGCGAGAAGGCCGACCCGGCGTTCCTCAAGGCGCACATGCCGGATTACTGGTACCCGGCCATCGCCCGCCACACCGGCAAGACCATGGCCAGTTCCGCCGCCGACAGCGCGGCCAACCAGGACTACGCCTATGCCAGCCGGCAGATCGTGTTCTATGCCGACCAGATCCGCGAGCCGGACGTCCCGCGCATCCTCGACAACGCCTTCCTGATGTCCAGTTCGCGCAACTACATCAACAGCCTGCTGACCCAGTCGCTGCGCTCGATCGAGACCATCACGCTGGAGTCGGACACCCTGTTCGCCTTCGCCCGCGCCGATTTCCAGAGCCTCAAGAGCGAAGGCCAGAACCAGCTGAGCGCCATCGCCAGCAAACTGTTGAACACCCCGAATATCGGCAAGATCGTGATTTCGGGCCACGCCGACCAACTGGGCGATGCCCAGGGCAACCTGCAGGTTTCCCGGCAACGGGCGCAGACCATCCGCACCTACCTGGTCGGCAAGGGCGTGCCGGCGGAACTGGTCAGCGCCCAGGGCGAAGGCAGCCGCAAGCCGCTGGTCAACTGCGACATGCAGCAACCACGGGCGCAGCTGATCAAGTGCCTGGAGCCCAACCGGCGGGTAGAAATCGAAGTGCGCGGGCTCAACTGAGGCCGCGCCTGCAAGAACCGGCCAGCCGAGCCTCACTGGAGGAAGCTCGGCGGGCGGCAAGCTACCTCGGCTGACCTGGTCAGCGAGGTCAACAGCAAGGGACGCATGAGCGCCCTTCTACTGATGTTAATGGAGAGTTTCACAATGGCATTTGACGCGTATATCCAAATCGACGGCATCCCAGGCGAAGTACTGGACGACAAGCACAAGGACTGGATCGAAGTGCTGGGCTACGAGTACGGCGCCACCCAGGCCACTTCGGCCACTGCCAGTTCCTCGGGCGGTGCTTCTTCCGAGCGCGTGGCGCTGACCGACTTCAAGATCCGCAAAGCCGTCGACAAGGCTTCGGCCAAACTGTTCGAGCACTGCTGCACCGGCAAGCACATCGCCAAACTGAAGCTGAACGTCAACCGTGCCGGTGGTGACAAGGTCACCTACCTGACCATCGACATGGAAGAAGTGGTGGTGTCCTCGGTACGTTTCGTCGCCGGTGGCAACCAGGGCGGTGAAGACAAGGCGGTCAGCGACCTGCCGATCGAAGAAATCAGCTTCAACTTCGCTCGCATCAAGACCACCTACACCCAGCAGAACCGTACCGACGGCCAGGCTGGCGGCAACATCGTCGGCGGCTGGGACCGCACCGCGAACAAAGTGTTCGCCTAAGCACGTGCTGCAGTGGGTCGCGCACGCGGCCCACATCCCACACCGTGCCGGGCTACCCGGCGCGGTGTTCTACTTCCCTGATCAGAGTGTCCTATGTCTGAAATCCTCAATGACCTTTCGCTGGCCGAGCTGGCCGCGCCGATCGACGGTGGCAGCGGCGAAGACTTGAGCTTCTCCGCCTTGTTCGACCAGATCAAGGAGGCGCGCCGGGCAGACCCTGACTACCTGACCCAGGGCGACTGGCAGACCGACCTGAAGACCGCCGACTGGGAAAAGGTCATCCAGCTGTCCGCCCAGGGGCTTGCCGAACAGAGCAAGGACCTGATGCTGGTCGCCTGGCTGAGCGAAGGCCTGGCCCAGCGCGATCATTTCCAGGGCATCACCTTTGGCCTGAGCCTGGCCGAGCGCATCCTCGAAAGTTTCTGGGACAGCGCCTACCCCTCGCTCGAAGACGGCCTGGACGAACGTGCCGCACGCTTGGCCTGGCTGAAGACCACCCTCACCGACATCACCGGTGGATTGCCCATTACCCAGGGGCAGCATTTCGGCGTGCTGCGTTACGACGAATCACGCCATGTAGAAAACCTCGCCTTGCAGAACCCCAAGGCGATGCAGACGGCGCTGGCCGAAGGCAAGATCAACGCCGAGATTTTCCAGCGCTCGGTGGTGCTCAGCGATACCGAGCACCTGCGCGCCAAGGCCCTGCAGATTACCCGGAGCCTGCAGGCCTGCGAGCGTTTGCAGACCACCGCCGACCGCCTGTTCGGCGCCGAAGGGCCGAGCTTTGCCAGCCTTGCCGACATGCTCTCGCGGGCGGGGCAGCTGGCAGAAAAACTGCTGAAGGACCGCGGCGTTGAACTGCACCCGCTCGCCGTGGCGCCGCCCGAACCCGTAGCGCCCGCCAGCGCTGACGCCGAGCCAGGAGAATCAATGGACAGTCCCGCCCAGGCTGCAGCGCCTGCAGTGATGCGCACTACCCCGCTGAACCGCGACGAAGCCTTCACGATGCTCGCGGGCATTGCCCAGTTCTTCAAGCACAGCGAACCGCAGAGCCCGGTGCCGTACCTGATCGAACGCGCCATCAAGTGGGGCAACATGCCGCTGGAAGGCTGGCTGCGCGATGTGATCAAGGACAGCAATGTGGTGGACAATATTCGCGATGTCTTGGGCACGCGCGAAAAGCAGTCCTGATGATCGCGCTGGCCCTATCGCCGGCAAGCAGGCTCTCACAAGTACAGCACCGCCAATCGCTGTGGGAGCCGGCTTGCCGGCGATAGGGCCCGCAGCTTCACAACATCAACTGCAGCCAGAAACCTTTCCTATACTCCCCCTGGCATCCCTGCATGCCAACCTGCCCAAAAAACGCGAAACCTCACACAACAACAACGAGGTGGCAAATGGTCTGGCAGCAAATCTACGATCCCTTCGCAAGCCCTTGGCTCTCCACCCTCATGGCCGCTGTGCCGGTAGTGGTCATGCTGGCAGCACTGGCCTTCTTCCATATCAAAGCCCACATCGCCGCCCTGCTCGCCCTGGGTTCGGCGTTGCTGATCTCGATCTTCGCCTTCGGCATGCCCGCTGGCATGGCCGGCTCCGCCGCGCTGTACGGGGCGGCCAACGGCTTGCTGCCGATCGGCTGGATCGTGCTCAACATCATCTTCCTGCACCGCCTCACCACCGAGAACGGCTCGTTCAAAGTGCTGCAGGACTCCCTGGCACGCATCACCGATGACCGCCGCCTGCAGCTGCTGCTGATCGCCTTCTGCTTCGGCGCCTTCTTCGAGGGCGCGGCGGGCTTCGGCACGCCGGTGGCGGTGACCGGGGCGATCCTCATCGGCCTGGGCTTCTCGCCGCTGGCGGCCTCGGGCCTGGCGCTGATCGCCAACACCGCGCCGGTGGCCTTCGGAGCGCTGGGTACGCCGATCATCACCTTGGCCAAGGTCACCGGCCTGGATGAGATGGAGCTGTCGGCGATGGTCGGCCGGCAGTTGCCGTTCTTCTCGGTGATCGTGCCGTTCTGGCTGATCTGGGCCTTCGCCGGCTGGCGCAAGATGCTGGAAATCTGGCCGGCGATCCTGGTGGCCGGGGTGAGCTTCGCGATTCCCCAGTTCCTGGTGTCGAACTACCACGGGCCAATGCTGGTGGACGTGATCGCCGCGCTGATCTCCATGGCCTGCCTGACCGCCTTCCTGCGGGTGTGGAAGCCGGCCACGGTGCACACCTCGGCGGCGCTGACCGGGCGCGTGGACAACTCCAAGGTCGAGGCCGACGACAGCCCCGGCAGCAACGCTTTTGCCCAGCGCGACCAGCGCAGCGTGCTCAAGGCCTGGATGCCGTGGATCATCCTCACCGTGTTCGTGTTCGCCTGGGGCACGGCGAGCTTCAAGAACCTGTTCGACACCCGCGCAGCCATCGACCCGGCCAGCGGCGTGGCCATGCTCGACCCGCAGGGCAAGCCGCTGCGCGAGGCCAACCCGGTGTTCGCGCCGGTGTTCACCTTTGACACCATCCACCAGCACATCGAGAAGGTGCCGCCGGTGGTGCCGGCGCCGAAGAAAGAGGACGCCCAGTACAAGTTCACCTGGTTCACCGCCACCGGCAGCGGCATCTTCCTGGCGGCGATCCTCGGCGGGCTGCTGATGGGCTATTCGCCGCTGGAGTTGGGGCGCCAGTACCTGCGCACGATCTGGGTGGTGCGTTATTCGCTGATCACCATCGTCGCCATGCTGGCGCTGGGCTTTCTCACGCGCTATTCGGGGCTGGATGCGACCATGGGGCTGGCGTTCGCCGCCACGGGCATCTTCTACCCGATGTTCGGCACCCTGCTCGGCTGGCTGGGGGTGGCGCTGACCGGGTCGGACACGGCGTCCAACGTGCTGTTCGGCGGGTTGCAGCGGGTGACGGCGGAGCAACTGGGGTTGAGCCCGGTACTGATGGCCGCGGCCAACAGTTCGGGTGGGGTGATGGGCAAGATGGTCGATGCGCAGTCGATCGTGGTGGCGTCCACCGCTACCCGCTGGTATGGGCATGAGGGCGAGATTCTGCGCTACGTGTTCTTCCACTCGATCATTCTGGCGATTCTGGTGGGTTGCCTGGTGACCTTGCAGGCGTATGTGGCGCCGTTTACCTCGATGGTAGTGGGAGGTTGAATCGCTGAGTCTGCACGGGCCCTATCGCTGGCAAGCCAGCTCCCACAGGTATCCCACTGGGCTCAAGATGAGTGGGATACCTGTGGGAGCCGGCTTGCCGGCGATAGGGCCAGATGATTAGAATGCGATCAATTCTTAATTACAACGCCGTCTCCCATGCCCCCCGCCGATCCCACCCTCACCTTGCAGGTCAAGACGCTATACACCGAACACCACGGCTGGCTGCAGGGCTGGCTGGGGCGCAAGCTCGGCAATGCCTGCGATGCCGCAGACCTGGCCCACGACACCTTCGTGCGCCTGCTCGGCCGCCAGGCCACGGCGGGGTTCGGCAGCGAACCGCGGGCCTTGCTCACCCATATCGCCAAGGGCCTGCTGGTCGACCGCTGGCGGCGCCAGGATGTGGAGCGCGCCTACCTCGAAGCCATCGCGCACCTGCCCGAACCCGACGTGCCGTCACCGGAAACCCGCTGGCTGATCCTGGAAACCCTCTACCGCGTCGACACCATGCTGCGCGAAATGCCGGCGCGGGTGCGCCAGGTGTTCCTGTTGTCGCAACTCGATGGCCTGACTTATGGCGAGATCGCTGCGCAGCTGAACGTCTCGCTGATCACCGTCAAGCGTGACATGCGCAGCGCCTTCCTCGCCTGCCTGAGCCTGGACACATGAGCGCCCGCATCGACCCGCAGATCCTCGGCGAAGCCGCCGACTGGCTGGTGCAACTGCAATCGGGCAGCGCCACCGAGGACGACCACCGCGCCGTTCAGGCCTGGTGCCAGCGCAGCGCCGAGCATGCCCAGGCCTGGCAGCGCGCCGAGGCGATCCTCGGCGACTTCCGCCGCCTGCCCACACCGGTAGCCGGGGAAACCCTGCGCCGCTTGAGCCGCCAAGGTGGCGTCAGCCGGCGCCAGGCCATGCAGCGCCTGGGGCTTTTGCTGCTGGCCGCACCTGCAACCTGGCTGGCCTGGCGCGAAACGCCCTGGCAACAGTGGCGCGCCGACGCGCGCACCGCCGTGGGCGAGCAACGCCCGCTGACCCTGGCCGATGGCACGCGGGTGCTGCTGAACACCGACAGCGCCATCGATATCGACTTCAACGCCCGCGAGCGGCGCATCGACCTGCTGGCCGGCGAAATCCTCGTCACCAGCGCCGCAGACGCCCGGCCGCTGCGGGTACGCACCCTGCACGGCCAGGCACAGGCCCTGGGCACGCGCTTCAGCGTGCACCTCGACGGGCCGCTGACCCGCGTGGCCGTGCTGGATGGCGCGGTGGATGCGCAGCCGCTGCACGGCAGCGGCCACCTGGTGTTGCAGGCGGGCCAGCGCAGTGCCTTCGATAGCATTCGGGTGCGGCCGGCCAGCCCCCTGGACAGCGACGACCTGGCCTGGGAGCACGGCATGCTGCTGGCACGCGACATGCGCCTGGCCGACCTGCTACAGACGCTAGGCCGTTACCGCCCAGGCGTGTTGCGCTGCCACCCGGCGGTGGGCGACCTGAAGGTATCAGGCGCGTTCCCACTGACCGACAGCGATGCCAGCCTGCGCCTGCTCGGCGAAACGCTGCCGGTCGCGATCCATGGTCTGACGCGCTATTGGGTGACGGTCGAACCGAGGGTGTGAAGTTTTTTGCCGCTGCCTGATACCTTTTCCTGCGTCGTCCGGTGATGAGTGCAGAACCCTCGTTTTCTGCCCCCACAGGACCCTCGCATGACGCCTCGCCCCCGCTTCCGCCTCAAAGCCCTGAGCCTGGCCATGGCCATCGGCACCTTCGCCCCCAACGCCATGCTGCTGGCCGCCGAGCCCGCCACAAGCGACAGTACACGCAGCTACCACATTGCCGCCGGCCCGCTGTCCGACGTGCTGGCCCGCTTCGCTGCCAGCGCCGGTGTGCCGCTGTCGTTCGACCCGGCGCTGCTCAGGGGTGTGCAGAGCCAGGGCCTGGAGGGCAGCTTCAGCGTGGCGGACGGCTTCGCGCGCCTGCTGGCCGGCAGTGGCTACAGCCTGATCAGCACCGACAGCGGCTATACCCTGGCCCCAACGGTGGACCTGGGCGATGCCCTGGAGCTGGGCGCCACCACCATCAACAGCGACCTGGCCGCCAACAGCGACACCTGGCAAGGCGGCCAAGTGGCCCGCAGCGCGCGTCTGGGCGTGCTGGGTGACCAGCCGATCAGCGACGTGCCGTTCAGCGTCACCAGCTACACCGCCAAGACCATCGCCGACCAGCAGGCGCGCACCCTCGGCGACGTGCTGCTCAACGACGCCGCCGTGCGCCAGTCGGCGGGCTTTGGCAACTTTTCGCAAGTGTTCACCATTCGCGGCCTGCCGCTGAACACCGACGACATCAGCTACAACGGCCTGTACGGCGTGCTGCCGCGGCAGATCGTCACCACCGAGGCGCTGGAGCGGGTCGAGGTATTCAAAGGCCCGAACGCCTTCCTCAACGGCGTCGCGCCTCAGGGCAGCGGCATCGGCGGCGCGGTGAACCTGGTGCCCAAGCGCGCCGAAGACACGCCGACCCGCCACGTCACCTTCGACTACGCCACAGGTGCCAACCTCGGCGGCCACCTCGACCTGGGCAAGCGCTTTGGCGAGGACAACCGCTTCGGTGCGCGCATCAACCTGGCCCAGCATGACGGCGGCACCGGCGTGCACGACGAGGCCCAGCACTCCACCCTGGTTGCCGTGGCCCTGGACTACCGTGGCGACCGCCTACGCCTGTCCACCGACTTGGGCTATCAGAAGGAACGCATCAACCAGGGCCGTGCGGTGATCTACCCAACGGGCAGCAAAGTGCCGCACGCCCCCTCGGCACGCGACAACTACGCCCAGGATTGGACCTGGTCGCAGCTCGAAGACACCTACGGCATGGTCAACGCCGAGTACGATCTCAACGATAGCTGGACGCTGTATGCCGGCGCCGGTGCCAAGCACACCCGCGAGAACGGCGAGTACTCCTCGCTCTACGTCAGCGACGAGGACGGCACGGCCCGCGGCGGCTACCTCTACCCGCCCCACGACGAGGACAACAAGAGCGCCATGGCCGGCCTCAACGGCCGCTTCGCCACCGGGCCGGTCAGCCACCGGGTCAACCTCGGCCTTTCGGGCATGTGGGGCGAGCAGCGCTCGGCCTATGAGGCGATCACGGCGGCCAACCGCTTCGATTCCAACCTGTACCACCCGGTCAAGGTGCCGCGACCGACCAATACCTACGCTGGCAGCGACCTGCACGACCCGCGCATCGTCGGCAAGAATCGCGTGAAGAGTGCGGCGGTATCCGACACCCTGGGCTTCTTCGACGATCGGTTGCTGCTGACCGTAGGCGTGCGCCGGCAGTCGATCGGCGTCGACGGCTGGGCCACCGCCACCGGGGTGCGCAATGCCAACTACGACGAGTCGGTGACCACGCCGGTCTATGGCCTGGTGCTCAAGCCTTGGGAGCATGTGTCGTTCTATGCCAACCGCATCGAAGGCCTGGCCCAGGGCCCGACCGCGCCGTCCAGCGTGAGCAACGCCAACGAGGTGTTCCCACCCAAGCGCAGCAAGCAGGTGGAAGCCGGGGTGAAGCTGGACTGGAACAGCTTTGGCGCGACACTGGGCGTGTACCGCATCGAACAACCGAACAGCACCACGTTCCGCGAGGCGGGCGCGACCAAGGACACCTTCAGCATGGATGGCGAGCAGGTGAACAAGGGCGTCGAGCTGAATGTGTTCGGTGAGCCGATCGAAGGGCTGCGGCTGCTTACGGGGGCGGTGTTCATGCACACCGAGCTGGACAACACAGCCAATGGCCGCAACGATGGCAACCGTGCACCGGGCGTGCCGCGCTTCCAGTACAACCTGGGGGCTGACTGGGATGTGCCGGGGATCGCGGGGGCAGCATTGAGCGCGCGGGTGTTGCGCACCGGGGGGCAGTACGTCAACACGGACAACAGCCTGAGCATCCCGGCGTGGACCCGTGTCGATCTGGGTGGGCGCTACCGCTTCAAGCTGGACGACAAGCAGGTGACCTTGCGGGCCAATGTCGAGAACGTGGCGAACAAGGCATACTGGGCTTCGGCTTCGACCTCTAACAATTACCTGACCCAGGGCACGCCACGGGTTTTGCGGTTGTCGGCGAGTGTCGATTTCTGACAGCCTGTTCGCGCCTCATCGCCGTCAGGCCGGCTCCCACAAGGACACCGCTGCTGCCGTCCCTGTAGGAGCCGGCTTGCCGGCGATGAGGCCCAAGCAGACACCCTCCTGGTAAACACCCCCCCATGCACCCAACCAACCTGATCCGCCGCCTCGACCTGGTCACCCTGCAACTCTTCGTGGCCATCCACGAAGAAGGCAGCCTAACCCGCGCCGCTACCCGCGAGGCCATCGCCCTGTCGGCCGCCAGCAAGCGCCTCAACGAATTGGAAAGCGCCCTGGGCACGCCGCTGTTCCTGCGCCAGGCCCGTGGCATGCAGCTCACCCCCGCCGGCGAAACCCTGCTGCACCACGCCCGGCGCATGCTGTTCAACCTGGAGAAGATCGGCCTGGAACTGGGCGAGCACCTGCAGGGTGTGCGTGGCTATGTGCGGATGCTGGCCAACCTGTCGGCGATCATCCAGTTCCTGCCCGAGGACCTGGCCGATTTCAGCGCCCACCACGAACGCATCAAGCTCGACCTCGAAGAGCGCCCGAGCAATGGCGTGATCCAGGGTGTGCTCGACGGCGTCGCCGACCTGGGCATCTGCTCGGCCGACAGCGATACCCGCGACCTGCATACCGTGCGCTACAAGCGCGACCAGCTGGTGCTGGTGCTGCCTGCCGGGCACCCGCTGGCCGCACGTGCTGAAGTGGCGTTCGCCGACACCCTGGACAACGACTTCATCGGCCTGCACGCGGCCAGCTCGATCAACATGCGCACCGTGGAAGCCGCGCGGCGAGCCGGCAAGGTACTGCGCCTGCGCATCCATGTGCCGAGCTTCGATGCCGTGTGCCGCATGGTGCAGGCGAACATGGGCCTGGGCATCCTGCCGCGCAAGGCCTTCGAGCTGTTCGGCGGGGCCTTGGGGCTGCAGGCGGTGAAACTCGCAGACGACTGGGCCGAGCGCGAGCTGCTGCTGGTGGTGCGCGAGCTGGAAGCCCTGTCGCCCGTGAGCCGCCTGCTGTTCGAACAACTGCGTGGCGACCGCTGACCCTTCGTGTTTCGCGAACGGTTGTTGCCGACAGAGGGTTGGTGCCCTCTGCGCCGTCGCCTTAGGCTCTACCTCAAAGTCCAAGAACAAATGAGGTACGCAACATGCCTGCTCCCCTCGAAGGCATTCGGGTGCTGGAAATCGGTACGCTGATCGCCGCCCCCTTTGCCGCCCGCCTGCTCGGCGAATTCGGCGCCGAAGTGATCAAGATCGAAGCCCTGGGCCAGGGCGACCCCCTTCGCAAGTGGCGAAAGCTTCACGACGGCACCTCGCTCTGGTGGTACCTGCAATCGCGCAACAAAAAGTCGCTGGCGCTGGACCTCAAGGCCGCCGAAGGCCTGGCCATCGTCAAGCAGTTGCTGCAAGACACCGACGTGCTGATCGAGAACCTGCGCCCCGGCGCCCTGGAGAAACTCGGCCTGGGCTGGGACGTGCTGCATGCCCTGAACCCGCGCCTGACCCTGGTGCGTATTTCCGGCTACGGCCAGAGCGGCCCGTACCGTGACCGGCCAGGGTTCGGCGCCATCGGCGAGGCCATGGGTGGCATCCGCTACACCACGGGCGAACCGGGCGCGGCACCGGCCCGTGCCGGGGTCAGCCTGGGCGACTCGCTGGCCTCGCTGCACGCGGTGATGGGCGCCTTGCTGTCGTTGTTCAACGTGCGCGCCAACGGTGGCGTCGGCCAGGTGGTCGATGTGTCGCTGGTGGAAAGCGTGTTCAACCTGATGGAAAGCCTGATCCCCGAATACGACCTGCTGGGCCACGTGCGTGAACGCAGCGGCGGCGCCCTGCCCGGCATCGCGCCGTCCAACACCTACCGCACCGGCGACGGCGCCTTCGTGGTGATCGCCGGCAACAGCGACCCGATCTTCCGCCGGCTGATGCACACCATCGGCCGCCCGGACCTGGCCGAGGCCGCCGAATTCGCCCACAACGACGGCCGAGCCGCCCAGGCCACGCGGCTTGACGATGCCATCGAGCAGTGGACCCGCCAGCACCCGATCGACACCGTACTGGCGGCGCTGGAACAGGCCGAAGTGCCCGCTGGGCGAATCTATTCGGTCGCCGACATCGTCAACGACCCCCATTACCAGGCCCGCGACATGCTGCTGGACAGCCAGTTGCCCGACGGCACCGCCGTGCGCATGCCCGGCATCGTGCCCAAGCTTTCGGCCACCCCGGGGCGGGTCGACTGGCAAGGCCCGGCGCTGGGTGAGCACACCGACGCCGTGCTCGGTGGGCTGGGCATGGCGGCGCACGACATCGCCCGCCTGCGCAGCCAGGGGGTGGTGCAATGATCCCGGTCAACCCCGAGCAACTGATCATCCAGGAAGTTGCCCCGCGCGACGGCCTGCAGATCGAACCGACCTGGGTCGCCACCGAGGACAAGATCGCGCTGATCAATGGCCTGTCGCGCCTGGGTTTCGGCCGTATCGAAGCCGGTTCGTTCGTCTCGCCCAAGGCGATACCGGCGCTGCGCGATGGCGATGAGGTGTTCCGCGGCATCCAGCGCCAACCCGGGGTGATCTACGTGGCGCTGATCCCCAACCTCAAGGGCGCCGAGCGCGCCCTGGCGGCCGGTGCCGACGAACTCAACCTGGTGCTTTCGGCCAGCCAGTCGCACAACCTGGCCAACATGCGCATGCGCCGCGAGCAGTCGCTGGCCGGCTTCGGCGACATCGTCCAGGCCGTGCAGGGGCGCCCGGTCAGCCTCAATGCCTCGGTGGCCACCGCCTTCGGTTGCCCGTTCGAGGGGCGCATCGAGGAAGACCTGGTGCTGCGCCTGCTGGATGCCTACCTGGAACTCGGCATGCAGGGCGTGACCCTGGCCGACACCACCGGCATGGCCAACCCGCGCCAGGTCGAGCGCCTGGTGCGCCGCAGCCTGGAGCGAGTGCCGGCGAGCATGCTCACCCTGCACTTCCATAACACCCGTGGCCTGGGCCTGTGCAACGTGCTGGCCGCCTATGAAGCCGGTGCACGGCGCTTCGATGCCGCCCTCGGCGGGCTCGGTGGCTGCCCGTTCGCACCGGGTGCCTCGGGCAATATCTGCAGTGAAGACCTGGCCAACCTGTGTGCCGAAACCGGCATCCCTACCGGGGTGGACCTGGAGGGTCTGCTGCACATGGCACGGGGCCTGCCTGCCCTGCTCGGCCATGAAGTGCCCGGCCAGCTGGCCAAGGCCGGGCGCAACTGCGACCTGCACCCGCTACCGGCCGGCCTGCCCGCCTGAGCCATCGCTGCAACCGGGGCACCGCCCCACCAGACAACAAGAACAACAGGGCCGCTCACCGCAGCGGCCCGACTGGAGAACACGAAAATGAGCCTTTCCGCCCTGCACACGGCTGCCGATGGCACCGCCGACAGTGAAAAAGCCCTGGTGCGCAAAGTCGCCTGGCGGCTGATGCCACTGATCATGGTCTGCTACCTGTTCGCCTTCTTCGACCGCATCAACATCAGCTTTGCCAAGTTCCAGTTGCAGACCGACCTGGGCTTCAGCGATACCGCCTACGGCCTGGGCGCGAGCCTGTTCGTGGTCGGCTACGTGCTGTTCGAGGTGCCCAGCAACCTGATGCTGTACAAGGTCGGCGCGCGCCGCTGGATCGCCCGCATCATGATCTCCTGGGGCCTGGCCACGGCCGCGATGGTGTTCGTGACCAACGAATGGCAGTTCTATGCCCTGCGTTTCATCATCGGCGCCATGGAGGCCGGCTTCGCGCCTGGGGTGCTGTACTACCTGACGCTGTGGTTCCCGCGCCACTACCGCGGCCGCATCACTTCGCTGCTGTTCCTCGCTTCGGCCTTCGCCGGGCTGTTCGGTGCGCCGTTCTCGGGGCTGATCCTCGGCCATCTCGACGGTGCCCTGCAGATGCGTGGCTGGCATTGGCTGTTCCTGCTCGGCGGCCTGCCGTGCGTGGCTCTGGGCCTGCTGGTGCTGACCTTGCTCAAGGACCGCATTGAGGATGCCGGCTGGCTGAACCCAGGCGAAAAACAGCTGTTGCTGTCGCGCATCGACCCGCCCCAGGCCGGCCATGGCCAGGGCTCGTTGCTGCAGGCGATCCGCATTCCGGGCTTCCTGACCCTCGGGTTGATCTATTTCCTGATCCAGATCGCCTCCTACGGCCTGAACTTCTGGGCACCGCAACTGATCCGCAGCGCCGGCACCGAGAACCCGTCGATGATCGGCCTGCTCACCGCCGTGCCGTACATCTGCGGGGCCATTGCCATGGTGGTGTGCGGGCGGCTGTCGGATGCCACCGGCGAACGCCGCTGGTTCACCGCCGGCTTGATCTCGCTGGGTGCACTGGGCTTCCTCTGTGCAGGGATCTTCGACGACAACACGCCGTTGCTGCTGGTGTCCCTGGGCCTGCTCGGCGCCGGTGTGGTGGCCTCGATCCCGAGCTTCTGGGCGCTGCCGCCGAAGTTGCTGGCCGGCGCGGGCGCAGGTGCCGCGGGGGGGATTGCGTTGATCAATACCCTGGGCCAACTGGGCGGTATCGTCAGCCCGGTGCTGGTGGGGCGCATTCGGGATTTGACGGGCACGACCACACCGGCGCTGTACCTGATTGCCGGCGCCTGTGTGGTGACAGCACTGCTGGTGATGTTTGCCTTGCCGGAAAAGCTGCGGACTCGGGATGTGCCCACCCATTGAAAACACGGGGCCGCATGCGGCCCTACGCTTTTGTGAACCCCGTCGAGATGCCGTCCTGCCACGATTGCGCCGCTCTAAACCGTGGGTTCTAATGCCGCCCACAACGGTTCAACTCGCAATCCAAGGACGCTTCATCATGTACAGGAAGATCGTACCGCTGGCACTGCTGGCCGCCCTGGCCGGCTGCTCGGACACCAAGGACGCCAGCGAGGCCAATTTCCACAAAGCCGCCCAGGCCTATCTCGACACCCAGTATCCCCACTGTTTCGTAGTCTCCGATTTCCCCACCAAGACCCAGGACTTCGACGTCAACGGCACCAACAAGGCCCTGCATGCCTTGGCCAAGGTCGGCATCGTCAGCGAAAAGGAAACGTCCCGCGTAGAAGTGCCGGAACGCCTGTGGCAACCGGCACGCACAGACATCTACTACGCCTACGACCTCACCGACGAGGGCCGCAAGTTCTACAAGGCCGATGCGCAGAAAATGCTCAACGGCAGCACCCGTGGCGGGCTGTGCTTTGGCAAGGCCGAGGTGACGGCAATCGAGCAGTTCAGCGAGCCGGGCGAAATGATGGGCCACACCATTTCCGATGTGACCTATGCCTACAAGATTACCGGCCTGCCGAACTGGGCGGCCAATGACGAGGTGAAGGCCAGCATCCGTGACCTGGGTGAGGCGGTTGCCACCCTCGACACGCCGGCCAGGGAGAAGCGAGTGATGGTGCTGACCAACAAGGGATGGGTGCACGAGCGCTTGTTCGATAAATGATGGCTGCCTGTACTGGCCCTATCGCCGGCAAGCCGGCTCCCACAGGTAGACCACAAGCCACGAAGGCTGTGCCCTACTTGTGGGAGCCGGCTTGCCGGCGATGGGGCCGATACAGGCTCACATCCACCAGGCCAGCACCACCGGCAACCAGGCAAACGACAGCACCGTCGAACACATCACCAAGTTCGCCACCTGCTCCGGCGAGCGGTTGGCCCTGACCGCCATCAAGTAGTTGAACACCGCCACCGGCATCGCCGACTGCACCATCAGCACCGCACGCTGCATCTGTTCCATGTCCAACGCGGCGCCAACCGCCCAGCCCATTCCGGCCCCCAGCACGATCCGCACGCCGCCCAGCAACAGGCCGCTGGCGATGTGCTGTGGGCGAATGCTGGCCAGCGACACCCCCAGGGTCAGCAGCATCAGGGGGATGCACATGCCGCCAAGCAGGTCTGCCGTGTTGGCCAGCCAGCGCGGCAGATGAATATCGAAGAAGATCATCGGCAAGGCCAGGGCCAGGCTGATGACGACGGGATTGCGCAGTAGCGCCTTGAGCGAGACGGCCGTGCCGGAAATGGCCATGCCGACGGTGAACTGCACGATCGACAGGCCCAGGAAAAACGCCATGGCCAGCGCCAACCCGTGCTCGCCAAAGGCATACAAGCTGATCGGCAGGCCCATGTTGCCGGTATTGGGGAACATGAACGCCGGCAGCAAAACCCGCCAGTCCTGGCGGCCTAGGCGGCATACCACCAGCCCAACCGCAGCCATGCCCAGGGTACAGAGCAGGCAGGCCAGGGCCATGCTGGTGAAAGCCGCAGGGTCGAGTTGGGTACGGTTCAGAGTCGCCAGCACCAGCGCCGGCGTGCCGACGGTCATGACCATCCGGGCAATGAACTGGGTAGGGTATTCCAGGGCCGTGCGGGCCCAGCCATAGCCAATACCGGCGACGATAAACACCGGTGCCAGCACCGCGAACAGCGAAGCGAACATAAACCTGGCCTTCCCTGGGTCAACTGCGCAAAAGCGTCATTATGCCGCAGGGCCAGGCCCCTTGGGGAAAACCTTCCCGGGCCTTAGAATCGCGCCTCCTTTTTCCCTGTGCCGGAACAGCCGGCAACTGCGCTACTCCCCTCTGAGGTTTTTATGTCTCCGCGTTTGCTGGCCATGGCGCTGGCACCCCTGCTCGGGCTGTTCATCATTGCCCTGGGCAACGGCTTCATGTCTTCCCTGACCACCTTGCGTCTGGGCGCTGCCGGCGAGTCGGCCACCACCATCGGTATCGTCTCGTCGAGCTACTTCATCGGCCTGACCCTGGGCGCGGTGTTCAACGACCGGCTGATCCTGCGCATCGGCCATATCCGCGCCTACACCAGCTTCGCCTCGCTGATCGCCGCCACTATCCTGTTGCAGGGGTTGTTCTACGACACCACCTGGTGGTCGATCCTGCGCCTGATCAACGGCTGGGCCGCAGTCGGCGTGTTCCTGGTGATCGAAAGCTGGCTGCTGCTGGCAGGCGACGCGAAGATCCGCGGGCGCTTGCTGGCGCTGTACATGATCGCCTTCTACGGCGCCGGGGTGATCGCCCAGGCAGGCCTGGGCGTGACTGCGCAGCTGAGCGACAGCGCGCCGTTCATGCTGGCCGGCATGCTTGCCGCGCTGTCGGTGCTGCCGATCGTGATCCTGCCGCGGGTATCGCCGTTGCTGGATCAGGTCGAACCGCTCAAACCGCGCCAGTTGCTCGGCGTGGCGCCGTCGGGGCTGGTGGGCTGCTTCGGTTCCGGGGTGGCGATTGCCGGCATCTATGCCCTGCTGCCGCTGTACCTGCAACGCATCGGCCTGGACGTGGGTGAAGTGGGCAGCATGATGGCCTGGGTGATCCTCGGCGCCATGCTGCTGCAATACCCGGTGGGGCGCTGGTCCGACCGCAAGGACCGCCAGGATGTGCTGATCGCCCTGGCCGCGCTGTGCGTGGTGCTGTCGCTGGTCACGGTGTTTCTGCCTTCGCATTCGGCGTTGCTGCCGGCGATGCTGTTCCTGCTCGGCGGCGGTGTGTTCGCGCTGTACCCGGTGGCGGTCAGCCATGCCGCTGACCGGGCGCCGTCCGATGCGCTGGTGCCGATGATCCAGGGCCTGCTGCTGATCAACTCGCTGGGCTCGGCCATGGCGCCGCTGGCGATTTCGCCGGTAATGACGGAGTTTGGTGAGCCGGGGCTGTTCTGGGCGTTTGCCGTGGTCAACCTGGCGATGGTGTGCTTCTTTCTGTGGCGCCGGGGCAAGCGCCCGGCGGCCGAGCATCCGGCACCGTTTACTGCCTCGACCACGTTCTCGCCTACGGGGGCTGAGCTGCGGGTGACTGAAGACCTGATGCAGGCGGCGCAGGAGCATCCGCCGCTGGAGCCGGAGGAAGCGCCAGCGCATTGAAATTGGGGGGCTGCTGCGCAGCTCTATCGCCGGCAAGCCGGCTCCCACAGGTACACCGCTGTACTTGAGGGCAGTGAAAAACCTGTGGGAGCCGGCTTGCCGGCAATAGGGCCCTGACTGACCGCCCGTCGCCCGACGGGCACCCTGCCGTCCCCCGCCAGCCAAACGAATGACAGATCATCCGCACAGGAGCTTCGCCATGATCCGCATTCGCCCCCTTGCCTTGTTCCTCGCCCTGGCCCTGGGCAGCGCCAGCAGTTTCGCCGCCTCCACCCCCTCCGACACCAATACCGACGCCTACCCGAAAACCGACCAGCAAGGCGGCAAGACCGCCGGTGACGGCAGCAGCGTCAACAGCCCTGGCAGTGGCAAGGCCAACGACAGCAGCGACACCGGCAACGATGCTACCGATGGCGCCACAGGCGGTTCCAACAGCACCGGTGAAGCCACCGGCAGTGGCGCAGGCCACAGCGGCGGCACTGCCGAAGACCAGGACAGCCACTGATTGAACTACACTGCGGCGCATCGCCCTGCCGAGCCATCGCCATGAACCTCAAGCCCTGGCTGTTCGCCGCCTTGTTACCCTGCACCGCAGCCTTGGCCGCCGGTGGCAGCGCTGGTGCACTGTCGATCAGCTCGTCGTCGTTCACCGACGGCGGCGTGATCGCCCTGCAGCAGGTCGGGCTTGACCCGGCTTGTGGTGCGGGCGAGGAACAGACCCCGCAACTTAGCTGGGACAACCTGCCCGCCGGCACCCGCTCCCTGGCGCTGATCATGTTCGACCCGGACGGTGGCAAGGGTATCGGCGTGGTGCACTGGCTGGCCTACAACATCGACCCGGCACTCGATGGGCTCAAGGAAGGCAGTGGCGGGCTGAGCAGCCAGACGCTCATGGTCGGGCGCAATTCACGCGGCACGCTCAGCTACCGCGGCCCCTGCCCACCTGCCGGCGACAACCCGCACCACTACGCCCTGACCTTGATCGCCACCGACATCCCCCTCGGCACCTTGCCCGAGGGGCTGGACCGCAATGCGCTGCTGGAGCTGCTGCAAGGCCATGCGCTGGGCGCGCAAAGCTTGGTCGGGCGCTACGGGCACTGAACCTCAGCGCCAGTACTGAGCGTCGTCGACGACTTTTTCGTGCCCCTCGAACAGCGCCGGCAGCTGCTCCTTCATGTAGTCGATCCAAGTGCGCACCTTGGCGTCCAGGTAGTGGCGCGACGGATAGATCGCATACAACGCACTCTCCCGTAACCGATACGGCGCCAACAGGCGCCGCAGCCGCCCCTGCTCGATGGCTTGGCTGGCGGTGTAGAACGGCAGCAGGCCGATCCCCATGCCCAGCTCGCTGGCCTTGAGCATGGCGTCGGCGACATTGGTCAGGAAGCTGTCACGTGGGGCGATCACGCACTGGTCCACACCCTGCGGGAACACCCAGTCGCCCTCGTACATCGGATACGCCATGCGCAGGCAGCGGTGCTCGTGCAAGTCTTCGGGGCGCTCGGGCACGCCATGTGCCTGCAGGTAGCTGGGCGCGGCGCAGGGGATGCTGAAGATAGTGCCCAGCGGCACGGCGATGAGCTGTGAGTCTGGCAGGGCCTCGTCCACGGTGATGACCACATCATGGCCCTCAGCCAACGGGTCGGGGTTGCGCTGCGACAAGGTCAACTCGATCACCACATCCGGGCACACGGCGTTGTAGCCGGCCACCAGGGGCATCAGCAGCATGCCCAGGCCATGCGGGCAATGCAGGCGCAGGCGCCCACGCGGGGTGAGGTGGGCGCCACGGGCTTCACCCACGGCCTCTTCGGTCAGCAGCATGATCTGCCGCGAGCGTTCGAGAAAGCGCTCCCCCGCCTCGCTCATGCGCAGGCGCCGGGTCGTGCGGTGCAACAGGCGGGTCTGCAGCTGGTTCTCCAGTTCCGCGACGATTCGCGACACCTGCGCTGCAGAAATGTCCAAGGCGTTGGCAGCCGCGGCAAAACTGCCGCACTCCACTACCCGGGCGAATGTTCGCATGGCGTGCAGCATGTCCATGAGCTTGGCTCCTTGTACCGTTCTTATTCGTGCGTTCCGGGCAGGAATCTATCACGAGTTAGCCCATTTATTGAGGATCACCAATGAATACATCATAGGTAAAACATCGAAAAAGGAGCCTTCCATGAACACTCAACGCACCGTCGCCGTGCTTGCCCTGACTGCCCTGTTCGCCTCGTTCGGCGCCCTGGCCGACACCACCAGCAGCCAGCCGGTGGCCAACAGCAGCGAAAACTACGAATACGGCATGCCGCTGGATGTGGCCAAGGTCATTTCCGTTACCCCGGCCAGCAACGTCGCCGACTGCCAGGTCGGCACCGCGCACATGGTCTACGTCGACCACCAGGGCCAGACCCGCGAAGTCAACTACCGGGAAATGGGCAACTGCTCGCAGCTGTAACTCAGGCCAATACCTGGTTGATCCAGCCGATCTGACGGGCGAAGTCGTTGCGTTTTTCCTGCGGGATGGCGTCACGCGCACGCTCGAAGTTGGCCAGGGTCTGTTGTTTCTGGCGCAGCATGCGCTGCCACTTGGTAAGAAATGCCGGGCTCTTCTCACGCATCAGCAGCGGGCCGAAGTACAGCTCTTCGACGCTGTAGACCGACTCACCCGCGCCCGGATCGGCAACGATGATCTCGTAGTCGAAGCGGTTTTCCCGCAACAGTTCTTCGCACACGATGCGGTACCCGTTCGCCATCAGCCAGCCGCGCAGTTCGCGCTCGTCGCCGTTGGGCTGCAGGATCAGGCGCTCGTTGCCGTTCAGGTGCTGCCTGCCCCGTTCGAGAATTTCGCACATGGTCTGGCCGCCCATGCCGCACAGGCTGATCGCCGTGATGCGGTCCTGTGGCTCGATCGCCGCCAGGCCATCGGCCAGGCGTACGGTAATGCGTTGCTCCAGGCCGTTGCGGCGTACATTGCGCCGGGCCGAGGCATAGGGCGTCTGCGCCACTTCACCGGCCACGCCCGCTTCGATCACGCCACGCAGCGCCAGGGCCACGGGCAGGTAGCCGTGGTCCGAGCCGATATCGGCCAGGCGCGCGCCCTGGGGCACATGGGCCGCCACGCGCTCCAGGCGCATCGACAATGTCTGTTCGTTCAACTCAAACCCCTTCTTTACAATCGGCGCGATTCTGACGGCCAGGGCGCGGTATTACAACGTGCGCGGGCCAGACGGTGGCGCTGGCTCGACCACTGCGCCGTGCTCGCGTAGGCTTGCGGCTTTCCTTCCGTTGCAAGGCAGACATTCCATGGCAAACATCGTCTTTACCCCCGATTCCGACGCCGAGTCGATTTCTTCCGACGTCGCCGAGTTCAATGGCATTCTCGTCACCACGCAGATCCCCGCCGATATCGACGCCGATATCGTGCAGCAGAGCGAAAGCACGCTGCAGGCGCTCAAAGACGCCCTGGAAAAGGCAGGCAGCGGCATGGACCGCGTCATGCACCTGACCATCTACCTCACCGACATGGCCGACCGCCCTGCCTTCAACGAGGTCTACCAGCGCTTCTTCAGCAAGCCCTGGCCGGTGCGTGCCGCCGTGGGTGTGGCGGCGCTGGCCTACCCGCAAATGCGCGTGGAAGTGACCGCGATGGCCGCCAAGGGCTGATTCACCGCTCGAGGGCCGGGGCCGCTTTTGCGGCCCTATCGCCGGCAAGCCGGCTCCCACAGGTATTTCACAGCTCTCAAGCGCAGTGGGGTACTTGTGGGAGCCGGCTTGCCGGCGATAGGGCCAGTCAGCCGCCAAGCGCGCTGGCCGGCCAGGCGGTTCGGCGCCATGCCATTGGCCTGCAAAGTCTCTTCGACGGACCCGTACTGCTCGCCAATGCGGTAGATGCCCCGCGCTTCCTTGCCACTGGTAATCTCACGCCCAGCTCGTGGGCGATGCGCACGGTCTGCCTGACCTGCTCCACCGACGAGAAGCGCTTGCCGTGCTGGTCGATGAGGGTGTCTTCATTGCCGGAGCGATGGTGTCGAGCGGCAAGCGCCCACCAACGGCCACCGCCCTGGCCTCTCAGCAGCCAAAGGTGCCAGCCAGGCATTTCACCGTTACAATGCCGCCTTAAACCGTGACAGCCCGAACCTATAACGACATGTCCCTTCCAAAGAATCACCTGGAACTGCTCAGCCCTGCCCGTGACGTGGCCATCGCTCGCGAAGCGATCCTGCACGGCGCCGACGCCATCTACATCGGTGGCCCGAGCTTCGGCGCACGCCACAACGCCTGCAACGAAGTCGGCGAAATCGCCGAGCTGGTGGAGTTCGCCCGCCGCTACCATGCACGGGTGTTCACCACCATCAACACCATCCTCCACGACAATGAGCTGGAGCCGGCGCGCAAGCTGATCCATCAGCTCTACGACGCGGGTGTGGATGCGCTGATCGTGCAGGACCTGGGGGTGATGGAGCTGGATATCCCGCCCATCGAGCTGCATGCCAGCACCCAGACCGACATCCGCACCTTGGAGCGGGCCAAGTTCCTCGATCAGGCCGGCTTCTCCCAGCTGGTGCTGGCGCGCGAGCTGAACCTGCAGCAGATTCGCGCCATCGCCGCCGAAACCGATGCAGCCATCGAATTCTTCATCCATGGTGCGCTGTGCGTGGCCTTCTCCGGCCAGTGCAACATCTCCCACGCCCAGACCGGGCGCAGTGCCAACCGTGGTGACTGTTCCCAGGCCTGCCGCCTGCCGTACACCCTCAAAGACGACCAGGGCCGCGTGGTGGCGTTCGAGAAGCACCTGCTGTCGATGAAGGACAACAACCAGACCGCCAACCTGCGCGACCTGGTCGATGCCGGCGTTCGGTCGTTCAAGATCGAAGGCCGCTACAAGGACGTGGGCTATGTGAAGAACATCACGGCCCACTACCGCAAAGAGCTGGATGCCATTCTGGAAGACCGCCCGGAGCTGGCTCGCGCTTCCAGCGGCCGTACCGAGCACTTCTTCGTGCCCGACCCGGACAAGACCTTCCACCGCGGTAGCACCGACTACTTCGTCACCGACCGCAAGGTCGACATCGGCGCCTTCGACTCGCCGACCTTCACCGGCCTACCGGTGGGTGTGGTGGAAAAGGTCGGCAAGCGCGACATGCAGGTGGTCACCGAGGTCCCGCTGACCAATGGCGATGGCCTGAACGTGCTGGTCAAGCGCGAGGTGGTGGGCTTTCGCGCCAACATCGCCGAGCCCCGTGGCGAGTTCGAGGAAGACGGCCAGAAGCGCTACCGCTACCGGGTCGAACCCAACGAAATGCCTGAAGGCCTGCACAAGCTGCGCCCGAACCATCCGCTGTCGCGCAACCTCGACCATAACTGGCAACAAGCGCTGCAGCGCACCTCGGCCGAGCGCCGGGTGGGCGTGGAGTGGCATGCGGTGCTCACCGAGCAACGCCTGATGCTGACCGTCAGCAGCGAGGAAGGCGTCAGCGTACAGGTCGCGTTGGACGGCCCGTTCGGTGCGGCCAACAAGCCGCAGCAGGCGCTGGACCAGTTGCATGACCTGCTTGGCCAGCTGGGTACCACGATGTACCACGCCAACGCCATCGTGCTGGATGCGCCGCAGGCGTACTTCATCCCCAACTCGCAGCTCAAGGCCCTGCGCCGCGAAGCCATCGAGGCGCTGACCGAAGCCCGTATCAAGGCCCACCCACGCGGTGGGCGCAAGGCCGAGACCACGCCGCCGCCGGTGTACCCTGAGTCGCACCTGTCGTTCCTGGCCAATGTGTACAACCAGAAGGCTCGCGACTTCTACCACCGCCATGGCGTGCAACTGATCGATGCGGCGTATGAAGCCCACGAGGAGCACGGTGAGGTGCCGGTGATGATCACCAAGCACTGCCTGCGCTTCTCGTTCAACCTGTGCCCCAAGCAGGCCAAGGGTGTGACAGGCGTGCGTACCAAGGTGGCGCCGATGCAGTTGATCCAGGGTGATGAGGTGCTGACCCTGAAGTTCGACTGCAAGCCGTGCGAGATGCATGTGATCGGCAAGATGAAAGGCCACATCATCGACCTGCCGACACCGGGCAGCGCGGTGGCCCAGGTGGTGGGGCACATCAGCCCGGAAGATCTGCTCAAGACCATTCCGCGCGCGCCGCATTGAGGGGGTGCCTGTAAGGGCCCCATCGCCGGCAAGCCGGCTCCCACAGATACCGCGCAGGTCTTGACTGTGGGAGCCGGCTTGCCGGCGATGGGCCGCAAAGCGGCCCCCTCTTACAGCCTCAAAGAATCCCCAACCCACGCGCCGTGCGATCAACGGCAATGCGGGTCTTCTCCACCAACTCATCGAGCTCGCCGCGCGTGGCCACCAGTGCCGGCGCCATGATCATCCGCCCCAACGTCGAACGAATGATCACCCCCTCCTCGAAGCCATAGGTGCGGCACTGCCACGCCAGGTCGTTCTCGTTGGCATAACGCTTGCGGCTGCCCTTGTCCTCGGCGAACTGCAACGCCGCCACCAACCCCGCTCCCTGCACCTGGCCGATCAACGGGTGATTGGCGAAGGTCTCGCGCAGGATGCGCTGCAAGTAAGGCCCGGTGTCGTCCTTGACCTGGCGCACGATGCCCTCGTCACGCAGCGCCTTGAGGTTGGCAATGGCCACCGCCGCCGCCACCGGGTGCCCGGAATAGGTCAGGCCGTGGGCGAACACACCGCCCCGCTCCACCAGCGCCTCGGCAATGCGCTTGCTCAGCACCAGGCCGCCCATCGGCACATAGCCCGAGGTCAGGCCCTTGGCGATCGACAGGGTGTCAGGCTCGAAGCCGAAGTACTCGTGGGCGAACCATTCGCCAGTACGGCCGAAACCACCAATCACTTCGTCGGCGCACAGCAGCACGTCGTACTGGCGGCAGATGCGCTGGATTTCCGGCCAGTAGCTTTCCGGCGGGAAGATCATGCCGCCTGCGCCCTGGAACGGCTCGGCAATGAAGCCTGCGACGTTCTCGGCACCCAGTTCGAGGATCTTCTCTTCCAGCTGCAGCGCGCAGCGGCGACCGAACTCGGCCGGGGTCAGCTCGCCGCCCTCGGCGTACCAGTACGGTTCGTCGATGTGGGCTACATCCGGGATCATCCCGCCCATCTCGTGCATGAACTTCATGCCGCCCAGCGCAGTGGCCGCCAGGGTCGAGCCGTGGTAGCCGTTCCAGCGGCCGATCATGATCTTCTTGCTCGGCTGCCCGACCACCTGCCAATAGCGGCGCACGGTGCGGATCAGCACCTCGTTGGCCTCGGAACCGGAGTTGGTGTAGATGGCGTGGCTGTAGTGCTCCGGCAGCAGGCTGAACAGCAGCTCGGACAGTTCGATCACCGCCGGGTGGGTGGTGTGGAAGAACATGTTGTAGTAGGCCAGTTGGTCCATCTGCGCGGCGGCGGCAGCGGTCAGGTCCTTGCGGCCGTAACCGAGCTGGGTGCACCACAGGCCGGACATACCGTCCAGGTAACGGCGGCCGTCGTTGTCCCACAGGTACAGGCCTTCACCGCGGGTGATGACCCGCGGCCCTTCGGCATTGAGCGCCTTCTGGTCGAGGAAGGCGTGGATGTGGTGGGCCGCGTCGCTGGCCTGGTAATCGCGGGTGTCGCGTTGCGGCTGGAAGGGTGCGTTCATGGTCGTTCTCCGTGATGTAGGTCAGCGCAGCTGGAACCAGGTGGTCTTGAGCTGGGTGTATTTGTCGAAAGCGTGCAGCGACAGGTCGCGGCCAAAACCGGACTGGCGACCGCCGCCGAAGGGCACGGCCACGTCCAGGGCATCGACCGTGTTCACCGATACGGTGCCGGCCTTGAGCTGGCGGGCCACGCGGTGGGCACGGTTGAGGTCATCGCTCCACACCGAGGCCGCCAGGCCGTAGAGGCTGTCATTGGCCAGGCTCAGGGCTTGGGCTTCGTCGTCGAAGGCAGTGATCGCCAGTACCGGGCCGAAGATTTCCTCGCGGGCCAGGGCCGAATCCGGGCGCACGTCGCTGAACACCGTGGGCGCGATGAAGTTGTCCGAGCCATTGAAGCTCAGCCGCTGGCCGCCGCACACCAGGCGTGCGCCGTCACCTTGGGCCTGCTCGATGGCGGCCATGATGCGGGCGCTCTGCGCGCTGTCGACGATGGCGCCGGCGCGGCTGGCCGGGTCCAGCGGGTCGCCGGGCAACCAGTTGCAGGCCTTGGCCTGCAGGCGCTCGACGAACTCGTCGTGGATCGAGCGTTGCACATACAGCCGCGAGTTGGCCGAGCACACCTCGCCCTGGTTGAAGAAGATGCCGAAGGCGGCCTTCTCGGCGGCCAGGTCCAGGTCCTGGCAGTCGTCGAACACCAGGTTCGGGCTCTTGCCGCCGCATTCGAGCCACACTTGCTTGAGGTTGGACTGCGCCGAGTACTGCATGAAGTACTTGCCCACCTGGGTGGAGCCGGTGAACACCAGGCAGTCCACATCCGGGTGCAGGCCCAAGGCGCGGCCGGCGCTTTCGCCCAGGCCCGGCACCACGTTGAGCACGCCTTCTGGCAAGCCGGCCTCGAGGGCCAGCTCGGCCAGGCGCAGGGCCGAGAACGGCGACTGCTCGGCGGGCTTGAGCACCACGCTGTTGCCGGCGGCCAGGGCCGGAGCGACTTTCCAGGCGGCCATGTCCAGCGGGAAGTTCCACGGCACCACGGCGCCGATCACGCCCAGCGCCTCGCGGGTGATGGTGGCCAGGGCGTTGGCTGCGGTCGGGGCGACCTGGTCGTAGACCTTGTCCAGCGCCTCGCCGTACCAGGCGAACACGTTGGCGGCGCCGGGCACGTCGATGCTGTAGGCATCCATCACCGGCTTGCCCATGTTCAGCGAGTCGAGCAGGGCCAGTTCTTCGCGGTGGGCCATCATCAGCTCGGCCAGGCGCAGCAGCACCCGCTTGCGCGCCGAGGGGGCCATGCGCGCCCACGGGCCTTGTTCGAAGGCGCGGCGCGCCGAACGCACCGCCTGGTCGATTTCCGCCTCGCCGCAGGCGGCCACCTGGGCCAGCAGTTGCTGGGTGGCCGGGTTGATGGCGGCGAAGGTGTCTCCGCAGCGGGCCGACAGCGGGCGGCCGTCGATCAGCGCCGTGGTGATGAAGCTTTGCCGAGCAGCGCGCTGCTGCCAATCGCTTTTCGTATGCACGCAGTTCTCCCTTGCGGCCGCGCGGGCGGCCGGTTTGTTGTTCGAATGAGGTGTCGCGCGGGGGTCAGCGCCTTCGCAGGTAGCTTTCCAGCGGGTCCTTGCTCAAGCCTTCCTGGGCCTGGGCCAAGGAGTCGATGAACAGCGAGAACAGTTCGGACTGCTTGGCGATGTCCAGCTTGGTGTAGAGGTTCTTGCGGTGGGTCTTGACCGTGTCTTCGCTGATCCCCAGGCGCTCGGCCAGCGACCGTGTCGAGTGGCCGCGCAGCAAGTACTGGGCGATGCGGCATTCGCGCTCGGTAAGCAGCGACGAGCCGAAGTTGTTCAGCGCCGCGTTGATCTGCCGACCCAGGGCGCTCTCGAAACGCCCACCGAGTGCGTCGATGTCCAGGTGGCCCCACTGCCGGCGCACCACGGCCACCACCCACGGTGCCACGCACTTGAGGTCGCTGACCTGCTGGCGATCCAGGCGCTGGGTGCTGGCCAGGGCCACGGCGATGGTCAGGTGCTCGTCCAGCGGCACGATGAAGTTCAGCTCATCTTCCAGGTGCGCGTGCTGGTAGAACGCCAGGTAGTACTCGCTGCGCTTGAAGTGGTCGGGCGCCACATCGCTCAGGCGATAGCAGCCGGGCGCCACGCCGTCCATGCAGGCGCGGTAGAACGGGCACAGCAGGTAGTAGCCTTCGAGGTAGCGCTGCACGTTGCCTTCCGGCAGCCACGGGCCCTCTTCGTCCTTGACGAACAGCGCCGAGGGCAGGCCCTTGCGCGGGTACAGGAACACGGTGATGGCCTGGCACGGGGCAAGCAGCTTGAGCGCGGCGAACAGCGCCTCGACGAAGCCCGGCGCGCCCTGGGCGTCGATGACACGCGCCATCTGCGCGTACCAGTCGGGCGATCTCAGCCGGTCTTTGCTCATTGTCGTGGTCCCATGCCGGGGTTGTTATGGTGGGAATTCTTGCATGGGTTGGCGAGGGCGGCCATCACCCTTCGGGGTGAGCTGCAGATCGGGGTGGCCCTATCGCCGGCAAGCCGGCCCCCACAGGGGGCTTGCGGGCCTCGGTTATGGCATGATCTGCGCCACCTCCATTTCAGGGCTCCACCATGCTGATCGACGAAGAACTGACCCTGAAGAAACTCGAAACCTTCCTCGCCTTCATGCGCAGCGGCAACCTCGGCCGCGCCGCCGCCGAGCTGTCCACCAGCGCGGTCAGCGTGCACCGGGCCATCCATTCCCTGGAAAGCGCCCTGCGCTGCCCGCTGTTCAAGCACGAAGGCCGCCAGCTGATCCCGCTGGAAAGCGCCTACGTCCTGGAAAAGAAGGCCCGCCAGCTGATCCAGGACGCCGAGCAGATGGTGCGCCAGACCCGCGAGGCCGCCGGTTTCTATGCCGAGCGCTTCCGCCTGGGGGCGCTGTATTCTCTTACAGTGAAAACCGTGCCGAAGCTGGTGATGGGCCTGAAGCTGCGGCGCAGCGAACTGAACATCGACCTGACCCTGGGCTCGAACGTCGACTTGCTGCAACGCCTGAAGAACCACGAACTGGAAGCGATCCTGGTGGCGCTGGATGAAAGCGTGGCGGACCCGGCCTGCGAGCAGTTGCCGCTGTTCTCCGACGATATCTTCCTGGCCGTGCCCACCGACTCGCCGTTCGCCGAGCAGCAGGAAGTCGACCTGGCGGACCTGGCCGACTCCACCTTCATTACCCTGACCCAGGGTTTCGCCACCCACCGCGACGGTGCGCAGGTGTTCCAGCAGGCGGGGTTCGAGCCGAAGGTGGCGATGCAGGTGAACGATATCTTCACCCTGCTGAGCATGGTCAGTTCGGGGGTGGGGTTTGCCCTGCTGCCGGGGCGGATTGCGGCGGTTTACGAGAACCGGGTGAAGTTGATTGCGCTGCAGCCGCGGTATCGGCTGCAGCAGCATATCGGGGTGGTGTTTCTGAAGGCCCGGGAGCGGGAGCCGAACCTGTTGGCGTTGCTGGCTGAATGCCGGATGTACAGCCGGGAGAATTGAGTGGGTGCCATCGCCGGCAAGCCGGCTCCCACAGCTAATGCGTGCCAAACCTGTGGGAGCCGGCTTGCCGGCGATGGGCTGCAAGGCAGCCCCAGTTTCGTCAGCCCACCAACCCGCGCATGCAGAAGAACAACAGCGATGGCCCCAACAAGCACCCCAAGGCGGTATAGAACGCCGCCGTCAGGCAGCCATAGGGCACCAGCTTCGGGTCGGTCGCCGCCAACCCGCCGGCCACGCCACTGGACGTGCCCATCAAGCCACCAAAGATGACCGCCGTGCGCGGGTTGTTCAGGCCGATCAGCGGCGCCACGAACGGCGTCACGACCATCACCAGAATCGCCTTGACCAACCCCGCGGCGATCGACAGCGCCATCACTTCAGAGCTGGCACCGATCGCCGCACCGGTCACCGGGCCGACGATGTAGGTCACCGCACCGGCCCCAATGGTGGTCAGGCTGACGGCATCGGTGTAGCCGAACGCCAGGGCCACGCCCACCCCGGCCACGAACGAGGTGCCGATGCCAAAGAACAGCGAGATCACACCAGACACCCCGGCCCGCTTGAGCTCCTCGATATTGACGCCGAACGCCGTGGCCACGATGGCAAAATCTCGCAGCATGGCGCCACCGAGCAGCCCGATGCCCGACAGCAACGGAACATCCACCAGCCCTTTCTGCCCGCCGGTCATCACCCCGCCCACATAGGACAACACCAGGCCCAGGAAAATGGCGATGGCCGAGCCGTGCAGGCGCCCTCGGGTGAGCTTGTCGGAGAGCCAATAGGACAACCACATGGTCACGCCGATGACGGCGAAACCGCTGATCAGGCCATAGCCGTTGATCACTTTCATCATGGATTCGTACATGGCGGTCACCGTTGCGGGGCAGTCAGGGATTTGTCGGTGCCCGCCTCAGGCTTCTTTTGCCCGATGCGGTCGAGCAGCGGAACCATGGCAAAGCTCGCGACCACGGCCACGACGCCGGCCAGGATCGCCATGGTGCCGCCGGAGAGCGCCCCGAGCACGTTCTGCTGGGCCGCCATGGCCACCACGATAGGGATATAGATAGCGCTCCAGAACTCCACGCCCTGCTCCGACTTGGGCTTGATCAGGCCGCGCTTGTTGAGGTAGCTGCCGATGAAGATCAGCAGGAGCATGGCGATGCCGACACCGCCGACGTTGGCCGGCACCCCCAGGAGCTTGCCCAGGAGTTCGCCGATGAAAAGGCCGACAAGGGTACACAGGGCCAGAAAGGCCACACCGTAGATAATCATTGTTGTTGTCCTCGCGTTGGGTCGAAGTTGCTTGTTGTTGTCCTTCGAAAAACACGGCAGTTATCGGCGCTGGCTGCCCTCCTGACGCAACAGGGCGTCGACGGTATCGAGACGGGTCTGTTCAAGGGCCACCACCCTGCCCTGTTCGAACACCGGCCGGGCCAGGCCGCTGAGCACGCTGCCAGGCGGCATCTCCACGTGCAGACGCACCCCGCGTTCATAGGCGTTGCGCACCGTAGCACGCCAATCCACCAACCGCGCCATGTTGCCGGCGAGGTCGTCGCGCAGGCGCTGCGGGTCATGAATCGGCCGGGCGCTGCTGCCGCTGAGGTAGGTGATGCGCGGGCGGCGCAGTTCTACCTGGGCGAAGGCGGCCGCAAGCTCTGCGGCGGGGCCGTCGAGCAAGGAGCAATGGGACGGCACGCTGACTGCCAGGCGCCTGGCCACGCCCTGTCCACGGCTGCGGGCGCGGGCGGCGACCTCGGCCATGGCGCTGTCGCTGCCGGCGATGACGATCTGGTTGTCGCTGTTGAGGTTGGCCAGGTAGACCTCACCTCCCGCCTCGGCCAGCAAGCGTTCGACGCAGGCTTGGTCGAGGCCGCTGAGGGCGGTCATGCCGTAGCCCTGGGGGTAGGCGCGCTGCATCAGCTCCCCGCGCAGCGCCACCAGGCGCACGGCGTCTGGCAACGCCAGGGCGCCGGCAGCAACGGCGGCCGGATAGGCGCCGATCGACAAGCCCGCCACATAGTCGGGGGCCGGGCTGCGCTGCATCAGCCAGCGCGCCCAGGCGACCCCGGCCAGCAGCAGGCAAAGCTGCACGGCACGGGTCGCCTCCAGGGCCTGCGGGCTGTCCAGTGCCAGCACCTGCTCATGCAGCACATCGCTGGCCTCTTCCAGCAACGCCTGGCTGCCCTCGGGCAGGCGGTGCAGCATCCCCGCCTGCTGGGCGCCCTGGCCTGGGAAGGCGAACATGCTGCTCACGCGGCACACTCCAGCAGGTTCCACGGGTCGGCCACCAACCGCGCGCCGAGGGCCGATTTGAGCAGCACGCGCCGCGCCATGCCGGCCCATTCGCGCAAGGCGACGGCACCTGCCGGGGTTTCCAGTTGCACATCGATGCGGCAAGGGCCGCAGTCGAGAATATCCAGTAGTTCACGCGCCTTGCCCCGGGTTAGAGGCTGTGGCGTGCGCACCACCAGGTCGAGGTCGCTGGCCGCGTGCAGCGTTTCAATGCCCGATGCCAGGTGGTAGCCGACGCTGCCGGTCGGGCCCCAGGCCAGGCCGCTGGCGTCGAGCACCGGAGCCACGCTGGCCAGTGCCTGCAACGCGGCCCAGTGGCTGGCACCCTGCCAACGCAGCGCTTCGGGCGGCAGTTGCCGGCCTATGTCGGCCAGTTGCATCTGCGCCCCCAGGCGCTGCGCCCGCCCTGCCCCACGCACGCCTACCGCCACCCAGCCTGCGGCGCACACGGCGCGCCGCACTACCACGGGTTGGCCGCTGGCGAGCACCTCGGTGGCCCAGGCCGGCGCATCGGCAGGTAGTGCCGCCGGGGTCATCCCCCAAAGCAGGTCATGGGGATGCGGGGCGTTCATCTCAGGCCTCCTGCCATTGGCTGCGCAGGCGTGCCCGCACTTCGCGGGAGGCGCTGCGATGCTCGCCGGCCAGGCGTGACGACAGGTCGGTGGTGCTGCCGATATCGCGCACGGCCTCGCCCAGGCAGGTACGCACCTGCGCAAGGTCCGCCGCGCTCGGCGCATCGGCGTTGTCCACGCGCAGGCGCCGCCACAGCAGGCCCAGCGAGGCATAGCTGGCCAGGTCATAGGCCATGGGCGGCACTTCGGCGGCCAGGGCTTCAAGTTGCTCGACGCTGCGCAAGGTGATGCGCGCCGCTGCCGCTTTGCCCATCGCATGCACCATCACCCCACTGTCATCCAGGGCGATCAGCCGCTGGGCCTGGTAGCCGTGGGCAAGAAACGCCCCGGACATGGCCTTGCCCACCAGCAGGCCGATGACCGGGTGCCCGGCCAGGCGTGCCTGGGCATAGGCCTGCACGGCAGCAGCCAGGGCCTGATGGATGCCCAGGGCCTCTTCGCGGCGGCCGTAGGCCTGGCTCGGCACATCGATGACCGCGACGATGGCGCGTTTCTCCCGGTCGCGGTCGAGCTCTACGGCTTCGCTCACCGCCTTGGCCAGGCCCCAGCCTTCGAGCAGGCCGACTTCGCCCGAGCGGGCGCGTGGGAACGGGTTGTGCGCATCCGGCACCACGGCGATGAAGCGCGCCAGGCGGTGATCGAGTTCGCCGTCGATCACTTTCACCGAGGCGGGATAGCCCGGCAGGGCTTCGCCACCGGCCAGGCCCGGCAGCCAGTTCAAGGCACGGTTCATGAGGCATCTCCTTGGTAGAGGGCACGCACGGCAGCGGCATCCAGTTGCGGGCAGTCGTCGCCCAGGCTGGCCAGGCGCTGCAGGTACCAGGCGTGCTGGCCGGCGCGGTTGGCCGGCGTGGCGTCCAGCAACTGCAGCAGTTGCTGGCGAATGCTGTCGACGTCATCGGCCACGTAGCCGTCCACCAGTGCGCTGGCGTGGCGTTGTTCGCCGCCGGTCAGGCT
Organism: Pseudomonas sp. KU43P; assembly: GCF_033095865.1. Classification (NCBI taxonomy): domain Bacteria; kingdom Pseudomonadati; phylum Pseudomonadota; class Gammaproteobacteria; order Pseudomonadales; family Pseudomonadaceae; genus Pseudomonas; species Pseudomonas sp. KU43P. The sequence goes on along the minus strand of NZ_AP019365.1, from coordinate 2,760,342 downwards.
CCAGATGAACGGTCGGTCCTTGGCGTCGTATTCGGCGATGCCCGCTTCCTGCTCGATCACCTGCGGGCCATTGAGGCCCAGGCGCGCTTCGCGGGTGACCAGCAGGTGGCTGCACAGGCCGGCGGCGATGGACATGCCGCCGAAGCAGCCGACCGAGCCTGCCACCAGGCCGACCACCGGCTGATAGGCGCGCAGCTCGACGATTGCCGCCTGGATCTCGGCGATCGCCGCCAACCCGAGGTTGGCCTCCTGCAGGCGCACGCCGCCGGTTTCCAGCAGCAACACGGCGCAAGTGGGGATGCCGTTGCGGTTGTCTTCGATGGCCAGCTCCAGGGCGCCGGCAATCTTGGCCCCGCCCACCTCGCCCATGCTGCCGCCCTGGAAGGCGCCTTCGATGGCGGCGATGACGGTGTTGCGCCCCTGCAGCCGGCCCTTGGCGATGACCACGCCATCGTCGGCCTGGGGCACGATGCCCTGGCGCGGCAGCCAGGGCGACATCAGCCGCTCGAAGGGGCCGAGCAGTTCACGGAAGCTGCCGGGGTCGAGCAAGGCGCGGGCGCGCTGGCGTGCACCCAGTTCGACGAAGCTGCGGCTTTGCAGCAGGCGTGCGGTGTCAGTCATGGGCGATCTCCTCGAAACCTTGCTCCAGGCGCAGGCGCACCACGCCGGGGGTGGCGCCGAAATCATGGATGTCGATCTTCACGGCCGGCACATTGCGGCCTTCGAACAGGCGCTGGAACAACTGGCCCCAGCGAGCGCCGCTGCCGTTGACCGAAGTCACTACCTGGATGTCCAACTGGCCGGGGGTACCGGGTTCGATCAGCACTTCCAGGTCGCCGGAGCTGACGCAGCCGACCAGGGTGCGGCCACGGCCAGGTTCGGCGGCGGGGAATTGAAAGGTCAGGGTTTCCATGTCACAGGCTCCCGGTCTTGTCGAGGAACAGGCAGGCGGCCAGCAGATCGGCGGCGCCACCTGGCGAGGCATTCATGTGCAGCAGCTGGGCATCGAGCAGGCGCAACTGGCGGCGCCCGTCGAGGCTGGCGCAGCCGCCTGCCGCCAGGACGGCGCGGGCGCCCGCCTGCAGCGCTTGCAAGCCTTGCGGGCCGACGCGCCAGAGCACGCAGGTGTCGCTCAGGGCGGCCATGATCGCCAGCAAGGCGTCGAGGCGGGCCTGGGTTTCGCTGGCGCCGGCGGCGCGGCTGCGGCGCAGTTGCGGCAGGCCATGTTCGATCACCGCCGGGAAGCCTTGCTGGGCTTGCTCGCGGGCACCGCTGGCGCCGTAGCGGCGGCGTACCTGGTTGCCGTGGCTGTCGGGGGTAATGGCGGCCGGGTCATCGATCAGGGCAATACGGCCGGCGCGTGCGGCTACGGCTGCGGCGTCGGCGCGGGTGTCCAGGGCGCGGGCCGCTACCAGCAGGCCCAGGGCCCAGATGGCGCCGCGGTGGGTGTTGACGCCGCCGGTGGCGGCCAGCATTTGAGCTTCGCCTTCGCGGCCGATGCGGCCCAGGGCAGTGCGCAGCGGTATGCCGATCGCGCCATGCTGCTCGGCGGCTTCGGCCATTTGTCGCAGGCACGGCCACAGGGCCAGGGCCGAGGCGTGCATCAGGGACAGGGTCATGTCGTGGTGGGCGCCACTGCTGCGGCGGTCGACCAGGCCGGGTTTGGGGGAAAGGTCGGCTTCGTCGATCAGGGCTTCCACGGCGAAGTCGGCGAGGTGATCGGCCAGGGGGATTTTCGCGGTGTGCGCTGGCCCTATCGCCGGCAAGCCGGCTCCCACAGGGGCACGCAGCGGCGCCGCAGTTTCGAGTGTATGCATCACCAGCTCCTGAACCGTGCGGGCGGGTTGTAGAGGCCGCCGGACCATTCCACCAAGTCGGCGATGCTGCGGGCAGCCAGCAGCTCGCGGCTGGCGTCGGTGCGGCGGATACCGAGGTCTTCGGGCAGGGCCACCAGGCCTTGCTGGCGCAGGCGCAGGGTGTCCTTGGGGTCGTGGCGCAGGCCGATGGCGGTGACCCCGGCCACGGCAGCGATCATCTGCTGGCGCTCCTCCAGGCTGCGCGCCTTGTACAGGTAGGCGATGCCCTCTTCGGTGAGCAGGTGGGTGACGTCGTCGCCGTAGATCATCACCGGCGCCAAGGGCATGCCGGCCTTCTTCGCCACTTCGACCGCGTCGAGGGTCTCGACGAAGGTGGGCTTGCCGCCCTCCTGGTAGGTCTCGACCATCTGCACCACCAGCTTGCGACCGCGCTCCAGCATCGTGTCGGGCACGGTCATGTCGAGCCAGGCCGGGGTCGCATGGCGCCGCCCGCGCGGGTCGTGGCCCATGTTCGGTGCCCCACCGAAGCCAGCCAGGCGGCCACGGGTGACCGTGGAGGAATGGCCATCGCCATCCACCTGCAAGGTGGCGCCGATGAACAGGTCGACCGCGTACTGCCCGGCCAGCTGGCACATCATGCGGTTGGAACGCAGCGAGCCGTCACGGCCGGTGAAGAACACGTCCGGGCGCTGGGCGATGTAGTCTTCCATGCCCAGTTCGGTGCCGAAGCAGTGCACGCTTTCGACCCAGCCGGTCTCGATCGCCGGGATCAGCGTCGGGTGGGGGTTGAGGGTCCAGTTGCGGCAAATCTTGCCCTTCAGGCCCAGTGATTCGCCGTAGGTGGGGAGGATCAGTTCGATGGCGGCGGTGTTGAAGCCGATACCGTGGTTGAGCGACTGCACCTGGTGTTTTTCATAGATGCCGCGGATCGCCATCATCGCCATCAGCACGTGCACCGGCTTGATGTGGCGCGGGTCGCGGGTGAACAGCGGCTCGATGTAGAACGGCTGGTCGGCGACCACCACGAAGTCCACCCACGACGCCGGAATATCGACCCGTGGCAGGTCGTCGACGCGGTCCACCAACTGGTTGACCTGAGCGATCACCAGGCCGTCGCTGAACGCGGCCGGCTCCACCAGCGCAGGGGTGTCTTCAGTGCTGGGGCCGGTGTACAGGTTGCCGTCGCGGTCGGCCATGAAACCGGCGACCAGGGTGACGTTTGGGATCAGGTCTACCAGCAACCGCGAGTAGAGTTCGATGTAGGTATGGATGGCGCCCACTTCGAGCAGGCCGTCTTCGAGCAGTTGGCCGATGCGCAGGCTCTGCGGGCCGGCGAAGGAGAAATCGAGCTTGCGTGCGATGCCGCGCTCGAACAGGTCCAAATGCTCGGCACGGCTGACGCTGGGCATGATCATGTGCAGGTCGTGCAGCTGCTCAGGGTCGGCCTTGGCCAGCGAGCGCGAGAGGAAGTCGGCCTGCTTCTGGTTGTTGCCTTCGAGTACCACCCGGTCGCCAGGGGCGATCAGCAGTTCGAGGGCTTCGACGATGCGCTCGGTAGGCAATACCACACCGTCGGCAAGATGGCGGACGCGGTCCAGGCGGCGCTGCTTTTCGGCGCGCCGCCTGGACCATTGCGGCGGTGGATTCTTCGTTATGGTCATTGGGTGACTCCACGGGTTCGCTGTCGTGGAGCCACATTAGGGCGGGTGGGATGAGGGGATCAATCAAGCTGGGGGCGCGATCGTTACGCTCAAGTTAATAAATCAGCGCATTGGGTGCTTACGCCTGGCAGGCCGTGTTAGGTTGCTAGCAATGCGCTGAATGCCCCGCCCTGTACACACTGCAAAAATGCACGACCCCCCTGCACTTTTATCCATTGTGCACGGCAAAATCGCATGCCAGGATCCGGCGACACCCCAGCGCACTCCAGACTTCACTTGGAAAATCAATAACAAAGCAGGGAGAACGCGATGACCGCGCACGCTCATACCTCGGCAACGGCTCATGTACTGGCCGAGGTCCGCAACCAGATTGGCCACCTCACCCTCAACCGCCCCGCCGGCCTCAATGCCCTGACCCTGGACATGGTGCGCAGCCTGCGCCAGCAGTTCGACCGCTGGGCCGACGACCCACAGGTGCTGGCCGTGGTGCTGCGTGGCGAAGGGCCCAAGGGTTTCTGCGCCGGCGGCGATATCCGCTCGCTGCACGACAGCTACAAGGCTGGCGACAAGCTGCATGAAGACTTCTTCGTCGAGGAATATGCCCTCGACCTGCTGATCCACCGCTACCGCAAGCCGGTGCTGGTGCTGATGGACGGTTTCACCCTCGGTGGCGGCATGGGCCTGGCCCAGGGCTGCGACCTGCGCGTGGTCACCGAGCGCAGCCGCCTGGGGATGCCGGAAGTCGGCATCGGTTACTTTCCGGACGTTGGCGGTAGCTATTTCCTGTCGCGCATTCCGGGCGAACTGGGCACCTACCTGGGCGTCAGCGGCGCGCAGGTCCAGGCTGCCGACGCGCTGTACTGCGGGCTGGCCGACTGGTATCTGCCCAGCGACAAGCTCGCCGCGCTCGATGAAGGCCTGGACCGCCTGAACTTCACCAGCCACCCGCTCAAGGACCTGCAGAACCTGCTGGCCAAGCTCGGCAGCCAGACGCTGGATGACGCGCCACTGGAGAAACTGCGCCCGGTCATCGACCACTTCTTCGCCCTGCCCGACCTGGCCGCGATCATCGAACAACTGCGCGCCGTCAGCATCGGCGACAGCCACCAATGGGCCCTGGCCACCGCCGACCAGCTGGAAAGCCGCTCGCCACTGGCGATGGCGGTTACCCTGGAGATGCTGCGCCGTGGCCGCCACCTGGCGCTGGAGGACTGCTTCGCCATGGAGCTGCACCTGGATCGCCAGTGGTTTCAGTACGGCGACATCATCGAAGGCGTGCGCGCCCTGATCATCGACAAGGACAAGCAGCCGCGCTGGAACCCGCCATCCCTGGCCGGCCTGCAACGCGAGCGGGTCGACCAATTCTTCGAAGGCCTGTGAGCCCGGGAGTACACAGATGCAAGACCTGGAACTGAGCGAAGAGCAGATCATGATCCGCGACATGGCCCGGGACTTCGCCCGTGGCGAAATCGCCCCGCACGCCCAGGCGTGGGAAAAGGCCGGTTGGATCGACGACGGCGTGGTGCGCAAGATGGGCGAGCTGGGCCTGCTCGGCATGGTCGTGCCCGAGCAGTTCGGCGGCAGCTACACCGATTACGTCGCCTATGCCTTGGCCGTCGAGGAAATCGCCGCTGGCTGCGGCGCCACCGGGGCGATGATGAGCATTCACAACTCGGTAGGCTGCGGCCCGCTGCTGGCCTATGGCACGCCCGAACAACAGCAGGCATGGCTGCCACGCCTGGCCACGGGCGAGGTGATCGGCTGCTTTTGCCTGACCGAGCCGCAGGCCGGTTCCGAGGCGCACAACCTGCGTACCCGCGCCGAACTGGTCGACGGTGAATGGGTGATCAATGGTGCCAAGCAGTTCGTCAGCAATGCGCGCCGTGCGGGCCTGGCCATCGTCTTCGCCGTCACCGACCCGGAGCTGGGCAAGAAAGGTCTGTCGGCGTTTCTGGTGCCGACCGACAACCCAGGCTTCAAGGTCGACCGCAGTGAACACAAGATGGGCATTCGCGCCTCCGACACCTGCGCGGTCACCTTCGACAACTGCCGCATTCCCGCCTCCAACCTGTTGGGCGAGCGCGGCAAGGGCCTGGCCATTGCCCTGTCCAACCTCGAAGGCGGGCGCATCGGCATCGCCGCACAAGCGCTGGGGATCGCCCGCGCGGCGTTCGAGGCGGCGCTGGTGTACTCGCGCGAGCGGGTGCAGTTCGGCAAACCGATCAACGAGCACCAAAGCATCGCCAACCTGCTGGCCGACATGCAGGTTCAGGTCAATGCCGCACGCTTGCTGATCCTGCACGCCGCGCGCCTGCGAAGCGCTGGCAAGCCGTGCTTGTCGGAGGCTTCCCAGGCCAAGCTGTTCGCTTCGGAAATGGCCGAGCGGGTGTGTTCGATGGCGATCCAGGTGCATGGGGGGTATGGGTATCTGGAGGATTACCCGGTGGAGCGGTACTACCGGGATGCGCGGATCACGCAGATATACGAGGGGGCGAGCGAGATACAGCGGATGCTGATTGCGCGGGAGTTGAAGCACTATCCGCTTTGATGCTGACGGCCCCATCGCCGGCAAGCCGGCTCCCACAGGTCAGGCGGTGAACTCAAACCTGTGGGAGCCGGCTTGCCGGCGATGGGGCCAGTGATCAACGCCGCAGTTTGAAGGTCTGCGAAGGCAGCTCGCCAAACCGCTGCCGGTAGACTTCGGAAAACCGCCCCAAGTGCAGAAAACCATAATCCATGGCCAACTCGGTCACACTTCGCACCGTGCAGCTGCCATCGCTCAGGCACGCATGCACGCGCTCGAGCTTGCGCTGGCGCACGTACTGCTTGGGCGTGGTGCCCAACTGCCGGTCGAACAGCGCATACAACGACCGCACACTCATGCACGCCTGCTCCGCCAGCGTCTCGGCCGCCAGCTCAAGCTTCAGGTTGCGCTCGATGTAGTCGAGAATCCGCTCCAGGCTCGCCCCCGGGCTGCCCAGGCGCTCGCGGCGGATGTTAGTGCTCATCAGGGTCAGCAGCTTGCTGGCCACGATCTCGCTGTAATGCCCCTGCACTCGCGGCAGCGATTCGCTGACCTCAGCCTCGTGGCAGACCATCGCCAGCAGGTTGACGAAGCCCTCCAGCTCGTCCAGCCGATAATGGTTGCGTAGAAAGCGCACGCCGCCCTCCGGGCGCTGCCAGCGTTGCTCGTCGCAGATCGAATCGAGCAGACGGGTCGGCACTTTGAGGATGAACTTCTCGCAGTCGTCCGAGTAGGTCAGGTCGACCGGGTCGTCCGGGTTGATCAGCAACAGCTCGCCCGGTATCAGGTGATGCTCGCGCTGAGGGCCGCGCCACAGGCAGTTGCCGTTGAGCAATACCTGCAGGTGGTAGATGGTTTCCAACGCCGGTGAAGTGACCCGCACGCTGCCGCCGTAGCTGATGCGGCATAGGTCGAGGTCGGCGAATTTGCGATGGCTGAGGCTGGCCTGGGGATGGGTGGTGCGTGACAGGCCGATGCAATGCTGGCCCACGTGCCGGTTGACGTAGTCGGACACGGCATAGGGGTCGGCGTGACGGAACACGCTACTGCGCTCGCTCAGCAGGCGGCTTTCCATAGGCAAGGCACTCGGCAACGTTATTGTTCTGGTCGCCGCTTCCTACGGGCCTGGGGGCCTGTGGTCGCGGTCGGTCACGGTCATTGTATCGGGCCGGGGTCAGGATTCAGGGGCAGCTGACCGCCGGTGGCTGAACGATACACTAAGCAAAAGGCAGGGGTTGGGCAATGTGACCCGCGGATTGGCTGGGCGGATAACGGACACCGCGGCGATAACGCGGGGCGATTATCGGTCATTGCACCGGCAAGAAGTTCATCAACAGCAAACTCTGCGCGTAATTGAGCCCGATGCGCCGGTAGCGCTCATCCAGCAACTCGGCCAGCAGGTCCAGGCGAGCGACGATCTTGCCGAACTCCACCGCGAAGCTGAGGTTGCTGCCCTCCTCGGAAATCTCGTTGGAGAACAACAGCAGCACGCCATTGGCATCCTGGCGCTGGCTCAGCATCCAGGTCGCTTTCTCGATGTTGCGTGCGGCGTTGTTGATGAACAGCGGGTCGATCGTATCGGTCATGTAGAACTCGGTGCGCCCACCGTGGGCGGTCACCAGCATGCTGCCGATGGCATAGATGAAGGCCCCGACCCGGTCACCACGAAACGCAGGGCTCAGGGCATAGCTCAAAGCCTCCAGGTCGCGGCGATTGCCAAGCTGGGGCAACGGCTGGCGCTGCTCGATGGCGATGCGTATCTGCCGTTCGGCAGTGGCTGCATCGAGGTAGCCGGAGAGTGTCAGCTGGTTGGGGTTGCGCAGGTACAGCTTGTTCATCAGCAGGTACAGGCTCTGCAGGTTGTCGCGCATCGACAGCGTGGCCAGGCGGTCGACGCTGGTCTGGAACAGCTCGCTGGGCTTGCCGTTGCCGAACTGGCTGACGATGTCATGGCCTTGTTGCTGGGTACAGGCGCCCAGGCAGATCAGGGCGCCTGCCAACAGCAGGCGGGGGACGTAGTGGTGTTTGCTTGCAACCATCGGCACCGGAACACGATCGGCGGCCGCGCTGGGGATTGGCGCGGCCTGGCCAAGCATAGAGCCCGGAAAACAGAAAAAGTGCGATGTTAGCCTGTAATGGCCTCATCGCCGGCAAGCCGGCTCCCACAGGATAAAATACTGACGTTCCGGTGGGCGCCGGCTTGCCGGCGATGAGGGCCCTGCAACTACATGGCGTGACGCAACATCTGTACCACCTGCGCATGCAGCACCGGGTCACCACAGGCCACCACGCAGCCGCCGTTCTGCGCCGAGCTGCCATCCCAGGCCGTCATCACCCCGCCCGCCCCTTCGATGATTGGCATCAGCGCCTGCACGTCATACGGCTGCAGGCTCGCCTCGACGATCACATCGACGAAGCCTGACGCCAGCATGCAGTAGGCGTAGCAGTCGCCGCCATAGCGCATCAGCCGCGCCTGGCCGGCAACGTTCTCGAAGGCCGCCTTGCGTTCGGCGGTGTCGAACATGTCGGGTGTGGTGCACATCAAGGTGGCCGACGCCAGGCTCGCACAGGCCCGGGTCTTCAGTGGCGTGCCACTGCGCCAGGCGCCCTCGGGCGTACCGACGAAGCGCTCGCCGGTAAAGGGCTGGTTCATCACGCCCAGCACCGGCTGTGTGCCGTCGTTCAAGGCAATCAGCGTGCCCCACAGCGGCAGGCCGGTGATGAAGGCACGGGTGCCGTCGATGGGGTCGAGCACCCAGGTCAACGGGCTGCTGCCCACCGCCACGCCCTGCTCTTCGCCGAGGATGCCGTGCTCGGGGTAGCGCACCTGGATCAACGCACGCATGGCATCTTCGGCAGCCTTGTCGGCGACGGTCACCGGGTCGTACAGGCGCCCGCCCTTGTCCTCGACGTCCAGGCTGGCGCGAAAGTACGGCTGGATAGCCGCCGCAGCGGCATCGGCCAATTGCTCGGCGAAGGCGCGGTATTCGGCGATCTGTTCGGCATTCAGGGACATGGGGCGGGCCTCGGTAGGGTTGGGGCACGCATCATACCCGACAACCCTGGCAAACACAGGCGCCTGCGAGGTCTAGACTGTACAGACGCGGCATGAACCGGGGGGCTGCCCACACGAGGAGGTGTGCGATGAGCCAGTTCAAGCGTTTGTTCGTCATGCTCGGCCCGCAGATGCGCCACACGCCGGCACTGCAACGCGCGGCGGCGTTGGCGGAATCCAACGGTGCACTGCTGGATCTCAACGTCTTCGTCGACGATGTCGACACTTTTGGCTTGATGAGCGACGGTCGTGAGCGCGAACGGCTGCTTGCGGACAACCGCCAGTGGCTGGCCGACCAGACCGAGCAGCTGGGCAATGCCGGGCTCGATGTGTCTACCGAGCTGCTGCTCACCCGCGACGCCTTGGGCAGCGTGCTCGAACGCATGGAACAGGTGGGTTGCGACCTGTTGGTCAAGGATGTGCAGCATGAGCCGGTGCTCAAGCGCCTGCTGGTCACACCGCTGGACTGGCAACTGCTCAAGGACAGCCCGGTGGCCGTGCACCTGGTCAGCGACATTCGCCTGCCGCTACCTCGGCAGATCGCCGCAGCGGTCGACCTCAACTGCCATGGCGCCGGCGAACACCTGGACGAACAGGTTATCCATGTCGCCCATGCCCTGGCCCTGCAGTGCAACGCCGAACTGCATTTGCTGCATGTGTGCGATGCATCCAAAACGCATATTGCCGACTTCGGCGCGGGTACGGTGACCATGCCCGGCTTCGAGGGCAGCGTGCGCACGGCACAGCGTACGGCGTTCAACCGGCTTGGGGATCATCACCAGATCCCGCTCGAGCGCCGGCATTTTCTGGAAGGTGCGCCGATACGAGCCATCGCTCAGTTCGTCAGCCATAGCCGTGTGGATGTGATCGTGATGGGCAGCCATCGGCATGATGCGATGCAGACCTTCCTGGGTGGCACCACCGCCCATGTGCTGGAGCATCCGCTGTGCAATGTGCTGGCGATAAAGGCGGCGCGCTGAAAAGCGCAAGGCTGGGGCCGCAATGCGGCCCCGTGCAGGTCAGAAGCCCTTGCTGTAGAACAGCGAGTACGACTCGATGCCGTCGTTCGGCTGCTTGAGGCCGGCGTTGGAGTAGTGCATGGCACGGATGCCGATCTTCTGCTCACCCGGCAGCTTCAGGCCGAAACCGATACGGTCTTCGAAGTTGACCGAAGAGCCCAGGCGCTGGTCGCCCACGTCGGTCTTGGAGAACGCCGCAAGGCCGATACCCGCCTCGATGTACGGGGTATAGGTGAAACCGCTGAACTCGTAGGTGAACACTGGGCTGAACGACAGTGAGTGGGCGCCGCTGGCGTCACCACCTTCCCAATAGGTATAGGCCGCATCCCAGTAGCCGGACACGAAGCCGGTGCTGCTTTCCATCCATTTCTTGTCCCAGTCGAACGACATGCCGATACGGTAGGTCATGTCGCCTTGGCTGGTGGCCCCAACGGCCCCGGACACCTGCGCGGCCTGGGCCAGGTCGGCCCCGGCGAGCGCAAATACGGCTACGGCCAGCGAAGCGGCTAGACGGGTTTTCATCGATGACTTCTCCTGATGGTCAACACGGGCAAGCGGGGGCTCGGGCCCCTCGATTTTTTCGTGACCGATGCATCCAAACGGTCACACGACGTAATACTTTTCTGATTATTGTCCAGATAATCAGAAAGTTGAAAGTGAATTGCCACTAATGGCTAATTTCTCTTGCAGCGCTCTGGCTCAATCGTATTCGGCCTCAATGTGCTCACCCAGCAAGCGCCTCTGCCTGGCCGTGGCGGCCGCCAGCACCTGCGGGTTGAACTGCCAACTCAAGTAAGGCGAGAACTTCTGCGCCACCATGCGCCGCCCGTAATGCACCTGCAGCATGTCGCGCTCACAGGCGTTGCTGCAGTTGGCACCGGCGCTGTGCCAGACATCGCTGCGAAACACCAGCGCATCACCCGCCCTGCACAGCAGCATCTGCGCCTCACGCCCCTGCCACTGCTGCTCACCCGCTTGCGGCGGCCTGCCCGCACGGTGGCTGCCAGGCACGATGCAGGTCGGGCCAATGCTCGGGTCGATGTCACACAAGTAGATTTGCGCGGTAAGAATCTGCACCGGCTGGCAGAAGTCGCCACGTTCGCGCAGCCACGTCGGCAGTTGCAGGGGCAGATGGTCCAGGTGCACACCCATGCCCGGGTAGCCGGGGTGGCTGCGCCAGGCGGTCTGGCCGATCACATGGCAATCGCTGCCCAGCACGGCCTCGGCCAGGGCGATCAGCGGTGGCAGGTCGAGAAACGGCAGCCAGAGCGGGTCGCGATTGAACACGCATTTGTAGTGCTCCAGCAGGCCTTGATAATCCCAGTGGATGGGTTGCAAGTCATCGATGGCGCAGCGCAGCAAGGCGATCTGCAATGGGCTCAGCACGTTGGGGAGCAGCACATAGCCCTGCGCTTGCAGGTGGTGCAATTGAACGTCCAGGCTCATGGCAATGTGCTCCTCCGCCACTGGAGTACAGATGTACTCCTTAGCGTCTTTACCTGATCAACGCCAGTTCAGACTTACCGTGGCAGGCGCCTTGCCATTCACCGTCACCTGCTGCTGCACCGTGGTGCCTTCAGCCTGCCCCACCACCTTGTACTGGCCCGGCGGCAGTTGTACGTAAAGCAGAGGCCCGACGTCCTGCACGCTCAGCAGCGACTTGCCTTGTGCATTCTGGATCTCCACCGCGGCGCCACTCTGGAACTGGCCGCTGGGCCCTGCAGAGAGCTCTACGTGCAGGTCGTAGCCTGGGGTCTTGCGCAGGGCATTGGCTTCGTCCTGGCCGATACCACCTTCCAGGTAGCGGATGCCGTTCTGCTCCTGCGGCTGCAGTTGCACGGCTTGCATGTTGATGGGGGCATTCAGGTCCGCGGCGGCGGCGAGGGTCCAGGGCAGTGCCAAGGTCAATAACAGCGCAGCACCCAGGGCATAGTGATGATTACGCATGGTCAGCTCCTCCTTGTGGAGATGGCTTACCTGACATTGGATACCTGCCCCAAGGGCAGGTTCATGCCGTGCGCCGCTCCTCGAGCAATTTCACGAACATGCTCAGGCTGCGTGACACGGTGCCGCGCCGCCACACCAGCCAGGTCTTGAGGTAGCGAAAATCCTCCGACATCGGCCAGGCGCTGACCGTGCTGCAGCCGGGCATGTTGTCGAGCATGCTGCGCGGCAACATGGCCAGGCCTGCCCCGGCACTGACGCAGGCGAGCATGCCGTGGTACGACTCCATCTCGTGGATCTTGCCCGGCACGGCCTGGTCCTGGACGAACCAGTTCTCGAAGTGATGGCGATATGAGCAGTTGGCGCGAAAGGCGTAGATGCTCGCGCCGTTGACGTCCTGGGCGCGCCGCACCGGCGCGTGGTTGAGCGGCGAGATGATCACCATCTCCTCCTCGAACACCGGCATGCCTTCGAGCGTCGGATGCAGCACCGGCCCATCGACGAACGCCGCCACCAGGCGCCCGGACAACACACCTTCGAGCATGGTGCCCGATGGGCCGGTGGAGAGGTCGAGGTCGACCTTGGGAAAGCGCTGGTTGTACGCCGCCAGCAGCGCCGGGATGCGCACCGCCGCCGTGCTTTCCAGCGATCCCAGGGCGAAAGTGCCCTGCGGGTCTTCGCCGGCCACGGTCAGCCGTGCTTCATGCACCAGGTCGAGAATACGCCGGGTGTACTCGAGGAAATTCCAGCCAGCCGGCGACAGGCGCAGGCGGCTCTTTTCACGAATGAACAGCTCGACGCCCAGGTCTTCTTCCAACTGCTTGATACGGGTGGTGAGGTTCGACGGCACCCGATGGATGTGCTGGGCGGCGGCGCTGATGCTGCCTTGCTCTGCCACGGCCTTGAAGATCTCCAGTTGCACCAGGTCCACGATCATTCTCCAAACGTGAATGTTTCGCTCATTATTATTCAGTTTTCATTAAAGCCATAGCCCACTAGTCTGGCCTCACGGATTAACAACAACGAGTACCCCCGCCATGAGCGCGATCAGCAGCCTGACCCACGCCATCTCCGTCGACCCCTTCAGCGGCGAACAGATCGGTAGCTACCCCTTCGACACCGATGCCGCACTGGAAGCCGCATTGCAACGTGCCAAGCTCGGCTACCGCCAGTGGCGCCAGGTGTCGCTGGGTCAGCGCAGCGAATACCTGCTCGCCCTGGCCAGCGCACTGGAAGCCAAGGCCGAGGCCTTCGCGCAGATGATCAGCCACGAAATCGGCAAGCCGGTCAGCCAGGCACGCGGCGAAGTGAGCAAGTGCGTAGGCCTGTGCCGCTGGTACGCCGAGCACGGCCCGGCCATGCTCGCCCCCGAGCCGACCCAGGTGGAGAAGGCCCGTATCGAATACCGCCCGCTGGGCCCGATCCTGGCGGTGATGCCGTGGAACTTCCCGGTCTGGCAGGTGCTGCGCGGTGCGGTACCGGCGATCCTGGCCGGCAACACCTACGTGCTCAAGCACGCCCCGAACGTGATGGGCAGTGCCTACCTGCTGGGTGAACTGTTCAAGGACGCCGGCGTGCCACAAGGCGTGTTCGAAGTGCTCAATGTGACCCCTGAAGGCGTCACCCGCGCCATCAACGACCCGCGCATCGCCGCCGTGACCTTGACCGGCAGCGTGCGCGCCGGCATGGCCATCGGCGCACAGGCTGGTGCCGCGCTGAAGAAGTGCGTGCTGGAGTTGGGCGGTTCCGACCCGTTCATCGTACTGGCGGATGCCGACCTCGATGCCGCAGTCAAGGCTGCGGTCATTGGCCGTTACCAGAACACCGGACAGGTCTGCGCTGCGGCCAAGCGCCTGATCGTCGAGGAAAGCATCGTCGAAGCCTTTACGCAGAAGTTCGTCGAAGCGACTCGCCAACTGAAAGTCGGCAACCCGCTGGAAGACGACACCTACATCGGCCCGATGGCCCGCTACGACCTGCGTGACGAGCTCGATGGCCAGGTCCAGGCGACCCTCGCCGAAGGCGCTACCCTGCTGCTGGGCGGCAACAAGGTCGAGGGCGTGGGCAACTTCTACGCACCGACCGTGTTCGCCAACGTGACCCCGGAGATGACCGCGTTCAAGCAGGAGCTGTTCGGGCCGGTGGCGGCGATCATCACTGCCCATGATGCCGACCACGCCGTGGAACTGGCCAACGACAGCGAGTTCGGCCTGGCATCGACCATCTACACCGCCGACTATGCCCTGGCAGAGCGCATGACAGCGGCGCTGGACACCGGTGGCGTGTTCATCAACGGCTACTGCGCTTCCGACCCCCGCGTGGCGTTTGGTGGTGTGAAGAAGAGCGGCTTCGGGCGCGAGCTGTCGCACTTTGGTGTGCGTGAGTTCACCAATGCCCAGACAGTGTGGCTGGATCGTAACTGAGTTGTAATTTGGGCTGCCTTGCAGCCCATCGCCGGCAAGCCGGCTCCCACCGGATCTGCGCAGCCTGCAGAAGCAGCGCTGTACGGGTGGGGGCCGGCTTACCGGCGAAAGGGCCGCACAGCGGCCCCTTTTCTGCTCAATCCCGAACCTGGTCCTTGACCCAGTCCAGCATCCCCCCCGGCACGATCAACTCATGCCGCGCTCGCGAGCAAGCGGTATACAACCCCGCCAGCATCCGCGCCCGTTCATTGCGATTGCCCGCCGTTGCCGGCGCAACCATCAACTCCGGCGACACCATCACCCGGGCGAACTCCATGTTCTTCACATCGCGAACACGCCCCAGGAACAGCTTCGGCGCTTTGTCCCAGCGATAGCGGCTCTTGGCCTTGGCAAAATGCTCGGGGGTGTAGCCCTTGCGCAGCATGTTGGCCACCGCGACAAACGCCTTGTCATCGCCCTTGTCCTGCTCCAGCGCCTGCCAGCTAGGGTAGCGAAACAGCATCGGGTGACGCGGCCGGGTGCCGTAGCGGTACAGCTCGATGCAGTCCTCGACGAACAGCTCGAAGTCCTTGCGCGCACTTTTCAGCAGTACGAAGGGCACGCCTTGGTGCGTCAGGCGCTGGAACCAGCCGAACAGCCCCCACTCGTCGTCGACGATCAGCGCCGTCGGCTTATCGGGCACCGTCACCGCATCGAAGAAACTCACCCGCGTGTAATGCTCGGCACTGCCGCTGAAGGCGGCCTGGATGGCCGCCGGGTGCGCCTGGATCAACGGGTTGAGCACACCATCCATGGCCGGGCCGGCGCGCAGCGAGTGGTCGATGTAGCGCTGACGGATGAAGCCGCCGTGGTGCGGGCTCAGGCCGTTGAGGTTCTGCAGCTCGTCGCCCAGGGCGATGACCGATTGCGGGCTGCGGTCGAGCACGGCAAGCATCGGCGCAGACAGCTCATGGGCTTCGTCGACGATGACGTGGGTATAGCGGCTGTCGATCACCTCGGCGGTCAGCGACAACAGCTTGACCCGGTGGTAATCGCGCACCGGCAGCTGGATTTCGCGGGCCGAGGGGCGAACCAGCTCCTGCCAGTACAGCCTGGCCTTTTCCAGCAGCACCTCCTGATCCAGCGGCGTGGTGCCCGGGCCGGCCCAGGGCAGGTGGTGCAACTGAAGCTGGCTATCGCCGCTGCGGCAGAAACTGCGCACGGCCTTGATGCACAGGGCTACTACATCGCGCGCGGCCAGGGGGCCGATGTCGGGAATGGCCAGCCATTTCACCACCTGCGCTTCCTGCGGGCGCCATGACAGCTTGGTGCGGTACGGGTCGCGCAGGCGCCAGCCGTTGCTGGTGAGGTCTCGGTTGAGGATTTCGTCAGCCAACTGGCCGAAAGTCATGGCCGTATAGGCCGCCGCATCCTTGACCCGCGCCTGCAACGCCCGCAACTGGCCTTCGGTGAGGGCCAGCAGCAAAGTGCGCGGCGGGTCGAGCAAGCGGGCGAACTGCTGGATCAGGAACGTCTTGCCGGTGCCGGCAAAACCCTGCACCGCCACCGACTCGTCAACCCCAGAAAGGAACTCGCGCAGCAGCCGGTTCTGCTGGTCGCTGAGCAGCAGGTCGCTGGGCAGGGATGGCAGGTATACCGGGTGCAGCGGGGTCACGCGCTGACGATAGCTGTCGGCGAACTGGAAGTTCCACTGGCCCTCGGCATCCTGGAAGTCTTCGCGCGGGAACTCGACTTCCGGCGAAACCAGGCCGACGCCATTCTCGCCCAGCATGCCGAGGCCCATGGCGAAGGCTTCGCGGTCGAAATGCTGCGCCACCTGGCCCTGGAAATGGCCCGGGGCCGCCGTTTCGACTTCATTGGCGATGCGCACGATCTCGGCAAAGCGCCGCTCCTGGGCATCGGCCGAGACGCTGGCAGGTTGCCGTGGCAGGTTCTGCACGAACAGCACCGCGGCTGCCTCGAACAGGCTGGCGGTGTGGAAGAAGTCGGTGGGCTCGCTGGCGAGGCGGTCGGCCTGGTCGCTGGGCAAAGGCAGGTAGAACATCGAAACCTCGGGTGATAACTGCCGGGCAAGATAGCAGGTTTCAGGCCCGGCTGCGCTTGAGGGTCTCGCTCGGTAATTCCTTGAACAATTGCCTGTAACTCTCTGAAAACCTTCCCAAATGCCAGAACGACCAACGCATGGCGACCTCCGCGACGGTCATCTGGCCGCCGCGCAGAAGGTCGCGCCGCGCACCGTTGAGCCGGCGCAATCGCAACCATTGCGCCGGGGGCATGCCGGTAAAGGCCTTGAAGGCGTCCTGCAGCTGGCGCAGGGAAACCCCTGCAACGGCCGCCAGCTCCACCAGGTTGAGGGTTTCTTCCGGGCAGTCCGCTGCCCATTCGCTCACCCGCTGCATGATCCCCCGCTCCACCCCTCGCCGCCCCAGGGCTCCGCCCTGCAGGCGCTGGCAGGCGTTGTCGAGGATGAACAGGCAGTCTTCCAGCAGTTGCTCGGCCAGTGCCTGGCCTTCGAGCGGGCAACCCGCCTCGCCCAGACGCGTCAACGTGGCACTGAGCCAACTGCCGAACAAGGCGTTCTGGCCACTGCCCAACGGCACCATGAACAACCCTTCGAGACGCTGCGGGTCGAGGCCGTGGCGGGCCAGAAAGGCTTGGTCGAACACCACCGCCACTTCCTGGTAGTTCTCCGGCGTGATCCAGATATTGCGGCTTTGTTCGTTGAGCAGGTACAGGCTGTTTTCGCTGCGGTCGAAGCAGAACGCCAAGGCGCCACTCGGGGCACGAAAAAATTGCTCTACGCGGGTGTTCAACCGCTCTTCGTACACCTCAACGCCATCGAGCCCCAGGCAGCGCAGCTGGCCGCTGAAATGGCCCGGCGACATCTGCCGGTACTGCTGCTGCCAACCGGGGGTGGCGTGCACCAGCTCGGTCACATCGCAGGTGTTGAAAGCCTGAACTTGCAAGGCATTGGGCGTGTTCACGCTTGGTCCTATTTGCACTCTTTTGGTGCATTCATTGCCGAATAAAGTGGATAGATCGCCCGTGGGGGCTGCGACCAAGATAGTCGCCAGCACGCCGTGTGGGAAGGCTCCTTCACGCAAGTGCCACAAAAACCCAACCAAGAGGTCTGTATGAACGCCCCCTTCGATCAGCTGTCCACCTGGCTGAAAGAGCACCGCATCACCGAAGTCGAATGCGTGATCAGCGACCTGACCGGCATCGCCCGCGGCAAGATCGCGCCGACCGCCAAATTCCTCCACGAGCGCGGTATGCGCCTGCCAGAAAGCGTGCTGCTGCAGACTGTCACCGGCGACTATGTCGACGATGACATCTATTACAGCCTGCTCGATGCCGCCGACATCGACATGGTCTGCCGCCCTGACCCGACGGCGGTTTACCAGATTCCATGGGCGATCGAGCCGACCGCCATCGTCATCCATGACACCTTCGACAAGCACGGCAACCCGATCGAACTGTCGCCGCGCAACGTGTTGAAGAAAGTCCTCAAGCTGTACGCCGACAAAGGCTGGCAGCCAATCGTCGCGCCGGAGATGGAGTTCTACCTGACCCAGCGCTGCGAAGACCCGGACCTGCCCCTGCAAGTGCCACTGGGCCGTTCCGGCCGGGCCGAAAGCGGGCGCCAGTCGTTCTCCATCGATGCGGCCAACGAATTCGACCCGCTGTTCGAAGACGTCTACGACTGGTGCGAACTGCAAGGCCTGGACCTGGACACCCTGATCCACGAAGACGGCCCGGCGCAGATGGAGATCAACTTCCGCCACGGCGACGCGCTCGACCTGGCTGACCAGATCACCGTGTTCAAGCGCACCATGCGTGAAGCCGCGCTCAAGCACAATGTGGCCGCCACCTTCATGGCCAAGCCGATCACCGACGAACCGGGCAGTGCCATGCACCTGCACCAGAGCGTGGTCGACATCGCCACCGGCAAGCCGGTGTTCGCCAACGAAGATGGCAGCATGAGCGAGCTGTTCCTGCACCACATCGGCGGCCTGCAGAAGTACATCCCCAAGCTGCTGCCGATGTTCGCGCCGAACGTCAACTCGTTCCGCCGCTTCCTGCCCGACACCTCCGCGCCGGTCAACGTCGAGTGGGGTGAAGAAAACCGCACCGCCGGGCTGCGCGTGCCTACCTCCAGCCCCGAGGCGATGCGGGTGGAGAACCGCCTGCCGGGCGCCGACGCCAACCCTTACCTGGCGATCGCCGCCAGTCTGCTGTGCGGCTACCTGGGCATGATCGAGAAGGTCGACCCGAGTGCGCCGGTGCAAGGGCGTGCCTATGAGCGCCGCAACCTGCGTCTGCCGATCACCATCGAGGACGCCCTGCAGCACATGGAAGACTGCGAAACCGTGCAGCAGTACCTGGGCAAGCAGTTCGTCCAGGGCTATGTAGCGGTCAAGCGCGCCGAGCATGAAAACTTCAAGCGCGTGATCAGTTCCTGGGAGCGTGAGTTCCTGCTGCTCAGCGTCTGACCCAAGGGGGCGCGTTGCGCCCCAATCGCCGGCAAGCCGGCTCCCACAGGCTTGATGTAGCGCTCAGGCAAGTGCTGTACCTGTGGAAGCTGGCTTGTGCAGCAGCCCCACACACCGAATTCAAAGAACAAGACCAACGAGGTGTCGACATGCGTCATCTGCAAACCCTGATTCCTGCTGCATTCACCCTGCTGTTCGGCGCGGCCGCCCAGGCCCAGCCCACGGTCAGCGTATACAACTGGACCGACTACATCGGCGACACGACGCTGGCCGACTTCCAGGCCAGCAGTGGGATCAAGGTGGTCTATGACGTGTTCGATTCCAACGAAACCCTGGAAGGCAAGCTGCTCGCCGGCCGTACCGGCTACGACGTGGTGGTGCCCTCCAACCATTTCCTGGCCCGCCAGGCCCAGGCCGGCGCGTTCCTGCCGCTGGACCGCAGCAAGCTGCCGAACTGGAAGCACCTGGACCCGAAACTGCTGCAACAGCTTGAGCAGAATGACCCCGGCAACCAGTACGCCGTCCCCTACCTGTGGGGCACCAACGGCATCGGCTACAACGTCGACAAGGTCAAGGCCGCACTGGGCGTCGACCATATCGATTCCTGGGCGGTGCTGTTCGAGCCCGAGAACCTGAAGAAGCTCAAGCAATGTGGCGTGGCCTTCATGGACTCGCCCGACGAACTGTTCCCGGCCGTGCTCAACTACATGGGCATGGACCCACGCAGCGAGAAGGCCGGCGACTACGCCAAGGCCGAGGCGCGCCTGCTCGAACTGCGCCCGTACATCACCTACTTCCACTCATCCAAGTACGTGTCCGATCTGGCCAACGGTGATATCTGCGTGGCCTTCGGCTACTCCGGCGACGTATTCCAGGCCGCCAACCGCGCGATCGAAGCCAAGAACGGCGTGAAGATTGCCTACAGCATTCCCAAGGAAGGCAGCAACCTGTGGTTCGACCTGCTAGCCATTCCCAAGGATGCGCAAAACCCTGAACAGGCGCTGGCCTTCATCAACTATCTGCTGCAGCCAGAAGTCATCGCCAAGGTCAGCGCCACCGTTGGCTATGCCAACGCCAACCCCGACGCCAAGGCATACATGGACCCGTCGCTGGTCGACAACCCCGAGATCTACCCACCCCAGGCAGTGCTGGACAAGCTGTACATTTCCAGCACCCCGAGCCCGAAGATCATGCGTGTCATGACCCGCTCCTGGAGCAAGATCAAGTCCAACCGCTGAGCCGAGAACGCGCCATGCCTTTCGATACCCAACACACAGCGTCGTACTACGCCGCAACAGCGCGCAACACGGCGCCCTACCCCAGCCTCGACGGCGAACTGACGGCCGACGTGTGCGTGGTCGGCGGCGGCCTGACGGGCGTCAACACCGCCCTGGAACTGGCCGAGCAAGGCCTGTCGGTGGTCCTGCTGGAAGGCCGGCGCATCGGCTGGGGCGCCAGCGGGCGCAACGGCGGCCAGTTGATTCGTGGCATCGGCCATGACGTCAGCGGCTTTGCCCGCTACGTCGGCCAGGACGGCGTGCATTACCTCAAGCACGCCGGCATCGACTCTGTGGCCCTGGTGGCCAGCCGCATCGAGCGCTACGGCATCGATTGCGACCTGCGCTGGGGCTTCTGCGAACTGGCCAACACACCCGCCCAGTTCGCCGCCTTCCAGCAGGAACAGGACGACCTCGCCGCCCTGGGCTACCCACACGAGACACGCCTGGTGCCAGCGGCGCGCATGCACGAAGTGGTTGCCAGCAACCAGTATGCCGGCGGCCTGGTGGACATGGGCTCGGGCCATCTGCACCCGCTCGACCTGGTGCAGGGCGAGGCACGTGCGGCGCATGGGCTGGGGGTACGCATTTTCGAGCAGAGCCCAGTGCTGCGCATCGAACACGGCCCCACGGTGACGCTGCACACCGCCCGCGGCAAGGTGCGTGCAAAGAACCTGGTACTCGGCTGCAATGCGCACCTGGATGAACTGGAACCCCGCCTGAGCGGCAAGGTGCTGCCGGCCGGCAGCTACGTGGTGGCGACCGAGCCCCTGCCCGAAGCACTGGCCAGCACGCTCATCCCGCAGAACATGGCGCTGTGCGACCAGAAGGTCGGCCTGGACTACTACCGCCTGACCGCCGACCGCCGCTTGCTGTTCGGTGGTGCCTGCCACTACTCGGGGCGCGACCCGAAGGACATTGCGGCGTACATGCGGCCGAAGGTGCTCAAGGTGTTCCCACAGCTGGCCGAGGTGCAGATCGACTACCAGTGGGGCGGCATGATCGGCATCACCGCCAACCGCTTCCCCCAGGTGGGCAGGTTGAACCAGCACCCCAACGTCTACTACGCCCAGGGCTATTCCGGGCATGGGCTGAACGTGACCCACTGGACGGCCAAGTTGCTTGCAGAAGGCATCGCGCTCGGGCAGAGCAAGGGGCTGGATGTGTTCAGCGCCGTGCCGCACCTGACGTTCCCGGGGGGCAAGGCGTTGCGGTCGCCGCTGCTGGCGCTGGGGATGTTGTGGTATCGGTTGCGGGAGGCGTTGGGGTAATCGCGGCTGTTGGTGAGTTCGGCTTGCGGGCGTGGGTGTAGGTGAGATCGAGCGCCGCCCGTGCGGCGCATCGCGGATAAATCCGCTCCTACAAGCCGGCGCGATTTTTCGGCGGGCGCCAAAGGCGGACAACCATGGCCTGACAGGCCATGGCACGTTGCAACAAATGTAGGAGCGGATTTATCCGCGATGCGCCGCGCGGGCGGCGCTCGATCTCAACTCCACCAAAGGTCTTAAGCAAGGATTGACTTCAAATAAATCAATTAACCAATTGATCTCAAATAAAATTTACCAGAGAACTCGAAACCACTTTAAGTCCTAAAGAATGGCTTGCAAGCCTTTGCTGACAATGACATTCAGCAATTTCAACGCCGGCCCGGCCGGCCGTGTCTCACCCTGCTCCCACTTGCTCGCAGGAAAAGTCTTAACCGTAGCGGAGCACGCCTAGCACTCGACAAACGCCACCGCCAGCCCACCCCGCGAGGTCTCCTTGTAATTGGCATGCATGTCCGCCCCCGTGTCGCGCAGGGTACGGATCACTCGATCGAGCGAGATGAAATGCTCGCCATCCCCACGCAAGGCCATCTGCACGGCATTGATCGCCTTGACCGCAGCAATCGCGTTGCGCTCGATGCATGGCACCTGGACCAGCCCACCAACCGGGTCGCAGGTCAGCCCCAGGTTGTGTTCCAGAGCGATCTCGGCAGCGTTCTCCAACTGCGGGGGCGTTGCCCCCAGCACTTCGGCCAGGCCTGCGGCCGCCATCGAGCAGGCCGAACCGACCTCACCCTGACAACCCACCTCGGCACCGGAAATCGAGGCGTTCTTCTTGCACAGGATGCCGACCGAAGCTGCCGCGAGCAGGAAGGCCACCACATCGTCGTCACAAGCGCCGGGGTTGAACTTCATGTAGTAGTGCAGCACCGCCGGGATGATGCCCGCAGCGCCATTGGTCGGCGCGGTGACCATGCGCCCGCCCGCGGCATTTTCTTCGTTGACCGCCAGGGCAAACAGGTTCACCCACTCCATGGCGCTCAAGGTCGAGCCGATCACGTTGGGCTTGCCGATTTCCTGCAGGCTCCGGTGCAAGCGCGCGGCGCGGCGTTTGACGTTGAGCCCGCCGGGCAGGATGCCTTCGTGGCGCAGGCCGTTGTCGACGCACTCGCGCATGGCCGCCCAGATACGCAGCAAGCCTTCGCGCACCTCGCTTTCAGGGCGCCAGGCGCATTCGTTGGCCAGCATCAACTGGCTGACGCTCAGCCCGTGGGCTTTGCACAAGGCCAGCAACTGGGCAGCGCTGGAAAATTCGTAGGGCAGGTTGACGGCGCCCTCCTCGGTGGCCGGCGCATCGATTTCCTGCTGTTCGACGATGAAGCCACCACCTACGGAGTAGTAGGTCTGGCTCAACAGCACGCCCTGCCCGCCTTCGGCCACAAGGGTCATGGCATTGGGGTGATACGGCAGGCTTTCGTCCAGCAGCAGCATGTCGCGGGCGTATTCGAACGCCACGGGCTGGCTGCCGTCGAGTATCAGGCACTGCTCCTGCATCACCCGGCCGACGCGTAGCTCGATGGTCGCCGGGTCGATGCGGTCAGGCCATTGGCCCATCAACCCGAGCAGGCAGGCGCGGTCAGTGGCGTGGCCAACGCCGGTGGCCGACAGCGAGCCGTATAGGCGTACCTCGACCCGGCTTACCTGGGCCAGCAGGCCACGCTCGCGCAAGGCCTGGGCGAACGTCGCTGCAGCACGCATCGGGCCGACGGTATGGGAGCTCGAAGGGCCGATGCCAATCTTGAAAAGGTCGAAAACACTGATAGCCATGCTAATGCCTGGCCGTGCCGACGCACGTGCGCCGCTACACGGCTCACTGGAAAAATTGAACGGTATTGCTGAGTTGGGCGATACTGCCGCGTTCATCTGCAGATGACCAACGAAACTTTCTAAGTAAGCCTTTAGCGGTACTAAACGATGCGACGGCAACTCAATGGCCAGATGTATGTCTGGCTGCACGTTTTCAGCTGTGCGGCGCGGCACCTGTCGTTCACCCGCTGCGCCGAAGAACTGCACATCACCCCCGGTGCGGTCAGCCAGCAGATGCGCCAGCTCGAAGAGCGTCTGGGCTATCGCGTATTCCTGCGCCGTGCTCGCGGGGTGGAGCTGAGCGCCGAAGGCCAGCGCCTGGCACAGACGGTAGCTGAAGCGTACGGCAGCATCGAAGCTGAACTGCTGCGCCTGGATGCCGGCGAAATCCGTGGCACCTTGCGCCTGCGCTCGATCCCCTCGTTCCTGGCCAAGTGGCTGACGCCACGCTTGCCGCGCTTTCAGCAGCGCTACCCGGACATCGAGCTGCGTCTGGTGGCCGAAGACAGTGCCCAGGCCCTGCATCCGGGCGACTTCGACCTGGCAATCGATCTCAACGACGGCAGCTACCCGGGCATGCTCTCGACACCGCTACTGGACGAGCAGATCTTTCCGGTGTGCTCGCCTGCCCTGTTACGCGGCCGACCGCCTCTGCATGGCCCTGCGGACCTGGCGCACTACCCGCTGCTGCATGACATCACCGCCTGGCGTGGCAGCTCGGAATACGCAGAATGGGAGTTCTACCTGGAAGGCATCGGCGCCGGCGGGCTGGATGTGCGCCGTGGACATACGTTCAACCGCAACCACCTGACCATCGAGGCGGCCATCGCCGGCATCGGCGTGGCCATTGCCCGGCGCACCCTGCTCAACGACGAACTGGAGCGTGGTGCGCTGATCGTGCCGTTTGGTGTACCGATCGCCAACTTCAAGCGCTATGTGGTGCATTACCCACCGGGTGGCCTGAACCAACCGGGGGCACGCGCCGTGCATGACTGGCTGGTGGAAGAAGCGCGCGGGTTCAGGGCATTGCACCCATTAGCCTGACACGCCCCTCCTGAAAGCCGGTTTGCCGGCCCGCCTCAATCAATAAGCCTGCTTTCCGGTAAATGCATTGAGCGTGCGCACCAGTATCACGAAATCCAGCCACAGCGACCAGTTGTTGATGTACTCGATGTCCGAGTCGACCCGCTGGATCATCTGCTCGATGTCACGGGTTTCCCCGCGAAAGCCCCTCACTTGTGCCAGGCCGGTCATGCCCGGTTTGATGTTGTGGCGAGCGAAGTAATCGACGATGTCCTGGGAATACAGCGAGTCATGTTGCAAGGCATGCGGGCGCGGCCCCACCAAGGACATTTCGCCGGTCAGCACATTGAACAGTTGCGGCAGTTCGTCGAGGCTGGTGCGTCGGATGAATGCCCCTACCCGCGTCAATCGCGGGTCGTTCTTTTGCGCCTGTTTCACCACCCCTTGCTCGGGCTGATGAACATGCATGCTCCTGAACTTCCAGATGCGGAACGATTCACCGGTCCAGCCCGTACGTTCCTGACGGAAGAACACCGGCCCGGGGCTGTCCAACTTGATTGCCAGGGCAACGGCCAACAGCACGGGTGAAGCGCACAGCAGTATCAGCGCTGCGAGCACACGGTCCTCAAGGTTCTTGAGGAACAGGCTCATGCCGGTCAACGGTGTCTCCGACAAGGTCAACACCGGGATACCGGCAATTTCACGCACACTGTGGTTGATCAATCGCAGCGAGAAGATATCCGGCACCCAGTTCACCGCAATGCACTTGTCGAGCAACTTCAAATACACGTCGTTGATCACTTCGGAGCCGCCCAGCGGTGTCACCAAGTACACAGTTCTAATGGAATGTTGCGCGACCAGTTCATCCAACTTGTCTATGTGCCCAAGTATCGGAAGACGCTGTTTACCGTCAGCACTTTCCTTGCCCTGGTCGTACACGTCATCAATCAATACGCAACCCACTACCCGCTCGCCAAACCACGGGTTGTTACTGATTTTCTGATAAAGAAAGTTGGCCAGGTCGCCCGCCCCAATGATCAAGGCGTTATCCAGCCGCGCATGGGCGGTGAACCGTTTTTGCACTTCGCGTACGGCATAATGCAGAAACAACTGCACCACATAGCCGAACACGAACAACTGGCCCACCAACAGGCGTGAGTAGGTTTCGCTCTGCTTGGTGAGAAATGCCAGCACGACCAGGAAACAGAAGGTCGCCGACCAGGCTTTGAACAGCCTGAAGGCCTTGATCGACAAGCCCACATTGGTGCGGTAGATGGCGTAATGGTCGTAGATCACAGCCAATGCGCCAATCAACAGCAGCAGCATGATCACGTAATCGGAGGTGATGTAACCAATCTGGTCGTAGATCAGGTACCACGCCACGCCGGTCACGGCGATGCCGTCGAGGCCCGCCTGAATGGCGTTGCTGACGCTGCTTCTTCGCTGGAGCAAGGAACGACTGCTTCTGGGTTCGAAAACCATTCTCAGGCCTCATCAAATTAAGCGCAGCAGATACTTATTCACCAATCAGTACATTAAATTCACCAAACTTTTACAACTTTCTGAATAGGTCCATGATTATTCAGAAAATCCGACCTTGATATCACTGTAGCAGTACCCGGCCAGCGTGCCGTGACAAATCATTCAGGGTCCGATTTCTGCCGGATTCGGCGCGACGAAACATTGACGCGATTGCCAGGCCCGGTCGAAAACTTCAAGGTACGCCAAATAAACATCGGGTTACCGACAACATAGCGCATGAACAGACGTTTCGGCTCTTTCATGAGTCGGAATATCCATTCGCCGCCGAGGCGGCGCAGCCAGCGCGGCGCCCGCGTGACCTTGCCGCCGAGAAAATCGATGATCGCCCCGCCGCAGACGATCAGGCACGGCACACCAATGCTTGCCAATCGGGCGGCGACCGCCTCCTGCTTGGGCATGCCCATGCCCAGGATGATCAACTCGGGTTGCAAGGCGCGCGCCAACGCAAGGTAGGTATCGACCTCGGCAAAACCATCGTGCAACGACACGGGCGTGACCCCGAAAGAGGCCTCGCAGCGCCTGGCGGCTGCGCTCAATGCAGGCTCCCGGCTGCCCCACAAGGCCACGCGCCTGCCCTGGTAGGCCGTCAGCAACATGGGAATCAGGTCGGTGCCGTTCATGTTCAGGCCAGGGTCCAGCGCCAGACGGCGGAACAGGATGGCCATGCCCGAACCGTCCCGCAACAGCAGGTCGGCAGCGAGCAGTGACTGGTGGAAGTCGGCGTTCCGTGCCACCAGGTTCAGGGCGTGGGCATTGACGAAACCCAGCACCATCGGTTGCCCGACCGTGCTCAAGGTACGCAATACCCGCTGTTCGTCCGCCGGGTCTGCCACCCGGCGCATGCGTTCGGTCACCGCTTGCCAGCGGCCTTGCCAATCCGAACTGGCCATCAGCCGTCATCCCGTTTGGAGCGCACCCATTCGACCTGGCGCTTGATCAGAAAACCCAGGTACAGCGGGATTTTCTTCAGGACGTAAAGCGGCGCATAGATCAGCACCGAGAATGGGATCACCTCCCGGGAGAATCGGCTCCAGGCCAGCAGAACAGCAACGCCCAGCATCATCAGTGCAAGCGTCGCCAGCACCGCTGGGAGCAACACACCCAGTAACAGGCACGCAAGCCACGACACGACGAACAGCACCACCAGGGCCAGAGTCAGTAGCGCCAGGGGTGGCACCATCAGGTCCAGGCTCATCGCCAGCAAAGGCCAGTTGCCCTTGGCCAGGGCACTGACGACCAGTTTCGGCCCGTCGGCCAGCAGCACGCCCAGGTGCCCGTGCTCCCAACGCGTGCGCTGGCCGCTTAGGCCTTCCTGACTGGTTGGAAACAGGCTGGTCACCTGCGCCTGCGGGCAGAACAGCGGCGGCTTGCCTGCGCGGCAGAAATCCAGCCCCAGCTTCAGGTCTTCGACCAGGTGCCCGGTGGCCAGGTTGGCTGCGGCAATATCCTGCCAGCCAATGGCCATGCCGGTGCCCATCAACTGGCACGGCAACCCCGCACGCGCCGAACCCAACGGGCGCACCAGGTTCTTGACGCGCCAGGCGAACTCGGCGATCAAGATCTTCAAACCGGCGCCCGGTGGCGCACACATCAGATCCAGGCCCTGCACCGGTCCTGCCGCTTCGATACAGCGCTGCGCCAGGTGCTCGATGGAGCCTGGGCTTACCTGGCAATCGGCATCGATGATCACCACCACCTCCGGTGGCGCCTCGGCCAGGTGGCGAACACCGCAATCGAGTGCATAGCCCTTGCCACGCAAGTGCCCATGCTGGCGCTCGACCACTTCCGCGCCCGCGCCACGGGCCAGGGCGGCGGTCTGGTCGCTGCAGTTGTCGGCCACCACCAGCAACCGGTCCCCCTCCAGCAACTGGCGCTGGATGCCCTGCACCGTCGCCACGATGCCAGACGCCTCGTTGTGCGCAGGTACCAGCACCGCTACCCGTGGCCGCACGGCCGGAGCCTTGGCGATTGGCTCAGGCCGCCCCGGCAGGCAGGCCAGCAATACCTGGGTGAACAGCACCGTCACCGGCACCAGGATCAGCACCGCCAACGCGCCCAGTAGCCAGCTGATAAGTGTGATCATGCCGATGCCTTGAAGTGATGGGCCAGTTTGGCCGCCTCGGTGTCGATATCATGGCGCTCCAGTACGCGCTGGCGCGCCGCCTCGCCCATGCGTTGCAGCACCTCGACCGGCTGCGCCAGGCAGTCGGCCATCGCTTCGGCAAGCTCGTCCACGGCCCCGGCCGGGAACAGCCAACCGTTCTCGCCAGGGCGCACCAGCTCGGGAATGCCCGCCACGTAGGTGGTCAGTACCGGCCTGCGCAAGGCCATCGCCTCCATGATCACCACTGGCAACCCTTCGGCGAAGCTCGGCAGCACCAGCGCACGGGCGGCAAGGATTTCGTCGCGCACCTGCGCACTGCTGATCCAACCGGTGATACGCACCTGACCCTGCAGGCCATGGCGGTCGATCAACGTTTCGATCTGTTCGCGCATTTCGCCGTCTCCGGCCAGCACCAGTTCGAAGTCGATGCCTTGCCCGGCCAGCTGCCGTGCGGCTTCCAACAACAACAGCTGCCCCTTCTGCTCGCACAGCCGGCCCACGCAGACCAGCCGTGGGGCAGCCGGTGCAGGCACCGCCGCAACCTGATGGAAACCGGGCTCCAGGCCACAATGCACGACCTTGACCTTGGCCCAGTGCTCATGGGCGACCCAGCGATACAGCTGGCTGCGGCCATACGAGCTGACCGAGGCGACGAAGGCTGCACGCCGCACCTTTTCGCCCACATGCAGAAACTGCGGTTTGTCGAACTCTTCCGGGCCGTGCACGGTGAAGCTGAAGGCTGGCCCACCCAAGGCGTTGGCCAGCATCACCACTTCGGTGGAGTTGGTGCCGAAGTGCGCATGCACATGTTCGGCGCCGAATGCCTGCAGCCATTGCACCACGCAGCAGGCCTCGGCCAGGTACACCAGGTGGTAGGGCAACGGCCGGTCGGCACGCAGGCCCACGCGCAGGGCCAGCCACAGGGCCGAGCAGAACCCCTTCGGCTCGGCGCGCAGCACTTGCCACAGCGGCTTGAGCAAGCCCTTGATGCCGCCCTGCAGCACGTACTGGGTCTTGTCACGCTCGGCCAGGTCTTCGCCGTCCTGCAATTCGCCGTCCCAGCCACGCAAGGCAATGCGCTGGATCACCACGCCCTGGCGCTCCAAGGCGAGGATTTCGCGGCGAATGAAGCTATGGCTGACTTTCGGGTATTGATTGATGAAGTAGGCAATGCGCATGGAAATCCGGATCTCTACCTGCGTGATTGATGATCAGTGCGCTCACTGCTGCGGGCACAACCCGGCCGTTGGCGTGCTCGCCTTGAGCACGTCGTCGTACATGGCTTGCAGTTCCAGGGCCTGGTCGCTGCACAAGGTGATGCCTTGCTTGAAAGTGTTGCGGTGCTGCCGATAGCGCTCAGGGTTTTGCAGAATGTCGCTCAGGGCCTGGCGCAGGTACTTCTCGTCGGCGCTGAGCGGGATCAGCGTGCCGTTCACGCCGTCGACGATATCCTCCACGGTGCCACCGGCGTGGGTGCTGATCACCCATACATCGCGCACCAGGGCCTCGCGCACCGCCAGCCCGAAGGTTTCCTTGGACTGGGTGGGGAACAGCAGCACATCGATGCCGGCAAAGAATTCGTCCATGTTGGCCTGGGTGTAGCCCGGCACGATGCTGACCGTGCCCGGAATCTTGATGCTGTGGCGGTTCAGCGAACGGAAACCCAAGTGCAGCAGGTTGTCGACCACCTTGAGCTCATAGTCCGAACGCTGCAGCGCGGCAAAGGCTTGGGTGATCACGTCGATCCCCTTGATGGTCGCGTTACCGCCAACGAAGCCGAAGCGGATGGCCTTGCCGGGATGGCGCTGGTAATCGGCGGCCGGGGGCAGGATGCCATTGCGGTTGACGCGGATCTTCGCGGCATCGAAACCATTGGCGATGTACAGGTTGCGGGCGAAGTGGCTGGGTGCCAGCAGCAGGCTGGCCTGGTTCAGCGTGTTGGCCAGCAACGATTGGCGGTACACGTTGAGGGCCGGGTCATCCACGCAGCGGGCGCACACTTCGGCGCGGATGGTGGTTTGCCCGCAGTACTGGCCATGGTTGTCGATCATGAACTGGCGGCCGCAGATCCACCAGCAGTCGTGCAGGGTCACCACGAATGGCAGGCCCGCGCGCCGGCAGCTGTCGGCCAGCAAGGCACCGAGCCCTTGAATGGAGTGCATGTGCACAAGGTCCGGAGCCACGCGTTTGAGCACGGCGTCGAACACCGGCAAGGTGGCAGGGTTTTCGAAGTCTTCGCGGGCACTGCGCTCGTCAGGCAGGCCCATGCCGATCACTGCGGCGCCGTGGGCTTCGTAGCGATACAGGCTGTAGGGCTCGGCGTCGGTTTCGGGCAACGAGGTGAAGATGAACTGCTGGAAGGTGGTGGTCGCCACCATCAAGCGCGCCATCTGCTCCGCCACCACGGTGGCGCCGCCGAAACTGCGCGGGGCAAAGAAGATGTTGGCCGACAGCACGCGCCGGGTGCGGTCACGTGGCAGTTGCGGGAACAGCTGGGCAAGCTGTTCGCTGTTGACGGCATGGGCCTCGCTGTCGCACTCCACCAGCGTGACGTGGCCCGCGCCCATGTCCAGCATGGCCTTGGCCAGCGACGGCGTTGCCGCGATGGCCCGATCACAAGCCAGCAACGCCTGCTGGAACATGGCCACCGCCGCCAGCAGCTGGTTGACGGTTTCCTCGTTGAAGGCGCTCAGGTCGTTGTGCAGCCGGTAGGCCTGAGGGTCGAA
The DNA here is from genome assembly GCF_033095865.1 of Pseudomonas sp. KU43P. Lineage (NCBI taxonomy): Bacteria > Pseudomonadati > Pseudomonadota > Gammaproteobacteria > Pseudomonadales > Pseudomonadaceae > Pseudomonas > Pseudomonas sp. KU43P. Next base: position 2,729,603 of record NZ_AP019365.1, on the reverse strand, counting down.
GATCAGCGCATCGACATCCCAGATGGTGCTTACTTTCAGCCGCTTGGCCTCCTCGACGAGCTGCAGCATCTCGGCCGTGGCGGGCAGGCGATGGAAGACCACCACAGAAGCGGTCTGCAAGGCGTTGGTACAGGCTGCGCCGTTGCGCCAGTCAAGCACCTGGCATTGGTAGCCAAGGCCCTGCAGCGCATGCTGCATAAGGGCTGGCCGGCCGCTGGGCGGTTGCGCCAGGGCGCCTTCGCAGACCAGCAGCAGCTCACGGGGGAACAGTTCGCTGGCCGGCACGCTGGGGTCACCCAGTGGCAGGCTCTTGCGCTTGCTGTCGGCGGGCTTCCACAGCAGCGCCGGCCCCTGCTTGAGCAGTTCGCGGAAGGCTTTTTTCAAGGTCGGATACAGGCCGGCCTTGCGCAGATAGGCAACGAAGCGCTGGTCCGCCCGGGGCTCGGTGGTGAGCTGGCGAAGCAAGCCGGCCAGCCGGGCATGCAGGCTGGGTGGGGCACTGGCAACGCTGGTTTGCTGCGCCGCCAATGCGCTGCCCAGACGCTGACGGTGCACACCGAGCTGTTGCGCCACCTCGTGGTCGGGCAGCGCGGCCTCGAGCTGGCCGAACAGGTCGTCCAGCAGCGCATAGCGCCGCCGGTACATGGCGCGCTTCTTCGGCGCGATGTCCTGCGTCGAACGCTCGGTGGCGGCCATGGGAAGCGTGAAAAAGCCTTCGCGCGCCAGTGCTTCGGCGCCGTGCTCCTGCCAGATGACGTCGTAGTTGGCGGCCAGTTCGCGGTCGGTGTCGGCACCGAAATAAACATGCCGATGGTGCCGATAGGCATCGCTGACGGCATGGATCTGCCGCGCGCCCACCAGCCGTGCGACGCACTTGATGGCTTCGATCAGCAGGCTGCGCGGGCGCAGGCCTTCGAAATCCTTGGTCAGGTCGCGGTAGATGTTCAGCGAGGTCTCGCTGTCGATGCCTTTGTGGATGCCCTGCACGGCGCCGATCAACATGCACAGTTCGCCCTGTAACCGGCACAGGCTGAAGGCCAGAGAGGCCACCCGCAGGTCGCCTTGGAACAGGTTGAGCACCAGCTCCCCTTCGCGCTTGAACCAGATCGGCCGGTCCAGCACCAGGGTGCAGCCTGGGGAATAGCTCGACAGGTCGGCGAGGGTGCGATGTTCGTCTCGCCCAAGCAGCAACAGCGACGGGAACTGCCCGGCCACCACTTCGTAGTGCGAGGCCACCACCGCCAGCCGCTGCGGCGCTTCCCAGCCCTTGCTGATGTAGGGCCACTGCAGGATGCCGACGCTATCGTCACCGAGCGCGGCGAAGCCGTCATCGCCCAGCGCGGTGCTCATGCGCTGCATGAACGTGCTGAGCTGCGGCCACTGGCGGACCATCAGCAAGGTCAACTTGAGCCGGTTCTTCAGTGCCCGCGGCGAATAGCCGGGATGCACCGCTGGCAAGGTCTTGGCGAGTGTCAGGAGGTTCATGGTCATCTCACTTGTACTCGATCAATGACGATTTGCTGGCAGTCAGCCTGTCCAGCAGAAACCTCACCTGCCCGACCATTTCGGGGAATTTGGCAAGCACCAGGAACACCGCCTGCAGCCCATTCTCGCGCAACGAACGCCCTCCCCGACGTGCCAGGCGCAGGGCTTGCAGCGGGTAGATCGACAGCAGCAGCAACCCCCAGCCCCCCACCAGCGCCCACAGCAGCAGCGTCACCAGCGGGATGCCCAGGCCCCAGAACCAGGCGCGCAGCGATTCGCGCTGCCAATGCCGCTCGGGGGGTAGCCATGCAGGTAGGCGCCTTCGGCGAAGGCATAACCCCCGCGGATGCAGCGCCGCCACCACTGGCTGAATCGGGTCATGGCGGCATCATGCAGGGTCATTTCCGCGTCCAGCCGCCAGATCTTCCAACCACGGGCGCGCAGGCGTACGCAAAGCTCCGGCTCTTCACCGGCAATCAGCCCCGGGCGGTAGCCGGACACGTCCCTGAAAGCTTCGACGCGCATCAGCGCATCGCCACCACAGGCCTTGGCTTCGCCGACTGGGGTGTCCCACTCCAGGTCGCACAGATGGTTGTAGATCGAGCGTTCAGGGAAGCGCTCGCGGCGTCGGCCGCAGACCACCGCCACTTCCGGGTGGCCATCGAGAAATGCCTGGGCGCTGGCCAGCCAGCCGGCCACCACCTCGCAATCGCCGTCGACGAACTGCACATGGCGCAGGTTCGGGCACAACTGCAGCAAGCAGGCAAAACCTTCGTTGCGCGCCCGCGCCGCGGTGAACGGAATGCTCATGTCCAACGCCAGTACCTCGACCCCATGGCTGCGCGCCCGCTGCACCGAGCCGTCGGTGGACCCGGAGTCGACGTACACGACCTGGTCCGCACCCTTGGCCAGTGAAGCCAGGCAGCGCTCCAGGCGCATCCCCTCGTTTCGGCCAATCACCACCACTCCGATGCCTGTCTCCATGCCCACACTCACACCCCTGAACGCCACTTGCCGATCACCGCCGCCCCTGGGGCCGGCTCATGTGTACTGCACTGCCTCGTGCTTACGGGCCTTGACGGTGGCTGGCACTCCCACAGCCAGCGAGTTGTCTGGCACGTCGATCAGCACCACGGCGTTGGACCCGATCACCACGTTGTCGCCGATGCGGATATTGCCCAGCAGCTTGGCCCCGGCGCCGATATCGACGTTGTTGCCGATCACCGGCGCGGTAGGTTCGCTGACGTTCTTCAGGCCCACCACCACGCCGTTGCGAATCCTGCAGTCGTCGCCAAAACGGGCGTAACCGCTGATGACGATGCCGCCGAAATGGTCGATGACGAAGTTGCGGCCCACCTCCACCTCGCACGGCAACTCGACCCCGGTGATGATCTGCACGAACTTGAACAACACCTTGTAGATGAACGAGAACAGCTTGCGCAGCAACGCCGGACGCACGCCGTAGCGCCAGCGGCCGAAGCGGTATACCAGCATCACCCAGAAACCCTGGGCGCCCCAATCACCCCCGTATGCCCGCAAGTCCGCGCGGATATTCTCGAACATGGCGTCTCCTAACGTGTTGGCTGTGTGGCGTGGCGGGTCTTGAGCAGCAACGACCAAGTGGCGCGGGTGTGCAGCCAACAGGCCTTGATGGCCGCCCAGCCGCGCCCCTTGAGCAAGGCCTTGAGCGCCAGCACCAGGTCGCCCAGGCTGACCAGGCACATGTGCAAGGCAAGGCCCGCAGCGCCATGGTGCTTGCGAAAATACAGCAGCTCGCTTTCGATCTGGTAGGCGGAGATCTGCCGGCTGGCCGCTTCAAGCTCGGCCACCGACTTGGAGCTTTCGCCGCCGATGTGCACCACCGTGGTATGCGGGTAGAACACCACCTTCCAGCCGGCCTCCTTGACCCGTTTGCAGTGGTCGACTTCCTCGTAGTAAAGGAAATAGCGCGGGTCGAACAGCCCCACCTTGTCCAGCACCTCCCGGCGCACCAGGTAGAAGCACCCAGGCAGCCAGTCGCATTCGCGCACCGAGCCATGGTCCCAGTTCATCTCGTCGACCATCTTCAGCCCCGGGAACAGGCGCCCGAGGCCAGTCCGTGCAACGAAGATGTTCAACGGTGTCGGGAAGTAGCGGCAGCACGGCTGCAGGTCACCCTCGCGCCCTTCCAGGCGCACGCCCAGCACACCGCACTCCGGGTGCTCATCCATGTAGGCAATGGTTTTTTCCAGGCTGTCGCGAGCAACGAATGCGTCGGTATTGAGCAGCAACGCGTACTTGCCCTTGAGGTGCGCCAGCAACTGGTTGTTGGCGCGGCCAAAGCCGACGTTCTGCTTGTTGCTCAGCAGCAGCGCCTCGGGACACACCTGGGCCATGCGCGCAACCGAATCGTCGGCCGAGGCATTGTCCACTACCAGGTAACTTGCCAGGCGCTCGCTGTCCGCCTGGCGCAGCGCATCGAACATCGGCTGCAACAGCGACGCGGTGTTGAAATTGACGACCATCACATCAACGGGCTTTCTATCCATTGTTGCCGTCCCCAAAGAAATACTGCCGCCTCACTGCCGCCAAGGTCGGTTCCAGCGCGGGGTCGAAGGCACCCTTGCGCTGCTTGACGAGGTCTATCCAGGGATACGAATTGCACCGTTCCTCAACCCGCTCGATCAACTCGGCGGTGGTACAGATGACCTTGGCCGGGTTGCCGCCCACCACCATGCCCGGTGGTACGTCCTTGGTAACCACGGCACCGGCGGCAACCACCGAGTCAGGCCCGATGGTCACACGCGGCATGACGATGGCGCCGTGGCCGACAAAGCAGTTGTCACGTATATCAATGTAGCCCACCGAATCGAGCTGCTTGCCGTAACACACCTCGATCAGTGCCACCACGCCGTCGTGCCCGATCAAGGTGCAGTCCGACAGGCCCACATTACTGCCGATGCGCACCAACGTCGGGTCGGTGACACAACAGCCGCAATTGATATGCACATTGTTGCCGATCGAATGAAACTTGCCCCACCGCGCCAGGTAGGTGCCCCATTGCAACGGTGTGGGATTGCACAGTTTCCTGTACAGCGAACCTCCCCGCCCGGTTGAGTTGGCGTAATGCTTCACGGCGCTCCGTAGCCATCCGAACATGCTGTCTGCCTCGTAAGTAAAGCCTTCCTGGACTGCCCCTGAGGCGAACCGGTCTCGTTCTTCTTGGTGCTGACCGCATCGCACTCAACCCTTGTCAACCGCGCTGTTTCCGTTACTTGTCGCCTTGGCACACTCCTTTGCGGCTCATACCGCCTTGCGGGTGGTTTTCAGTTTTTCGTCGAGGTGGTCGGCCAGCCGCAGGGCGAACTGCAGCAGCGGCATGGTCGGGTTGGACGCGCCACTGGTGGCGAAGATGCTGCTGCCGGCCACGTACAGGTTGTGGGTACCGAACACCTTGCAGTCGCTGTCGACCACGCCGAACTCGGGCGACGCGGCCATGCGCGTGGTGCCCATGTGGTGGGCATGCGGCTGCAGCTTCAACGGCAGGCTGGGGTCGTAGACGAACTCGTTCAGCTTGACGAAGCCAAGGCCCATCTCGGCGAACTGCTTGGCCAGCTCGCTGCCGATGCACTTGATGGTATGACGGTCGTCGTCGCTCAACGCCCAGTTGACGTTGACCTTGCCAACGCCCAGCGCGTCCTTTTCGTCCAGCAGCGAGAGGTGGCTCTGCACATTGGGGAACTGCTCGATCATGGTGCTGATCACGCCGTCTCCAGGGCAACTGAAGTTGGCGATGAAGGCGATCTTGCTCGCCACCCCCATTTCACAGGCGAGGTTTTCCAGAAAGTGCTTGACCTCGGCCGTTCTGCCATAGGTTCTGACATCATCCAGCACGGCCGTGGTGACATTGCCTTTGCCCGCGCGGTACTCGGCAACGAAGGCATCGGTGGTGTAGTACTGATGCTGGCTGCCGTCCTGGCCGTCGCGCAGGATGAAGGTACCCATGTCGACGTTCAGGTGCTCCATGAAGCAGCGCCCGACCATGCCGTCGCGGCTGATCACGCCAGCCGCCTGCAGCGACTGGCTGTTGAGCAATTGCCGGGCGTTTTCGATCGCGCCCGTGGCGAGAATGAACTGCCTGGCGACCAGGCGCTGGCGATTGCGCTCGTAATCTGACACCTGCACCGAGCTCAGGCGGCCGCTGGCCTGATCGAACTCCAGGTCGACGCAGTTGCAATTGAGAAACACATCGAGCCCTGGTGTCTCGTTGAGCGCCGCGCCGTACTTTTGCGCAAAGCGCGTGGGCGGGCTGAGCAGGAAACGGTCGGCATCGAAGTCGCCGCCCTTCAAGCCGGCGTTGAGCGGCTGGAATTCCTTGCCCTGGGGCAAGTCGACGATGTCCATGGCGGCGGGCAGGTAACGCTCGATTTCGGCATAGGGGATCGGCCAGCCCGGCAAGTTGCCCGGTGGCTGCACGGCAAAGTCGGAGGCGGTGAACGGCCGGCAACGGCCTGCCCAGTGGTTGGAGGTGCCGCCCAGAAAGCGCAGGCGGGTTTCCTCGGCGTACAGTTCCAGCCCCGACGAGGTGCATTTGTACAGTTCCTGCGAGCGCGGCGCATATTCATGGCCACCGCCTTCGAGCAGCACCACCTGCCAGCCCGCCTTTGCCAGGTGCAGAGCCAGGGTGATACCGGCCGGACCGGCGCCGATGATGCACACGTCATATCGATCGCGCAGCGTCTTCTGCGCCTGGTAGTCGTTGATCATGTTCAGTCGTTCCGGAAGTACTGGGAAGGCAACACCCAACCGTTGATGACGACGAACCCGTTCGGCTCGGCTGGCTTCTGCGCGTCAGCGGCGCGTACCAGCCCAGGTGCAATACTCAGTGCCGCTCCTCCCACCCCCAGCAGCACACAATTGCGCAGAAAACCCCGACGATCCAGCAGCGCACTGCAGTACTTAAGTTTCCCCATGATCCCCAGACCACCCGTGCCATTTTTTTAAGAATCCTAGTCACTTATCCGCGATGCGCTACCCTGCCCATCGCTCGGGCACTGCTGTTGTAGATTCGCTCAGAGCCAGTTGAAGATACGCACCGCCAACTCACCACAGAGTGCCCCGACCAGCACCATCGGCAGCACGATCAGCTCACGCTTGATGTTGAGAATGTCCAGTTTGCGGTTGACGTAGACGATCAGCACCAGTGTCGGCACGGCGTGCAGCGCCACACCCCAGATCGCCAGGCGCGGCCCGCCGATGGCCAGCAACAGTGGCAGCAGCAACCACAGCGAGACCAGGCGGATGATGTTGTCCATGGCCTGGTACTTGGTGTGGCCCAGCGCAATCCAGATCTGGTGCGTCAGGGTGTAGCGCAGGGTCAGGAACGACAGCGAGAGAATCGCCAGCATCGATCCGGCATCGGCATATCGCGCGTCGTACATCCAGCTGATCAGCAGTGGGCTGGCAGTCAGGAACAGCCCGCAGACGAACAGCATGACCAGGTCGACCAACAGCTTGAAACGGTCGTACAGAGTACGCAGGCGGGCCTTGTCGCCATCGCGGGTGGCTTCGCTGAACGCCGGCAGCGCTACTGCGCCGAACAGCTTCATCAGGCCGGTCTGGATGGAGCCGAGGATCAGCACGGCAATCGAGTACACACCCAGTTCCGCCACGGTCATGCTGGCGCCGAACCAGATGCGGTCTCCGTACATCGCCAGCACGCCGACAATCGACGACAGCAGGATCCAGCGCCCGAAGCTGACCAGCTCGGCCAGCGCGGTGCGGTCCCACTGCAAGCGGTTGGCCGGCCCGTGCATGGCGGTATGGCCAAGCACCGTGCCGGCCAGGGCGGCCACCACACCGGCGGCCACCAGCGACCAGATCGAGCGGGTGAACCAGCCGATCACCAGCATCACCACCAGGCCGATGACTTGCGAAGCCAGGTCGATCAGCACCACGCGCTTCTGCTGGAAGGTGCGTACAGCGACATCCATCTTGGTCGACTGGAACCCCCAGATGACGGCCTGTACGCCGGTAACTGCCAGCACCAGGGGCAGCTCTGGCGCCGCATAGGTGGACGCTGGCGGCCACAGGTTGGCGAGCTGCGCGAACCAGGCGGCCACTGCCAGCAGCAGGGTCAGGCCAAACAACAGCAGGCCGCGCAGGATCTGCACGGTCCAGGCGGTATTGAGAAACAGCGGGTCGTCGCCACGCGGGCTTTGGATGATGTTCTGGCGCAGGCCGACATCCGACAGAAGGTGCAGCAATACCGAAACCGTGGTGGCGATGACCATCACCCCGAACATTTCCGGTAACAAGAGGCGTGCCATGATCAAGTTGCCGCCCAGGCGCATGACCTGCGAGGCCACCAGCGACACCAGGTTCCATGCCCCGGCGCCCAGCGCACGCTTGCGCAGACTCCCAGCTGCTGACGCTTCAATCGACGGCATGACTTCAATCTCTGACTGAATGGCTAGAAGTCACTATAGTTTCAATTAGCCATGACGCTAGCCGTCGTCCACCGACAATAGGTGCCTGTAGCCCATGCCCGAACAATTTCGTGCGTTGATCGTCATTCTGTTCGTCGCCAGCGTGGTGTTCTTCCTGGCCCGCAGGCCCGCCAACGACCTGATTCCCGACCGCGACTACAAGCGGCGGCGCAACCTGTGGCTGCTGATTACCCTGCTGGCGTTCTTCTCGTTCAGCTTCTGGGTATACACCGCGGCAGCCGTGATCACCCTGTTGGTGGCCAGGCGTCGCGAACACAACGCCATGGCGCTGTTCTTCATGCTGGTGTTCGCCATTCCACCGGCTTCGGTGGATATTCCCGGTTTCGGCGTGATCAACTACCTGATCGAACTCAACCATATCCGCATCCTGACTGTCTGTGTGCTGCTGCCGACGGCGCTGGCGCTGGGCAGGCAGAGCGACACTTTACGCTTCGGCCGCACCTGGCCGGACAAGCTGCTGGCCGCCAGCCTGGTGCTGATGACCTTGCTGTACCTGCGCGAAACCACGGTTACCGACACATTGCGACAGGCGGTGTCGCTGTACATCGATGTATTCCTGCCTTATTACGTCGCCAGCCGCGGGCTGAAGACCGTGCAGGATTTCAAGGACGCCCTGCTCGCCTTCGTCCTCGCTGCCTTTCTCCTGGCGATCATCGCGGTGGCCGAATTCGCCCGCCACTGGCTGCTGTACAACGGCCTGATCAGCGCCATGGGCGTGCAGTGGAGCATGTCCAGCTACCTCAGCCGCGGCGGTTCGCTGCGCGCCAGCGCCACCACCGGCCAGGCGATTGCCCTGGCCTACGTGATCAGCGTGGCCATCGGTATGTACCTGTTCGTGCAGCGCTATGTGCGCAGCCGCCTGCAGCGCTACATGGGCGCCCTGCTGCTGGCTGCCGGGCTGGTGGTACCCCTGTCGCGGGGGCCGTGGATCGGCGCCGGGGTGATCATCGCGGTGTTCATCGCCACCGGCAAAGGCGCGGCCAAGCGCCTGACGCTGCTGGCCTGCGCTGGCCTGCTGGCGTTGCCGCTGCTGACCGTGGTGCCGGGAGGCGAGAAGGTGCTCGACCTGTTGCCGTTCGTCGGCAACCTGGAAAAAGAAAACATCACCTACCGCCAGCGGCTGCTCGACAATTCCTGGATCACCATCCAGCGCAACCCTTTGTTCGGCTCCTTCGACTTTCGCAACACCCCGGAAATGCAGTCGATGATCCAGGGCGAGGGGATCATCGACATCGTCAACAGCTACATCAGCATGGCCCTGCGCTTCGGTCTGGTCGGGCTAGCGCTGTTCGTCGCTTTCTTTGCCAGCGTGCTGCTGGCGATCTACAAATCCCTGCGCGCGTTCCCCGACAAGGAGGACGAGCACCGACGATTGGGCCGCTCATTGCTGGCTACCCTGCTGGGGATCCTGATGATCATCTTCACCGTCAGCAGCATCACCGTCATTCCGGTGGTGTACTGGTCGGTGGGCGGGCTGGGCGTGGCCTATGTGCAGATGGTACGCAGGCTCAGACACCGTGAATCCACCGTGCTGGACACTCCCCAGCCGACCACCCAGGTACTTTCATGACAGGGATCGGATTGCGCCCGAGGGTCAGGGCATCGCTACTCGTGGTTCTGTTGACGCTGCCAACGCTTGCCTGGTCCTCGGACTGGACCGTCAGCGTCGACGAACAGAATGGTTTGCCCAACGTGACCCGTGGTGGCGGCCCGGCCATGCAGGCGCGCTTCGACTTCTGGGGGGCGGACTGGAGCTGGACCGGTTTCGGCACGGCGTTCAAGGTCAATGCACCCTACCGCTACACGCTGCAAGGCAAGAACCCGCAACTGGATTTCGAACTGACGGCAGATATTGCCAAGCCACAGCCCCAGACCCTGCGCTGGGCCTTCGATCTCAATGCCCACAGCCGCAAAAGCGGCGTGATGGGCGGCGGCATGGTGTTTCGCTTCGACCCTGCCCTGTTCACCGACCAGATGGGCGAGCCGCAGCTATTGCCCGGCAATCGCGGCTGGTCGTGGGGTACTGCGGCGCGGGGCATCGAGCTGCGTTTCGAGCCGGCGCTGGCGAAGGTGTATTTCGAACGTGGCGACACTTCGCAAATCCGTGCGTTCTTCTACACCGACCCGATCCAACCAGGCCGCCAGCAAATACAAGCGCAGCTGAAACTCACCGGCGATATCGAGCTGGGCCCGACCGCGACCGAACGCTTCGGCCTGGCCGACCCCGCGCGTTGGCCGGACGACCAGCTCGCCTGGCGCACGTCACCGGTCGACCTGTCATTTCTCAACGCGGCGGAAAAACCCGCCGGCAAGCGCGGTTTCGTCAAGGCTGTTGGCGAGCAGCTGCAGTTCGCCGACAACACCCCGGCGCGCTTCTGGGGCACCAACCTGTCGGCCTATGCCCTGTTCAACACCCCCGACGATGAGATCAAGCTGCAGGCCAAGCGCCTCTCCGCACTCGGTTTCAACCTGGTGCGGCTGCATCACCATGACTCGCCCTGGGTCAGCCCGAATGTCTTCGGCGACGTCAAGACCCTGCGCGATACCCAGCAGTTGAGCCCCGCCTCGCTGAAGAAGCTCGACTGGTGGATCACGTGCCTGAAGGATGAAGGCATCTACGTGTGGCTCGACCTGCACGTGGAACGCATCGTCACCGTCAATGACGGCATCTATGCCTTCGACGAGCTGGCCAAGGGTGAGCAGTACGCCGGCATCAAAGGCTATGCGTACGTGAACGTGGCCATCCAGCAGGCGATGAAACGCTTTGCCGAACAGTACCTGACCCACGTAAACAGCTTCACCGGCCTGGCCTACAAGGACGACCCGGCAGTCGCCGCCGTGCTCATCACCAATGAAAACGACGTGACCCAGCACTTTGGCAACGCTCTGCTGCCGGACAAGGGCGTACCTAAGCACACCCGCCTGTTCATGGACCAGGCCAAGGCCTTCGCCGCGCGCGCCAACTTGCCCGCCGACAAGACCTGGCGCACCTGGGAGCCGGGCCCTGGAAAGCTGTTCCTCAACGACCTGGAGCACCGCTTCAATGTCGACATGATCGACCACCTGCGCACCCTGGGCGTGAAGGTGCCGATCGTCACCACCAGTACCTGGGGCGGCAACGGCCTTGCCGCGCTGCCGGCCCTCACCGCAGGCAACGTGATCGATGCCCACGGCTACGGTGGTATCGGCCAGCTGCAGAAGAACCCGCTGACCAGCGATGGCATGATCAACTGGCTGGGCGCTGCGCAGGTGCTGGGCATGCCGATGACCGTCACCGAGTGGAACGCCGAACCCTTCCCCCTGCCCGACCGCCACTCACTGCCGCTGTACGTGGCCGGCACCGCCAGCCATCAGGGCTGGGACGCGATCATGCAGTATGCCTACAGCCAGCAGGCGTTCCTCGAAGGCTGGCGCCGGGCCGACAACTGGAATGCCTACAACGACCCGGCGATGATCGCCACCCTCCCCGCCGCAGCCTTGCTCTACCGCCGTGAAGACGTGCACCTTGCCAGCACCCGCTACGTGTTCGCACCCAGCAGCGAAACCCTGTTCAACCGGGCCATTACCCCCGCCAATTCGGTGCTGCTGCGCACCGCCATGGAAAAAGGCCGGCTGCAGATCGCCATGCCCCAGACCCCGGCGCTACCCTGGCTGCAGCCGGGTGTGATACCCAGCGATGCCCAGGTTCTGCGCGACCCGGACCAGTCGCTGCTGGACGCCAACGCAAGCGAATCGACCAGCGACACCGGCGAGCTCAAGCGCAACTGGCAGCAAGGCCTGTACACCATCGACACCCCCCTGACCCAGGCCGTGACCGGCTGGCTGGGCGGCCAGTCGCTGCGCCTTGGCGCTATCGCCGTCGACCTCAAGACCGCCTACGCCAGTGTGGTGGTGCAAAGCCTGGACGCCAAGCCACTGACCCAGTCACGCAGCCTGCTGATTTCACTCGGCAGCCGGGCCGTGCCGCGGCCCGACGACATGACGCCGTTCCACGTCGAGCCGCTCGAAGGCAGCTTGAGTATCCAGGCGCCAGAAGGCTTGAAACTGTACAGCCGCAAGGCCGACGGCGGCGAGCAGCTGCTGGCGTCAAGCTACAAAGACGGGCGCTACCAGATCACCTTCGACGGCCAGAACATGGCCAACTGGCTGTTCTTGAAATAGCCATCTAGAGTCAATTCAGACCTGTAATCCAGGCATTCGACGCTGCGTCTGTTCCAGGAGGATTGGATGAAGTACTTGGTTGTCGGCGGTGCAGGTTATATCGGTTCACACATGGTCAAGCACCTGTTGAGCGATGGGCACGAGGTGGTGGTTGCCGACACCGTGGCCACGGCGCCCGACATCGAATGGGTCGAGCTGGACATCGCCGATGCCCGCGCCCTCGACAGGCTGTTCGCCGACTACCACTTCGACGCTGTGTTCCACTTCGCCTCCCACATCCAGGTGGGCGAGTCGGTCAGCGACCCTGGCAAGTATTACCAGAACAATGTAGCGGCCACCCTTACCTTGCTCGAAGCCATGGTGCGGGCCGACATCAAGCATCTGGTCTTCTCGTCCACCGCCGCCGTCTATGGCGACCCGCAGTATGTGCCCATCGATGAGCAGCACCCCAAGGCACCGATCAACCCCTATGGGCGCAGCAAGTGGATGGTCGAGCAGATACTCGAAGATTTCGACCGTGCCTATGGCCTGAAGTCGGTGCGCCTGCGCTACTTCAATGCCGCAGGGGCCGACCCGGAAGGTTTGCTGGGTGAGTGCCACGAGCCGGAGACCCACCTGATTCCGTTGATCCTGCAGGCTGCCTCGGGGCGGCGTGCGGCAGTCACGGTGTTCGGCCATGACTACGACACACCGGACGGCACCTGCATCCGCGACTACGTGCACGTCGCCGACCTGGCGTCGGCCCATGCGCTGGCGGTGGAGTATCTGCTGCAGGGTGGTGCCAGCGCGTCGTTCAACCTTGGCAACGGGCTGGGCTTTTCGGTGCAGGAGGTGATCGATGCGGCGCGGGCTGTCACCGGGCGGCCGATCCAGGTGATAGAAACCTCGCGTCGTGAAGGCGACCCGGCGACCTTGGTGGCGGACGCGCAGCGGGCTAAAAAGGTGCTGGGTTGGCAGCCGCGGTTTGCAGGGCTGGAGGAAATCGTCGGTCACGCCTGGAATTGGGAGCGGAAGTATCCTTGGCGGTGAGCGGCTTTTTTTTGCCTGGATTGTTGTGGTGCTGTCGAGATCGAGCGCCGCCTGCGCGACGCTCGATCTCGACAGCACCCGAGGTCTTGGCTCAGTAATAAGCCCGCGGCTGTTCATCCGCCTTGTTCAGCACCGCCCCGACCAGGTTCGCGTTGGCCAGGTGATACAGGCAATCCTCGATGTCCTTCTTGCTGTTCATGCCGTTGGCCACCACCAGCAACACGCAATCGAGCTTCGGCAGCACCGTCATCGCATCGTCGGAGCTGAGCAACGGCGGCAGGTCGAAAATGCAGATCCGTGACTCGTAGCGATCGCGCAGTTCGGTGATCATGTCGTCGACTTTGGGCGAGGACAACATCTCGGTAGACATCGGGACCGGTTCGCGGGTCGGCAGCACCACGAAGCGTGGCAGTGTCGGGTTGACCAGCGCTTCTTCCAGCCACGCCTTGCCGCTGAGCACATCATTGAGCGCCTTGTCCATCGGCAAGCCGAGGGTGCTGCCGACCCGCGGCCGACGCAGATCGAAGTCCACCAGCAAAGCGGTCTTGGTGGAGTGGTGGGCAATGCTCATGGCCAGGTTCACCGCGAGCACCGTCTTGCCGGCCTCGGGAGTCGGCGAGGTGATCCCGAGCGTGCGCCAACCATTTTCGTCCATGGCCTTGAGCACTTGCGTGCGCAACAGGTCGATGGCGCCGCTCATGTTCGAATTCTTGTTGAACGACACAATTCGGTTGCGCTCCAGGTGCTCCGCACGCAGCGGGGCCACTTTGGTGCGCACGTAATCGAACTCGCCCGGAAGGACGGACCGCTCTGCCAACAACGGCGCTTTCGGTGTTTCTACGGGCGTGGGGGTGATCTGGTGGAGGTTCTTTCCAATAGCCGGCGTAATTCTGTCCATCGCTGCATTCCCTATTCAAACCGAGCCATAGCTTTAAACAGCAGGACGTCCAAAGGCATGTAGAACACATGGACGACCACCATCAGCATAGCCACCAGGACCAAGGCGGCGACGATCAGCAGCATTAGCCATTTTCGCCGGCGGGCCCTGTCGGCCTGGGTAGCGATGTAGGGCACAGCCACCAGCACACGCTTGCCCAGCACGCTTTCCAGGGCACCCACGCCCCGTACGCGCTGGTTGAGCATCTCCAGCAACATGACCAAGCCACCGCCCACCGCCGGAGCCAATACCAGGCCCAGGGCGACGATTTTCTTGCGGTTGGGTTTGACCGGTTTTTCCGGCATCAGCGGCGGCTCCAGCAGCACGAAGCGCTCGGCCTTGTTTTCCTGCTCCAGGCTTTCGGTAATCTTCGCGCCCATTTCCTTGTTGCGGATTTCTTCGTACTTCTTGCGTGCGTTGTCGTGGTCGCGCATCAGGGTAATCAGGCCACGCTCGACTTGCGGCGCTTCGAGGATATCCGCCTCGTAGCCCTCCATCTTGGTGGTGAGCTGGCGCTTCTGTTCCGCCAGCGAGGCGATGCGCGACTGCGCCGCCGCCATCTTGGTGCGCACCCGGGCGGCATCGAGGTTCATCGTTGCGGCGGCGGCGATGCCTTTTTCACCCGAAGCCTGGAGCGCATCGATCTTGCGCTTGATTGCCTGCACGTCCGGGTGGGCTCGCGTGTAACGGCTCAGCAGCCGGGCGTACTCGGCCTTGAGGCTGGCCAGGTCTTGCGGCTGGTCCGCTGTCGCCGAGCGGCCATTGGCAGCCTGGGTGCTAACCCCGGCATTGGCAGCCGAGAGTTCCAGCTCCAGGTAACGCAGCTCTTCCTGGGCCGACTTGTAGTCGCGGTCGACTTCGCGGAACTCAAGCTCCGAGCGCGACAGCATGCTCATGCGCAGCTGCTGGTTTTCCGGCAAGGCATTGGCGTGGGCCTGCTTGAAGTCGGCGAGCTGGTTTTCCAGGTCGGCCAGTTCGGCGCCCAGTTTGTTGGCTTCCTGGGACAGGAATTCGGTGGTTTCGGTTGCGCGCTCGGTGCGCTGCTTGATGTTTTCGTTGAGGAACAGGTTCACCAGTTCGTCCGCCACTTCCTTGGCGACCTCGGGCTTCTTGTCCTCGTATGACACGGTGAATGCCACGGTGGCCTCGCCGCGCCCCTTGATGAAGGTGCTGAGGGTGGCCACGACAATGGCATTGCGCATCTGCTCGACCTTGTCGGTTTCGCTGAACTGGCGGCCCTTGTCGGCGAACAAGCTGTACTTGTCGATGATGCGCATCAGGTTCTCGCGGGTCATCACGCGCTGGCGAATGACTTCGATACGCTCATCGGCAAAACTGTTGTTGCCCGCCGAGACCAGGTCGGGCGAGATCTGTTGCGACTCTACCAGGATGGTGCCGGTGGCCTGGTAGATGGGTGGCACACTGAGCGCGACGCCTACGGTCGCTGCCAGTACGACGACTATACTCACACCCAGCAGCAAGGCGCGGTCCTTGATGATGGCGATGTAATCTTTGATCGACAGCTCGTACTCGGAGTTCATAAGTGGCCACCCGTGCGAAAGTCAGATGTCGGGGTATCGGTACGTCAGCGTCAGTCCTACGATCGTCGCTTCAGCATCTGGCAAACCATCTTGCTGACGCTCCTTGTACATCAACGAAAAACGCATGTCCCAAGCCCGCGAGAACTCGTGACTGGCCCAGGCGCTGTAGGTCTGCAAGGTGTTCGGTGTCTGCCCCTTGGCGTCCTGCCAGGACGCTTCCAGACCCACCCGGTTTCTTTCGGTGAGCAGGTAGCTCCAGCCGCCACGCACCATGTCCAGCTCGGCGAAACCGCCTTCGGCGCTGGCAACGGTGCTGCGCTCGGCGCTCAGGCTCATCTCCGCACGCGGTCCACGGTAGAACAGCGACATGCCCCCTTCACCGCGCCGCCCACCACCGGAGCCGGTGGTTTCATTGACGCCCACATGCATGGCGCCTTCGAGACGTTCGGAGAACTGGTGCTTGATGCCGATGCTCGGCACGTAGCTGTTGGTGGCAATGGCGGTGGTGGTGTCCTGGGGCTCGTAACGACGAGCCTCGAACCCGGTGATGAGGTCGGTGCGTTCGCTCCAGGCGTAGGTCCAGGTCAGGTAGTTGGAGTATTCGTCGTAGCCGGTCAGCGTATCGATGTCATAACGGGCATGGTTGTAACGCAGTTCGTTGGCCAAGGTGCTGCGCTCGGTCACCGCGCTGCTCCAGTTGGCCGTCAGCGAGGACATCTTCTGCGTGCCGTCGGTGGTGACAACGCCGGTATCGAGCACCGTGCCAGACAACGTAGAGCTTTCGTTGTACTGCGCCAGCAGGCCGAAACCGCCGGTTTCGGTCTCGCGCTGCCAGCCCAGGCTCAGGTTGGGGTCTTCGCGGTCATCGACCACCGAACGGTCGGACGAGCGCAGCAGGTTCATCCCCAGGCCCAGGCGTAACTGGTCTCGGTCGAATTGACCGATCAGGTTATAGTCGGGCGCAATGATGGTACGCGTCACACCTTTCTCCTTGGACGTCAGGAGTAATGGGTTACTGTCGTACTCGACAGTCGTGGGCACCACAACTGAGGACTGCCAATTGGCGGCACTAACCACCCCCGCGAACGGCATCATCATGATTGCCGTCGCCAAACGCTTTGGTCTAAAAATAGGCACTAGTAATTCTTATTTGTTAGGAGAGTCAAGGTACGACCAGCGTGTCGCCAGCCTGAAGTTGGAAGTTGGTGGACATATCACGCCCAGAAACCAGATCCTTGTAGCGCACCGGCAATACCTTTTGTGCAGGGCCGCTGCCACGGATCACCTTGATGGCACTTTCGTCGGCGAATTTGTCCATTCCACCCGACATGCTCAAGGCTTGAAGCACCGCCGTAGGGCCTGCCATCGGTACCGGGCCGGGCTTGATCACCTTGCCTTGAACGTAGACAAGGTTGCCTGCCGTGCCAGTGACCACGACGCTGACATTGGGGTTAGCAAGGTAGGGTTTAAGGCCGTCGGTGACTTTCTTGGCCACCGCAGTGACATCCAGGCCCGCCACTTCGATGCGGCCAGCCAAGGGGAAGGTGATGCTGCCGTCGGGGAGTACGACGGTTTCCTGACGCAGGGTGTCTTCCTGCCAAACTGAAATCAATATCTTGTCGCCGGGGCTGAGCGGGTACGACCAACCTCTGTCATCGGCAACGCTGGCGCTAGACCAGGCGCACAGAACGCAGACCATGGAAATCAGCAAACGCGCCATGAGGGATCCCTCCGGCCGGATCGGCCCAGGTTAAGAGCACTGAATGAGAACAACAGCAAACCTCTCGCTCCACGACGCAGCCCAAAACCCGCTGCGCTGGCCTCGCAATCCTGGAGGCCCTTTACCGCGATGCCGCTTTGCCTGCCCTGCTGCCACTCGCCCTCGAGGCGCTGGCTAGTGGAATATAGCAATGGCTGGAAAATTGACAAGCGACGGCCAACAATGAAAGCGCAAATGTCCATGTGGTAGCGTCAAGTTGCTGGCGTCGCGGTAAAGTCAAATAAATGTTCAATATTTAGAACCGCTTACCTTTCAAATCTTTTTTCTATTGGCGACCGCCACGAAGCCAATCACTGCAAATGCAAATAGCCAACCTGCCGTTGCCAAAGGAACAATATTCGTCTGGTTCATATAAGAATCAGCTGCTCGTGCCGCACCGCTCAATAACACCAACAAGAAAATCGATTTGATGAACAGAGTCGAGCGCATGTTCCCCTCCTGGAAAGAGGACAGTTACCGTTGGTTTGAATGGAGTTTTTACTGCTGGTGATTGGAGCTTATGGGCACAATGATATTACGTCAATGATCCGACACCATAATAAAAATCAATCGACCAGCCCTGCCCTTGTCAATTTATCGCCATGCAGAAAATGCAAGGAAACCCGCCTTGCTCGGCTTGATAACAAGCTATTGAAATTGCGCGATATTGTGGGTTCTACCCGACAATCCCGGCGGCCCCCCGCGCAGTGCGAAGGCAATATTCTGACAGCGTTCAAGTGTTACATCGGCGAGAACAAGTGCGAATCATTGTGTTTACCAACTGTTTTATGACGGAAATAGATCAAGGGTGCGCTCCACCTCGTCGAGGTCGACGGTAAAGCCCTCCCCTTGCGGTGTGCCGACAACAAAACCGAAGTGCTGATTATCACGGTCTGTCAGGTACTTGTAGTAACTGACAAAGCGATTAGGGGGCTGTAGCGTCAGCAGATTGCCGCCCGAGCGCAGCACGTTGACACCATGCACCAGCTGGCTGCCTTCCACGCCGATCACCGTCCTGGCACCCGCACAGGCTGCAACGATGGATGGCACATCCAGTTTCATCGGGTTGATCACGCGAAAACCACGGTGCTTACGCAGGTGTTCGGCGATTTCCAGTTCGTTGCGCAACAACCGCAAGTCGCCGTCGCTGCCCCGCAGAATGAAAACGCCTGGATGCGGCGCTGCATCTACGTGCGACAGCAGTTTGTCGCCCATGGCTCGGTAACGCTGGTGACGGCTGCGGTTGTTGCTGACGTCATCGAACAGCACCAGCTCATGGAAGAAGGCACTGCGCAAACGCAACGGTTGCATGCCCAGCCACTGCTCGTACGCCGGCCCCTGGGTAAACAATGGGTACCTGGCAGATGGCGCTGTGGTCACTGGTACGCCTTCGTTGCAAGCCAGGGCGTAGGTCGGGCAGTCCTCCATCAGCCAGGTGCCGAACCAGGTATTGCCGTTCTGCGTGCAATAGGCCGCGCCGCGCTCGATTTCATGCTCGATGGCGATACGTGGAAAGGTACTGGGCTTGAGTGACAGCCAGTGGCTGGCGTTGCCCTTGTACAGCGCGCCATCGATCAGCCACACGTCCTTGAGCAGGTAGCCCCGGGTGGCCCCCTGCTCGGCGCGAATGCCGCCCTCCATGGTGCGCGCCGGGTGCACGTAGGGGAAAAAGCGCTTTGCCTCCCAGCCGGTCACCCGCTCCAACTGGTTGGGCAGGTAGATGGCGGGGGGCGAAACGGTCGTTTCGCCAGGTGCAATATCCCAGGTTCTTTCAGCCAGGCTCTTTAGATCGATGTCCACTGTACGCGCCAGCCGTTTTCGCGCCATGTGTCGATAGGCCGCCAATGACCAGGCATGCCCATTGGCAACCGGATATTCATTGAGTTTCGAGATATCGCTTTGCATGAAGCGGCCTCCACGGTGACGGGGCTAAGGGCTGACGCAGGGGTTGTGTTACCGGCCCGGCCGGGTGCTCAGCTGGAGGGCACCCGCTCCATCTGGGGCGGTGAATTGAAGGTGGCATAGCGTGCGCGCAAGGTTTCCAGGAATGATTCACCTGCACTTTTGGCGCCATAGAGGTAGATCTTGTGCAGCCCGCCAAAGACCATTTCGTGATAACGGCTGGCCACTTCTTCTTCACTGGCGCCCTCCGGCAGGCCCAGGTGAAGTGTCAACTTGTTGCCCTCCATGGCGAACAACGGCGTGTCCCAGAGAAACTGCGCGGTGCCATTCTTGGGCAGGCGCACGAACATGTAGGCGTGATTGCCCAGCGAGTCGACATCGCCGCCACGGCGGCGCTTCCACTTGAGCAAGCCGTCGTCGGGCCGCGCCAGGCACAGGCCGATGTCGTAATAGTCATAACCATGCTCCAGTGCCCATTCCAAGGCCATGAAGGTGGTGATGGAGTTGACCTCGCGCAGGCGCTTTGCGTCCGAGAACACCGCTTCGCAGTAGCCGAATCGCAAGGTGCTCCAGTAGCGCTTGCCGCCCCGGGTGATCTCGCAGCCCAGGTGGCAGGCCACCACTTCGTCGTTCAAGGTGATCAGATCGAGCCGGCCAACACCCTTGGCCAGCCTGAAGACCTCCTCGGTGGCAAATTGCGCGGCGTGGATCCCTTGGCGCGCCGTGGCATATGGGCGCAGCAGGTCGCGGTCGGCCATGGCGATCTCGGCATCGTCAAAGGTCTGCCGCATCTGGTAGAGCGGTCGGTTCTTGCGAATGCTGCGGCGTAGCTCGCTGTCGTAGCGCCCGGTGATATCCTCCAGCGAGCGCCCCAGTGGTACCACAGCGCTCAGGTAATGGGGCACCGACAGGGCACCGGCAGTGGGCACTTCGCTCACCACGACCACATGGTTCTGCGCTGCGGGTGGCTCATGGTCCGTCACCTGCCCGGCATCACGAGGCGCCTTGCCACCGATCAGCAGCTTGGCCATTTCGCGCTGTTGCTTGCGGCCGATATAGAGGATTTCGTAAGGGCTTGCTTGCTGCAGCCTGAAGCGGGCGATCTCCCAGCGCCAGAAACAGGCACGACCGAGCAAGTCCCGTAACATGCTTGAAACGGTTCTGATCTCGTAACGCAGGGAGGGCGAGATGAGTTTGCGAGCTACTGCCACCATATGCGCTTTCATTCTTTTTTGATGTCCTTTGTATATTTCAACTGGCGGTATCGCAAAAGACTATGATGATCTATAGAAAAAGCCACTTAACTTACTGATTATTCAGTAACATTTAACCGTTATCGCCCTAACATTCAGTAACAATTTAAGATGCAAGGGCGCGGCTTGGCAAGCGGCATTTTGCTAGCACCCGGCGTTGTTTTATGGCGTCAAACATACCGACATGTGCGCGCTGTCCATTCGTTTATTCAATTGATAACTATCTACTGCGCCTGAGGCATGACTTCAGGGCTTCCTGCCCTTCCGTTTTCAGCAGGAGCCATGCCATGTCCCCGCTCAATCCGCATCATCATTTGATAGCCAAACAACTGCCGTCCTGGTCTACCCATGCCAACGTCGAACAATGGGGCGCCCTGCGCGAAAGTCTGTTGCCAGAACAAGGCCTCACGGACGCGCAAGCGCCCTGGTTCGCCAATGCCCTCCCCCACTTGCGCGAGGCCGTGCTCGCCAGCCAGTTGCGGCTGCATCGCGCCCAGCAGGCCTTGGCCGTTACCCTCAAAGGCCTGCGCAACATCGCAGAGTTTGCCGAAGATCTGCTCACGCATACCTTGCAGACTCAACATGGGCTATCCGTACCCCCGCGTACAACCGAACTGGTGCTGGTCCGGCATTTCTTCACGTTCGGTACTTATGTCACCGAACACAAGACGATGAGCCTGATCGAAGCAGCCCTGCACAATTTCGAGGACGCAGCCGAATTCGACCGCGACAGCGCGTTGGCACTGGCGGGGAATGCACGATTTACGCCCACCACCGTGGTCGGTCAGACCACCTTGGGTGACAGTGAAACCTTGGTCGATATCGACTTGCCTTCAGAAACGGTCACTCTCGAGCCGCTTGACCTGCCCCCCGAGGTGTTCGCCAGCACCTGCAGGCAGATGGATATCGGCCAGCGCTATCAGGAACACCTGCAGGCATGTTTCGACACCCATGCGGACACCGTGAGCGCCGCTTTCATCGACGTCCAGCGCGAGCAGCTGCAACTGGCGGCTGACCTGGCCTTCATGCGTCACGACATCGACGGCCCGGCACGGGATGTCATCGCCGCGTTGGCAGCAGAAGGCTCGGTGCGTTGCTGGCAGCTGACACTGTTCGATATCCCGTTACATGAAGTGCTGGTCGTCGACGACGGCTGCGGTGGGCTGCTGTTGCACTGCCCCGGCAGCGAGCGAAGCATGGTGCAGTTCAGCGGCGTAACGCCCCTTAGCCAGCATCTGGCCGCCAGGCTGTTGCAACCCGCCACACGAAGCGCATTCCTGCGCTATGTGACGAGGACACAGCACTATCGTCTACTCGACCTGCTGCAACAGAACACTGATGGCGACACCCTCGACCTGCACCTGAGCCTGACTACCCTCGACTCCCCGCTGTTGCCCTGGCGCTATGCCGAGCATGTCCGGCGCCTGAAGGCTGAAGCCGCACTGCTGGCAGTCCCCACCGCTCACGTCGACGAGCAGGCTCACCAGCGACGCGTTGCTCAGTGGCAGAGCCTGGGCATGGACACCCTGATGCTCGCCGGCTTCTTCATCCCTGGCCTGGGCACCTGCATGACAGCGGTCATGGCGTGCCAACTGCTGGGTGAGGTCTTCGAGGGATACGAGGCATGGAGCATCGGCGATCGCCATCTGGCCTTGCGGCACCTGGAGTCCGTAGGCCTGAACCTTGCGCTGGTTGGTGGCTTGCACGCAGCCGGCCAGGTACTGCCCAAATTGTTCAGCAGCCCTTTGATGGAAAAACTGAACCCGGTGGAGCTTGCGGATGGCAGCAAGCGCCTCTGGGATGCCAACCTCTCGCGTTATGCCAGCGCCGTCGAGCTCCCCGCGGAGCTTGCAGCCGACGACACGGGCCAGTATCTGCATGGCGGCTCGCGGTTCATCCGCATGGGGGATGAGCTTTACCAGGTACGCCAGGACGAAAAGACGCTGCGCTGGCGTATCATTCACCCAGACGACCCGAAGGCCTACCAGCCGATGCTCGAACACAATGGCCAAGGCGCCTGGCGCGAAGAGCACGAGGCGCCACAGGCCTGGTCCGACAGCCAGGCCGTGCGACGCCTCGGGTTGGATACGGGGGCACTGGATGACACCGTGCTAAACCATGCGCTGACCATCAGCGGCGTGGATCGCGGAAAGTTGCAGGCCATCCACCTGGCGCGGGCGACCACACCCCCCTTGCTGACCGAAACCTTGCAGCGCCTGACGTTGGCCAAGCGCCTGCCCGAACTCTCGGTGGCACAGCGGGAGAGCCTGCAATCGCCGTTGGCGGCGCTGGCTGAAACCGGGCCTGATCGTGCACTGGCCAGAGCCCTGGAGGGCCTGTATGAGCCCCGGCTGGGAAGTGACGATAGCGATCGCTTGCTGCTTGCCTGTATCCAACGGCTGGGCGAATGGCCCAGTGAGTTTCATCTGGAAATTCGCGCCGCCAGCCCTGGCGGCGAGTTGCTCGTCAGTTTCGGCTCCCCCCAGGCCAGCCAGCGTGCCCTGCTGCTCAAATCGACTCAGGGGTACGAGGTGTATCGAGGCGAACGTCCAGCAGCCGGTTCCTTGTTCATTGATCGCTTCCAGGCGCTGTATGCCGCTGTGCCGCCCACGCTCAGGCAACGATGGGGCGAAGTGGACGCGCTGCGCGAACGTGTGCAGCAATTGGCAGGCGCCGAACGTTCGCGCTGGCCCTCTCGCCTGTGGGGGCCGACGGCCAACCGTACGACGCCGCGCCTCAGGCTGCTCGGTGGCGCACCGCTGGATCCGTTACCGCCACCTTCACCGTTCTTCAATCACTCGGTACCAGCACGCCTGCGCAGGCTATACCCCACCATCACACCCGAACAAGTCGATCAGTTGCGCAGCGACTGGCAACGCGCCCTGCGCTCGCCGGAGCTTGAACTAGGGATACGCGAAACCGCTTTGCAACAATTGCGCACTTACCTGGAGCGGTGGGCTGCCGGCGCGGCGCGTCGACAACGTGCTAGTACCGCCATACTCAACAGCTGGCGGTACAACTCGGTTCTACGCCTGCCCAACGGCGAGCTGATCCCTAACCTGGACCTGGCTGGCCTCGAACTGGAAAACCTCGATCTGGCCACGCTACCCATGCCCAACGGCCTGGACCATGTGGTCGAACTGGACCTTGGCGGCAACTCCCCCTTGAACGAGTTGCCAGCGCATTGGTTCGAGCGCCTGCCCAACCTGCGTAGGCTGATCCTGGGTCGTTGCAGCTTCGAGCGGCTGCCACAGGTTCCCGCTCCTTACCAATTGACCTGGCTGGACATGGAGGGCAACCGCCTGACATGGGATGCCCAGGCCCAGGCGACGCTGGAACAGATGAGCTCACTGCAGGTGCTTGACTTGTCACTGAACCGGCTGATCAATGCACCCGACATGACACGGATGACCACGATCAGGTCGTTGTTCATGGTTGAGTGCGGCCTCATGGACGTGCCAAAGGGGTTGGAGCATTTCACCTCTCCCAGGGTCATCGATCTGTCGGACAACCATTTCGTGCGACTGCCCACAGGGTTCGTGTTGCCCCCCGCGACCGCCAATGCCCTGAGCCTGGAGAGCGAAACCCTCGGCCTGCCAATCCGCGAACAGATCGAAGACTACTACCAGCTTCACGGCAGCGATCTTCTGGTTTCGGATTTCGAGTACGAGCCATTGCTACTGGATGCGAGCGCCAACCAGCTGCAGCTGTGGTCGCGCGTACCGCTGCACTACCGCCGTGAATTGCGCCTGCTGATCGATGACGTTGCCGAGAGTGAGGATGTCGCTGCCGCCTATCAAGCGATCTGGTCAGCGCTTGAGCGCATGGAGGAAGACGCCGAATTCCGGGATCGTGCGTTGGCCACGTCGGCCTCACTGCTGCTGGATCTCTGAAGGCTCAGGCTCCAGCCTGGCGCCCCTGCTCGCGACGGGCCGCCAGCCAGCGTGCCAGGTCCGCCGCCGGCATCGGCCGGGCCAGCAGGTAACCCTGGCCCTGGTCGCAGCCGGCATTGCGCAGGAAGTCGTACTGCGCCTGGGTTTCGATACCTTCGGCAGTGATGCGAAAACCCAGCGCGTGGCCGAGGTCGATGATCGCCCTGGCCACCGCCACGGCATCGTCATCGTCCGGCAGGTCCTTGATGAACGCCCGGTCGATCTTCAAATGATCGATCGGCAGCGCCCGCAGGTAGGCCAGTGAGGAATAGCCCGTGCCGAAGTCGTCCACCGCAGTGGTCACCCCCATGGCCTGCAACTGGGCCAGCACCGCGCAGGCCTGTTGCTGGCTCTCCATCAGCAGGCTTTCGGTGATTTCAACCTCCAGCAGGCTCGGCGGCAGGTTGTGCCGCTCCAAAGCCTGGGCCAGGCTGGTGACGTAATCGCTGCGTTCGATCTGCAACGCCGCCACGTTGATCGCCATCGGCCCGGGCACCCGGTCCTGGTCACGCCAGGCTGCCATCTGCGCGCAGGCCAGCTCCAGCACCCGTTCGCCCAAGGGGATGATCAGGCCCGTGCGTTCGGCCAGGGGGATGAACTCGGCAGGCGGTACCAGGCCATGGGCCGGGTCACGCCAGCGCAGCAGCGCCTCCACACCCTCCAGGCAACCACTGAACAGGTCGACCTTGGGCTGGTACCACAGCTCGAACTCGTTCGCCTGCAAGGCTCGACGCAGGTTGCGTTCCAGGTCAAGGCGCTGCTGCAGGCGCGCGGTCATGTCGCCATGGTAAGGGCGCCAGGTGTTGCGCCCGCTTTCCTTGGCCACATACATGGCAGTGTCGGCATGGCGCAGCAGGCTGCCGACGTCGGCCCCATGCTGCGGGCACCAGGCCAGGCCAATGCTCCCGGTAACCAGCGCGGCGTTGCCATTGAGGTCGAAGGGCCGCTGCAGGCAGCGTAGCAAGTGGGCCAGCTGATGGCTGATCTGCCCTTGGGTGCCGCGCAGCATGAACACGAATTCATCGCCACCCAGGCGGCACAAGCGGTCTGCACTGTCGAGCTCCTGCAGGAAGCGCGCGGTGGCCTGCTGCAACAGCAGGTCGCCCATGGCGTGGCCAAGGCTGTCGTTGACCTGCTTGAAGCCATCGATGTCCAGCATCAGCACAGCCAGGCCGTCGCCCTTGAGAATGGCCTCGGCCAGCTGCTGCTGAAACAACACCCGGTTCGGCAGGCCGGTGATGGTGTCGTAGTGGGCCAGCCGTTCGAGCTGCGCCTGGGAGCGGCGCAGTTCACGGTTGCGCTGCTGCAGTTGGCGCTGCTTGCGGTGGGTCTGGGCCAGGAACAGGCAGGTCACGCCGGTGCAGGCCAAGGCGAACCAGAACAGTGGCGAGGCCAGCACGCTGCCCTGCTCGCTGGCGGGTTGACGCTGCACATCCACATGCCCGAGCACCACCGACATGGCAGTGCCGGCCACGGCGAAACCGGCCGGAAACCAGCGGCAAAGGGCTTGTCGCAGGCCACCGACAGGAGGCTTCTGCACTTCGGAAAACGGGGAATTGGACGGGATCATAGGCCTGCGAACGCGGTCGATTGCTCCTGTATCGGCGCACAGCCGGCAATATTGAGCCAGACTGGTATTTTTCTTTCGCCAGGTGCATGCTCGAAGCTGAAGCGATTCACCTACCTAGACTTGCGAGGTGCGGCACCCATGGACCCCCTGCTCGATTCGCTGTTTCCCAGCCCGGACGATATCCCCGAAGCCTGGCACCTGGCCGAGCCCCTGGAACAACGCGACTACCTGGTCAACGGTGAGCTCAGGCGCTGGGACGGCCCACTGGCCACGGTGCGCAGCCCAGTATGGCTCAAGCACGCCGATGGCGACCGCCAGGTCATCCTCGGCAGCGCCCCGCTGCTCGACGCCGACACCGCCCTGACCGCGCTCGACGCCGCCGTGCAGGCCTACGACAAGGGCCGCGGCAGTTGGCCGAACATGCGCGTGGCCGAACGCATCCAGCATGTGGAGCAGTTTCTCGCCCGCATGCGCGAACAACGCAGCGCAGTGGTGAAGTTGCTGATGTGGGAGATCGGCAAGAACCTCAAGGATTCGGAGAAGGAGTTCGACCGCACCTGCGACTACATCGTCGACACCATCAACGCGCTCAAGGACCTCGACCGCCGCTCCAGCCGCTTCGAGCTCGAACAAGGCACCCTCGGCCAGATCCGCCGTGCGCCGCTGGGCGTGGCGCTGTGCATGGGGCCCTACAACTACCCGCTGAACGAAACCTTCACCACCCTGATCCCGGCGCTGATCATGGGCAATACGGTGGTGTTCAAGCCCGCCAAGTTCGGCGTGCTGTTAATCCGCCCGCTGCTCGAAGCCTTCCGCGACAGTTTCCCGCCCGGCGTGATCAATGTGATCTACGGCCGTGGCCGCGAAACGGTCAGCGCGTTGATGGCCAGCGGCAAGGTCGACGTGTTCGCCTTCATCGGCACGCACAAGGCCGCCAGCGACCTGAAGAAGCTGCACCCGCGCCCGCACCGCCTGCGTGCCGCCCTGGGCCTGGATGCCAAGAACCCCGGCATCGTCCTGCCCCAGGTGGACCTGGACAACGCCGTGGACGAAGCTGTCACCGGCGCGCTGTCGTTCAACGGCCAGCGCTGCACGGCGCTGAAGATCCTGTTCGTGCACGAGGACGTGGTCGAGCCCTTCCTCGACAAGTTCCAGCGCAAGCTCGCCGCGCTCAAGCCGGGCATGCCCTGGGATCCGGGCGTGGCCCTGACGCCGCTGCCGGAGCCGGGCAAGGTCGACTACCTCGCAGGCCTGGTGGCCGATGCCACGGCCAAGGGCGCGCGCGTGCTCAACGAGGGTGGCGGCCAGAGCCGCGGGTCGTTCTTCTACCCCGCGCTGCTGTACCCGGTGAGCGGCGATATGCGCGTGTACCACGAGGAGCAGTTCGGTCCGGTGGTGCCGGTGGTGCCCTACCGCGACCTGCAAACAGTGGTCGACTACGTGCTCGACTCCGACTACGGCCAGCAGCTGAGCTTGTTCGGCAACGACCCGCAGACCATCGGCAGCCTGGTCGACATCTTCGCCAACCAGGTCGGGCGCATCAACCTCAACGCCCAGTGCCAGCGCGGCCCGGACACCTACCCGTTCAACGGTCGCAAGAACAGTGCCGAAGGCACGCTGTCGGTGCATGACGCCCTGCGCGTGTTCTCGATCCGCACGCTGGTGGCGACCCGCTTCCAGGAAGCCAACAAGGCGTTGATCAGCGAAATCATCCGCAACCGGCAGTCGAGTTTCCTGACCACCGACTACATCTTCTGAGGGGCGGCTGTTTATAGACAATCGGTCTAGCATGATTGTCGATCTTCCACCCGTGCAAACGACTCTATGCAACAGGGGCACGCGACGTGCCCCCATCGCAACCCGTCAGAGGAGTATCGAACATGGCAGTCAAACCCATTCCCGAAGGGCAGCACAGCATTACCCCCTACATGGCCATCAAGGGCGCCGCCCAGGCCATCGAGTTCTACAAGAAGGCCTTCGGCGCCACGGAGATGTTCCGCCTCGAAGGCCCGGACGGCCGGGTCGGCCATGCTGAACTGAGGATCGGCGATTCCTCGCTGATGCTGGGTGACCCCTGCGACAACATGGAAGGCGGCCTCACCGCCAGCCAGAACCTCGATGGCGCTGCCGTAGGCCTGCACCTGTACGTCGAGGACTGCGACAAGGTCTATGCCCAGGCGGTGGCCGCCGGCGCTACCCCGTTGCATGAGGTCAAGGACCAGTTCTACGGCGACCGCAGCGGCACCCTGAAAGACCCGTTCGGCAACCTGTGGTTCGTCTCCACCCACAAGGAGGACCTCAGCCCCGAGGAAATCCGCGCACGCGCCGCCAAGATGTTCAGCGGCAACTGACAGCCAAGTTGAAAGCGGCGCGACTTTGCCTGAAGCTTGGGGCTCGTAGCTTGGAGCTGCCTCATGCGAATCATCGACAAGACCGCCGCGCAGGTGCGCAGCCTGACACCGGCCGAAGAGGAATTGCTGGCGGATTTCGCCACCGGCAACCTCGCCGGCCCCCGCCTGCTGCAGGCCAACCAACTGCTGATGAAGGTACGCAGCGCCAACCAGTGGCTGGCCTGCGATTGCCGCAAGGATGCATTGCCGGTGCTCAATGTCACCCTCAATGGCAACACCGGCACGCTGTTTCTCAAGAACAACCCCGGCACCGCCGAGCATGCGCCCGGCTGCCCGTTCACCAAGGACGAACGCGAGGCTGCGGAGCGTGAAGCACAACCCACCGCGCCCGCCGCCTGGCTCGCACCGGATACACCGCTGCGCCTGATCGGTGATTTTCCCAAATCCGGCGAGAGTGCCGGGGGCACCGGCGATGGTGGCGAACGGCGTGACCAGCATCGCTTGTTGTCGCTGTTGTTGACCTGGATCGAAACCAGCGGCCTCAACCTCTATGCCACTCACCTGAAGAAAGACCTCACCGCCCAGTTCGCCGAACTGCGCAGTGTCGCCAGCCGTTACCCGCTGCTTGAGCGCGTGCCTGCCAGCAACTACCTGGAAACCCGGCTGGACATGAAGCACATGATGATGCTCAAGGCCCGCCTGCGCGAGGCCACGGTGTTTGGCAACCACCGCCGCCACGGGCTGATGCTGGACTGCGTCGAGCAGGTCCGCGGGCGCAAGCTGTTCAACAACCGCAGCGAGGATGGCTTCGATTTTCAGGGGCACCATCTTTACTGGGGTGGCAGTCGCATGTCCGGCCCGTTGCTGGCGCTGGCCCTGTATTCACCGGCCACGGCTGGCAGCCATTTCTACGAGCTGATCCACGTGGCCAGCGTGCCGGTGCTGTCACGTGCACACCTGTTCCCGGTCTATCGCGATGAGGAGCGTGAACCGCTCAAGGCGTTGGTGTCGCTGATCGACTGGATGGCCGGCAAGGGCGTGAAGGTGCAAATGCGCCGGCCAGTGATCGGCGGTCAGGTGATGGATGAACTGGTGCTGACCTCGGACCAGGACCGGGTGTTGTCGGTTTCGTTGCTGGAACAGCCGCTGGGGCCGGAGCCGGATGCCGAGAACTTCAAGCGCTTTGCCGACTTCAAGAGCCTGGAGACGTTCCGCAAGTATGTGGCGGGGTTCTTCATGCGCGAGCGTTGAACACCTGTGGGAGCCGGCCCAGCCCAGGCACCGCATTTTCGCCTTGGGCAGGCTGCTCGGGCGCTATCGCCGGCCACAGGTAGATTTCGTGAGAACCCTCATTGTCCTGTGGGAGCCGGCTTGCCGGCGATAGGGCCGGCACTGGCCCCCCCTTCACCCAAGAAACAACCGATAAGCCGGGTTCTCGGTCTCATCCCAATACCGGTACCCCATTTCCTCCAGCGCCTGCGGTAACCCCGCCTGCTCTTCCACCGGCACTTCCAGCGCGGCAAACACCTGGGCCTGCGCCGCACCATGGTTGCGGTAATGGAACAGGCTGATGTTCCAGCGCTTGCCCAACCGCTCGAGGAACCCCAGCAACGCCCCCGGCCGCTCGGGGAATTCGAACCGCAGCACCCGTTCCTGCGCCCCCGGCGCCGCATGCCCGCCCACGGTATGGCGCACATGCAGCTTGGCCAGCTCGTTGTCGGTCAGATCCAGCACGCTGTAACCCTGCTCGCCAAGGCTGGCCAGCAACTGCTCGCGCGGGTCGTGCTGCGGGTGGGTCTGCACGCCCACGAACAGGCGCGCTTCCTTGCCTGGGAAGTAGCGGTAGTTGAACTCGGTGATCTGCCGCCGGCCCAGGGCCTGGCAGAAGGCGCGAAAGCTGCCGGGCTGCTCGGGGATGGTCACGGCAATGATCGCCTCGCGCTGCTCGCCCAGTTCGGCGCGCTCGGCCACATGGCGCAAGCGGTCGAAATTGACGTTGGCTCCCGAGTCGATGGCCACCAGGGTCTGCCCCTGCACGCCTTCGCGGGCCACGTACTTCTTGATCCCCGCCACGGCCAGAGCACCGGACGGCTCGGTGATGGAGCGGGTGTCGTCGTAGATGTCCTTGATCGCCGCGCACAGCTCGTCGCTGCTGACCGTGATCACCTCATCGACGAAGTGCCGGCACAGCTCGAAACAGTGGGCACCGACCTGGGCCACCGCCACCCCGTCGGCGAAGGTGCCAACCTGCGGCAGGATCACCCGCTCGCCGGCCGCCAAGGCGGCCTGCAGGCAATTGGAATCTTGCGGCTCGACCCCGATCACCTTGACCTGCGGGCGCAGGTACTTCACGTACGCCGCGATGCCGGCCACCAGCCCGCCGCCACCGACCGGCACGAAGATCGCGTCCAGCGCACCCGGCTGCTGACGCAGGATCTCCATGCCCACGGTACCCTGTCCGGCAATCACGTCCGGGTCGTCGAACGGCGGCACGAAAGTCGCACCTTCGCTGTCGGCCAGGGTCAGGGCGTGGGCCAGGGCATGGGGGAAGCTTTCACCGTGCAACACCACGTGGCCACCGCGCGAACGCACGCCCTCGACTTTCAGCGAAGGTGTGGTGGTAGGCATCACGATGGTCGCCTTGATGCCCAGCCGCGCGGCGGCCATGGCCACGCCCTGGGCGTGGTTGCCGGCCGACGCGGTGATGACCCCGCGCTCGCGCTGGGCCGTGGTCAGCCGCGCCAGGCGGGTGTAGGCACCACGAATCTTGAACGAGAAGGTGGGCTGCAGGTCTTCGCGCTTGAGCAGCACCTGGTTGCCCAGGCTAGCGGACAGCGCCGGCGCCGGTTGCAGCGGGGTCTCGATGGCCAGGTCGTACACCGGGGCAGAAAGGATGCGCCGCACTTGCTCCGACAGCAATTGCTGGGGGGTAAGCGGTGTACGTGGGCTGACATTGAGGCTGGTCATCGGGTGCAACTCCTTGGCTTTGTCTACGTTGCCCAGGAGTCAGAGAGAAGAAACCCGCCTCCAGGGCGGGTTCGGTGCACGTACGCGCTAGCCCGCCAAACTGATAATGGCGGTAATAATAATGGCGTTCACGTGCGGGAATGTGTTCATGGGGTAGGAACTTATCCTGCCGCACGCCGGCAAGTCAACACTTGGCTTGCTGGGCCGAAAGCGGCACGTCGAACACCTTGTCGAAGCCCCACTGGAACACGAAGGCGTAGACGAAGAAGAACACGAACAGCGCCAAGTTGGTGAGCAATGCGGCCCACAGGCTGACATCCAGCCAATAGGCCACCAGCGGCAGCAACAGCAATACCAGCCCACCCTCGAAGCCCAGGGCGTGCAGCAAACGGCGCAGCAGGGTGCGCTCGCGTTTGCGCTGACGCGCCTCCCAGCGTTCGAACGCCCAGTTGAAGGCCATGTTCCAGCTCATCGCGATGCCCGACATCAAAATCGACAGCAGGGTCGACTGGGCCATGCCTGCGTCGAATGCCAACTCCAGTGCCGGCGCCACGCAGGCCACGGCAATCGCCTCGTAGAGAATGGCCTGGACGATCTTGCGTGCCTTGCCTTGCATGTGCAGCTCCGTGTTCAAAAGACCCATCAAATTACAAGATGCAGCCTACAAGAAAAAGTCTGAAATACATATTTGACTGACCATTCAATCAGGAATAACCAGCAAAAGAAACGCGATAGCGATCGCTATTCTGCCGCCTCCCATCAACCTCGCCA
Organism: Pseudomonas sp. KU43P; assembly: GCF_033095865.1. Taxonomy (NCBI): domain Bacteria; kingdom Pseudomonadati; phylum Pseudomonadota; class Gammaproteobacteria; order Pseudomonadales; family Pseudomonadaceae; genus Pseudomonas; species Pseudomonas sp. KU43P. The sequence goes on along the minus strand of NZ_AP019365.1, from coordinate 2,697,457 downwards.
CGTGCCCCAACCTTGCCTGGTTTCGCGTTGCCCTGAACACCGCACGCGAACGATTGCGCATTGGACAACCCCACGCTTGACTGCTTGTATCTATCCATTGCTAGCGGCAACACGTCGTACAGCTTCGTCCGGGGAATCGAACGAGGGAACAAGACAATGGCTAACACCGTCATGATGGTATTCGGCACCCGCCCTGAGGCAATCAAGATGGCCCCCCTGGCCAGGGTACTGCGCGAGTGGCCTGATCTGGACCTGCATATCTGCTCAACCGGCCAGCACCGCGAGATGCTCGGCCAGGTGCTCACGGCGTTCGGCCTGAGCGTCGACCAGGACCTTAAGGTGATGACCCAGAACCAGACCCTCAACGGCCTGGCACGCGACCTGATGGACAAGATCGACAAGGCCTACGAGCAGGTCCAGCCGGACATCGTGCTGGTGCACGGCGACACCACCACCAGCTTCATTGCCGCCCTCGCCGCCTTCCACCGGCATATCCCTGTCGGCCACGTCGAGGCCGGCCTGCGTACCGGCAATCTGCAGCAACCCTGGCCCGAGGAAGCCAACCGGCGCCTGACCGGCGTGATAGCCGACCTGCACTTCTCCCCCACCACCAAGAGCCGCGACAACCTGCTGCGCGAAGGCGTGCCGCTGGAGCACATCGAAGTCACTGGCAACACCGTGATCGATGCCCTGTTGTGGATGCGCGAATTCCTCACCCAGAGCAATTGGCACCCCGCCGCCGACTCACCGCTGCACGCCCTGCGCGATGATCAGCGCATGGTGCTGATCACTGGCCACCGCCGGGAAAACTTCGGCGCCGGCTTCGAGCGCATCTGCCTGGCCTTGGCCGAACTGGCCCTGCGTCATCCCGACGTGCAGTTCGTCTACCCCGTGCACCTCAACCCGCACGTGCAGAAGGCGGTGTACGGCCTGCTTTCCGGGCGCGACAACATCTACCTGGTGCCCCCGCAGGACTACCAGCACTTCGTCTGGCTGATGAACCGCGCGCACATCATCCTCACCGACTCCGGCGGCGTGCAGGAAGAGGCCCCGGCTCTGGGCAAACCCGTACTGGTGCTGCGCAAGGTCACCGAGCGTCCCTCGGTGCTGGAAGGTGGCACGGTGAAGCTGGTCGGCACCCATACCGAACGTATCGTCAAGGAAACCAGTCAACTGCTCGACGACCCTGCGGCCTACCAACGCATGGCACGCGTGTTCACCCCGTTCGGTGACGGCCACGCCAGCGAAATCATCGCCGAGCGCCTTAGCCGCTGGTTCGAGGAAACCGCCAATCAACAGGACGACGCATGAGCCTGGCTTTCATCGATTTTCTGACCTATGTACTGTTCGGCCTCAAGATCCTGGCGATCATCCTCGCCACGCTGATGTTCCTGCTGGGCCTCGATGACCTGTTCATCGACCTGTGCTACTGGTGCCGCAAGCTGATCCGCCGCTTCCGCATCTACGACAAATACGAAAAGGCCGACGAGAAACGCCTGTTCGAAGTGCCCGAGAAGCCCCTGGCGATCATGGTGCCGGCCTGGAACGAGGTGGGCGTGGTCGGCGAAATGGCGCGCCTGGCGGCCTCGACCATCGACTACGAGAACTACCAGATCTTCGTCGGTACCTACCCCAACGACCCGCAGACCCAAGCCGACGTCGACGCCGTGTGCCTGCACTACCCCAACGTGCACAAGGTGGTCTGCGCTCGCCCCGGGCCGACCAGCAAGGCCGATTGCCTGAACAACATCATCGACGCCATCCTGCGCTTCCAGGACGATGCGCGCATCCAGTTCGCCGGTTTTATCCTGCATGACGCCGAAGACGTCATCTCGCCCATGGAGCTGCGGCTGTTCAACTACCTGCTGCCCGCCAAGGACATGATCCAGATCCCGGTGTACCCCTATGCACCGGAATGGAAAGGCTTCACCGCCGGGCACTATGTGGACGAGTTCGCCGAAAACCACGGCAAGGACGTGATCGTGCGCGAGGCGCTCACCGGCCAGGTGCCCAGCGCCGGGGTAGGCACCTGTTTCAGCCACCGCGCCATCAGCGCGCTGCTCGAAGACGGCGACGGCATCGCCTTCGACGTGCAGAGCCTCACCGAAGACTACGACATCGGCTTTCGCCTGAAGCAAAAAGGCATGAAGTGCATCTTCGCCCGCTATTCCATCACCGACCCGGCGCTGACCCTCAAGCAGGAATGGCGCCTGGGCATGAGCCGCGAATTCTCCCAGGTGATCTGCGTACGCGAGCACTTCCCGCGGGACTGGCAGCACGCCATTCGGCAGAAGTCGCGGTGGATCGTCGGTATCGTGTTCCAGGGCACCAGCAACCTCGGCTGGAGCCGCACCGGCGCGCTCAACTACTTCCTCTGGCGCGACCGCCGCGGGCTCTTCGCCTACCTGCTGAGCTTCCTCGTCAACCTGCTGCTGCTGGTGCTGCTGGCCATGTGGCTGGTGACGGTGATCGCGCCGGAGTCGTGGCGGTTCATGTCGATCCTCAGTGACAGCAAGCTGCTCACCACCCTGCTCTGGCTCAACGGCCTGATGCTGATCAACCGCCTGTTCCAGCGCGGCTGGTTCGTCACCCGCTACTATGGCATCGGCGAGGGCCTGCTGTCGGCACCGCGGATGATGTGGAGCAACTTCGTCAACTTCTTCGCCAACCTGCGCGCCTTGCGCCAGGTCATGGAGATGGGCGATTCGCGCCGGGTGGCCTGGGACAAGACCACCCACGAATTCCCCGCCATCGCCGCGCCGGCGCGCACGCCTCTCGGCCAGCGGCTGGTGGCCAAGGGTTACATCAGCGAACAGCAACTGGATCAGGCCATCAACAGCCCGGTGCGCAGGCGCCTGGGCCGCGAGCTGCTGCTGCGCGGCTGGCTCACCAGCGAACAACTGGTAGAAGGCCTGGCCGAACAGCTCGACCTGCCCTGGGCGCCGCTCAACCCGTTCAAGCTCGATACCCGCCTGATCGCCGCCCTGCCGCGTCGGCTGGCCACCCATTACGGCGTGCTGCCGGTGGCCGAAGACGACGACACCCTGGTGCTGGCCAGTGAAAGCCCGGTCAGCCAGGTTTCGCTGGGGGTCATCAGCCGCCAGCTTAAACGGCCGGTCAGCTACCGCCTGGCACCCCAGGGCCGGGTCACCCTGGGCCTGCGCTACCACTACCCCAGCCCGTGGCAGACAGACCAGACGCGGCAGATGCTCAAGGTGCTCGAACAGCATCAGGACAACGCCGAACTGATCGAACAGGTCAGCAGCCACCAGGTCATGCTCGGCACCCTGCTGCAGGTGCGCGGCATGGTTCCGGTGACCCTGTTCAACCAGGCACTGATCGACTTCGACCCCGAGCGGCAAAGCCTCGGCGAACACCTGATCGCCCGCGGCATCATCACCGAGCAGGTGCTCGAGCAAGCCCTCGCCGAACAGGCCAGCGAACAGCAGGCCGCCTATGACCTGATCCGGGAGGTGGCATGAAGCCGCGCTTTACCCTGACCTTCACCAGCCTCCTGCTGTGTTCCGCCGCGCTGCCAACGCTGGCCGCGCCAATGACCGACTTCCAGCGGTTCACCAGCTACCCGTTCATGGAGCGCAGTTACCGCGAGGCGAAGAAGGACAACTGGGCCGAGGTCGAACGCCTGACCCGCCACGTGCTCGGTCGCGTCCCGAACAATGACGAGGCCCGCGCCTTGCTGGTCGAGGCGCTTGCCCACCAGCGCCGCTACAAGGACGCCGAAGCCATCGCCGAGCAGATGGACAATGGCGCCGAACACGCCGGCGCCCTGCTTGAACTGCGCCTGACCTGGATCGAGCAAGACCCACCCGCCGCCAGTCAGGTGGAAAGCTGGCTGGCCACGGCCGACGGCAATGAACGCATCCGCTTGTGGCAGGCCTACAGCCTGAGCCTGGCCAAGTTCGGCGGCGCCGGCAAAGCCCTGCAATGGCTGAACCAGCTGCCACCGCGCAACGATGGCCAGGTGCTGCGCCTGGCCCGGGCCAATTTCGCCGAACAATTGCGCAACTGGAAAGAAACCATCCAGCAACTGGAACCCCTGGCCGACAAGGGCCAGTTGCCGGCGCAAGACTGGCAACGCCTGGCCAATGCCTATGTCCAGCAGGTCGATGAACAGGGGCTGAGCAAGCTGCTCGAGCGTGCGCCTTCCGCCGAGGCCGCCAACCAGGCGCGCCTGGCCATGGCCAACCGCGCCATCGCCGTGGGCCACAACCAGCTTGCCCAACGCTGGCTGCAAGCGCTGCCGAGCGACCAGCTGCAACGCCCGGAACTGCGCCAGCAATTGTGGGAGCTGGCCCGCGAAGGCAATGACGCGGCGCTGGTGCGGCGCTTGAGCAATGACCTGCAACGCCCCTGCCTGGAAACCGTGGACTGGCTGTCCCGGCATGACCCAGCACTTGCCCGCGAGCAGTTCAAGGACTGCCCCGCCACGGCGGACGCGCGCGCCTACGCGGTGCTCAAGCAGCGCCTGTACGGCGACCCGGTGCAACCACCGCAACCACGCACGGCGGCCGAATGGGAGCGGCGCTACCGCCAGAGCGGTGATCTCGCCGCGCTGGAGCAAGCCAGTTTCCTGCTGCTGCAACAGGGCCAGAGCGAACGTGCCAGGGCCTTGCTGGAGCAGGCCTACGACCGCCGCCAAGGCCGGCTGACCCCTTCGCTGCTGCAGCGCCTGGGCAATATCTATGCGCGCAGCGACGGCCCGCTGGACAGCCGCCGCATGCTCGGCCTGGTACCCAGGGTCGATGCCAACACCCGCGCCCAGCTACTCGCCCGCCTGGCCGAGAATGGCCAATGCGATGCCGTACGCCAGGCCATCCCGGCCAACCCCACCGAGGCCGGCCAATTCCGCGCACTGGGCCGCTGCGCCATGCCCGACCAGCCCGGTGAAGCGGTGGTCTATTACCAGGCCGCCGAACGCCTTGGCGACACCAGCAACCGCCTGCCGCTGGCCTACGCCCTGGAAGCTGCCGGCGACTCCCAGTCGGCCGCGCCGATCTGGCGCAGCCTGCCGGACAGCGCCTGGACCGACAATGCCCGCCTGACCGCCGCCAGTGGCGCACTGAACAATGGCGATGCCGACACCGCGCGCCGCTACTGGGACGCCGCCGCCCATCACAGCGCCGACGACTGGGCCCTGGGCGCCGCCATCGCCCAGCGCCAGGGTGACCCTCAGGCAGCCCTGGGCTTCCAGCGCCAGGCCCTGGCGAACAACCCGCGCGCCGACCACTACTATGCAGCCGCCAGCACCGCGCAACTGGCTGGCGACAGCGCCCAGAGCACAGCCTGGCTCGCCGAGGCGGTGCGCCTGGCGCCCGACCAGCCACGCTACCGCGCCGACTACGGCATGCGCCTGGCCGGCTCGCCGGACAAGGCCCAGCGCCGCCAATCGATTCCTTACCTGGCACAGGCCACCCACGATTTTCCCGAAGACTACCGTCTCGGCGAAACCCTGGCGCTGCGCTACGATGAGGCCGAAGACAGTGCCTCGGCCCGTCGTGAGCTGCGCCGCATCCTCGACGTGGAACACAACCTGGTCGACGGCGACGACGAATACGGCAGCTTGAAAGCCCGCGAATACCGCCAGCGCCGCGCCCATGAAGCGCTCTCGCGGCGCGACACCATCACCCTGGCCAGCACCTGGTCGCCCGCCGGCACCTCCACCAACGACAAGTTCCTCGACAACGGCCAGCGCAGCGGCAGCTCGCGCCGGGCCCAGTCGCAGAACGTGCAGCTGGCCATGTGGGACCACGCCCTGGGCGAGGAACCCAGCCGCAACGGCAGCACCCTGTCGGTCTACGGCCGCGTGCTGTTCGGTGGCCAGAGCCGCACCGACTACGCCCAGAGCATGGGCACCGGCGTCGGTCTGCGCTACAAGCCGCTGGGCCAGGCCAACCTCAACCTGTATGCCGAGCTCTACCACCAGCGGCAGATCGATGACGAGCACTACAACGGCCTGAGCCTGGGCGAGCTGCTCAGCCCGGCCAAGGTCGGCGGCAACTGGGGCGACCTGCGCCACCACGCCGAATCGAGCAACGACCTGCTGCTGCGCGCCACCGCCTCGTTCCTCGACCAGGGCGACTGGCGCAACGATTGGCGGGTCGACGAGGACGACTGGAACGAGCGCTTCCTCTACCTCGACGCCGCCTGGTGGACCCGCGCCGGCGATCATGCCTGGCTGTCGCGCTACCAGCAGGGCCATACCTGGAAACTGCCCGGCAGCTCGCCGCAAACCATCATGCCCTATGGTTTCGTCGAGTTCTCCAGCCAGGACCCGAGCAACGATTGGCGCCAGGATGCCCGCGCCGGTGTCGGTGTGCGCTGGCAGTGGTGGTTCGACGATGACCGCTACAACGCCTATCGCGGCTCGCTGAAAGTGCGCGCCGAGTACCAGCAGTCACTGGGTGGCAACCTTTACGAGCGCGCCAACGGCGTGCTGGTTGGCGCGGAGATGTCCTTCTGATGCGTACCTTTCTGGCCGCTTGCTTGCTTGCGCTGTGCCTGCCAGCCATGGCCGACCAGCGCCTGTTCTACCAACCGCTGAACCGTGATGCCGGGGTGAGCGCTGCGCAGTGGCAGCAACTGTGGCGCGCCACCGTGGCCCAGGGCGGCAAGACCCTGATCGTGCAATGGAGCGCCTATGGCGACAGCGATTTCGGCGGTGCCCAGGGCTGGCTGGCAAACAGCCTGCGCGAAGCCCAGGCCCAGGGCTTGCAGCTGGTGCTGGGGCTGTACATGGACCCGGCGTACTACCAGCGCATCGAGCAGCTCGACGGTGATGGCCTGAGCAGCTACTGGAAAGCGCAACTGGGCCGCTCGCTGAGCCAGTACCAGCAAGTGCGCAAGGACTGGCAATTACCGGTGGCAGGCTGGTACCTGCCGCTGGAACTGGACGACCTGCATTTTCGTGACGCCACGCGCCGCCAGGCGTTGCTCACGCAGTTGCAGGCATTCAACCGGCAATTGGACGAACCTTTGCATATCAGTGCCTTCAGCGCGGGGCGGCTGTCGCCGCGGGTGAATGCGGCGTGGCTGGATGAACTCGCCGCCTTGGGCTTGACTGTGTGGTGGCAGGACGGTGTTGGTACCGGGCGGCTGCCGCCGTTGGTGCGCCAGGGCTACGAGCAGGCTTTGCCGTGCCGGGTGGGTGTGGTGCGCGAAGCGTTTCGCCAGGTGAGTGCACCCGGGCAGGCGTTTCGCGCCGAGCCTGCGCAGCCGCTGCTGAGCAGCGGCTGCCATGCTGAAGCGGTGTTTGCACTGCGCTATCGGCCTTGGGCTCGGGGTATCCTGTCAACGAATTGAAAGCCTGTACCGGCCCAATCGCCGGCAAGCCGGCTCCCACAAGGACTGCGCAGCCAGTGAACCCTGTGCCGTACTTGTGGGAGCCGGTTTGCCGGCGATTGGCCGGGCCTGGCAAACGCAGTCCTCACAAGGAACCCACCGATGTTCAGGACCATCGAGGAACACGTGCGCAAACAGGTTGCCCCCGCCGCACTGCGCTCGGAATTCCGCCAGTACGAGTTCGACAACTCGCGGCGCTTCTGCCAACTGATCTTCTGCGTCAGCATCGCCGTATGGCTGATCTTCGACCTCATCGTCAGCTACCTCGGCAACCAGGGCTTCACCTGGCTGTCAGGCCTGTTCATCGCACTGATGTGCAGCCTCACGGTGGTACTGGGCTTTACCCGCAAGAGCCACCACTTCGACGTCCTCAATCTGTTGTTCATCGCCGTCATCACCCTGGGCATGCGCCTGGTCATCGACGGCATCCCCATCGCCCTGCGCCCGGTGTGGCTGGTGCTGGGTACCTCAACCGTGCTCTACAGCGTGTCGGTGCTGCCGGTACGGCGCTGGTCGTTCTTCTGCGCCATGGCCATCACCTGGGCCATGCTCAACCCGTTCTACGGCACCAACATCGACCTGGACGATCTCGAAGCCGCCATGCTGATCAGCTATGCGCTGTTTCTCAGCGGCCTGGTGATCTATAGCTACCTGCGCATCCGCCAGGCCAAGCTGCATAACTTCTACATGTCCAAGGTGCTGCTGGATCAGGCGTACGTCGACGTACTGACCGACATCCCCAACCGCCGCTCGTTCATGGCCAAGGCCGAGCGCCAGTTGCAGGCCGCACCAGCCGGGCAGTACCTGGCGATGATCGACATCGACAACTTCAAGAAAGTGAACGACCGCTTCGGCCATGACATTGGCGATGAAGTGCTCAAGCGCGTGGCGGTGCACATCAAGGCGTCCATGGGTGGTTACGAATTCGCCAGGCTGGGCGGTGAAGAGTTCGTGGTCTTTTTCAAGGAGCTCGACCAGGAAGGCGTCGAACGGCAGGTGGGGGGCTTGTGCAAGCGGGTGCGGGAGGACGGTGGCGAGTATCCGGTGACCATCAGCATCGGGCTGGCCCGGGTGGACAGTGGCGACACCCTGACCATGGCGCTGGTCAAGGCCGACCAGGCCTTGTATGAGGCCAAGCACAGCGGCAAGGATCGTTTCGTGATGTGGACCGCCCGGCTGGCCGAAAACAGCTAGCAGGTCTGGCCCTATCGCCGGCAAGCCGGCTCCCACAGAACGGTGGCAGCCGGCTTGCCGGCGATAGGGCCGCTACAGCCAACCTACCCCCCTGCAGGCAAGCGAATCCTGAACTGCGCCCCCCCCAATGCCGACTGCGCCACCGTCAATGTCCCGCCCTGCCCCTCGATCGCCCGCCGGCTGATCGCCAGCCCCAGACCGAACCCACCGGTATTGCGATCGCGGCTGCGGTCCAACCGATAGAACGGCTGGAAGATCCGCTCACGCTCTTCCACCGGAATGCCGATCCCGTCATCTTCCACCGTCAACAGGCAGGCGCCGTCGGCTTCCAGGCGCAAGCGCAACAACAGGCTCTCATCGCAATAGCGCATGGCATTGCGCACCAGGTTCTGCACCGCCCGCGCTGTCAGCCGCGGGTCGAGCACGAAGCGCGGCAGCTTGCCCTCGGCCTGTACCTCCCAGCGAATGCCACGGGCATCCAGCTCCTCGGCAAAACCTCCAAGCACGCTGTCGACCAACTCCAGCAGCGACACCTCGACCCGCTCGCGGGCCTGGTCGGCGTTGTACAGCCGGCTGTAGGACAGCAATTCGAGCACCAGTTCGTCCAGCTCGCGCACATGCCCCACCAGTTCCAGCAGGCGCTTGCGACTGGTAGGTGGCACTTCGTCGAACAGCAGCACCAGCCCGAAGTCCAGCCGAGTGAGAGGCGTGCGCAGCTCGTGGGACACCGCGTTGAGCAGCTCGCGCTGCTGGTTGACGTGACGCTCCAGGTCGCTGGCCATGGTGTCGAACACCCCGGCCAGTTCACCAATGTTCGAATGCGGGGAAATGTGCGTGCGCTCTGCCATCTGCCCCTGGCCCAGACGCCGTGCGGTCTCCTTGAGGCGCTCCAGATCCCGCCAGTGCGGCCAGACCCAGAGCAGCAGGCAGCCGAGCATGGCCGCGCCGATCAGCACGGTCACGCCCCACGACAGCACATTGATATCCAGCGGGTCGGGCGGTGCATGCAGGCTCACCAGCCAGTCCTTGTCCAGCGGCGCCAGCACCGTCTGGTAATAACCCCAGTCGCCGATGCGCACCGCGAACAGGCCATGTTCCAGACGCGCCTGCTCCACCGCGCTCAAACCTGCCTGATCGTTGCGCAGCAGGCTGACCTGCAACGGCGAGAACGCTTGGGCCAGTTCCTTTTCCACTGCCGGCCACTGATCCTGCGGAGCCTGGCGGAACTGGCGAACGATCAGCGTCTGCACGCCCTTGGCCTGGTCCAGGTTGTAAGCCATGAAGCGCTCGTGGAACAGGCCGACGATGGCATCGGGGATCAACAGCAGCGCGCCGGCATAGGCGACGATGATCACCAGGTACAGGCGCACCAGGATCTTCAGCATGCTGGGTCAGCACTCCCACTCGACGCGGCTGAACAAATAGCCCTTGCCCCACACGGTCTTGATCTTGCGCGCCTCGCCGGCGCTGTCATCGAACTTGCGGCGCAGCTTGGAGATGGCCACGTCGACCGAGCGGTCGGTGCCGTTGAACTCGATGCCGCGCAATTGCTGAAGGATCCGGTCGCGGCTGAGCACCTCGCCGGCGTTGCGCGCCAGCACCACCAGCAGGTTGTATTCACCGCTGGACAGTTCCACCTCTTCACCGCGCCAGCTCACCAGGCGCTCGGCCAGGTCGATGCGCAGGCCGCCGACCTGGATCTGTTCGTTGTCCAGACGCGGCTCGTTGACGCTGCTGCGGCGCAGCAAGGTGCGCACGCGGGCCAGCAGTACCCGGGGCTCGCAGGGTTTGGTCACGTAGTCGTCGGCGCCCATTTCCAGGCCCAGCACCTGGTCGTGGCTGTCGTCTCGGGCGGTCAGCATCAGGATCGGCAGGCTTTGCGAGGCCTGGCGCAGCAGGCGGCACACCTGCAGGCCGTCGATGCCTGGGAGCATCAGGTCAAGGATCACCAGGTCCGGTTTGTCGCGGTGGAAGCTGTCGAGCACATGGTCGCCCCGGGCGATCACCCGCACATGGAAATCATTGCGTTGCAGGTAGCTGGCTATCAGTTCGGACAGGGCACTGTCGTCTTCTACCAGAAGAATATTGGGCATAGGCGCTTGAAAAAAGTAGGGGGGACCGCATGGATGGCCAAGGAGAATATAGAATCCTACAACTTGGCAGGATCATTCTTCACACTTTTTCACACACGCCCTACAGCTGTTAACAGGCGCTCAGGGAACGGCTGCCGTAGCATACGCCGGTCATCATCGGAAGATCCGTATGCCTATCCTGCTCCCCCCTCGCTTGCGCCCCGTGGCGCTCGTGGCGCTGCTGGCCCTTTCCGTGGCCGGTTGCAACGACAGCGCCGAACAGGCCGAACAAGCCCCCGTGCCCCAGGTGCGGGTTGAAACCCTGCATCTGGAGCCCCTGGCCATCAGCACCGAGCTGAGCGGGCGCATCCTTGCCCCACGCACCGCCGAGGTACGCGCCCGGGTCGCCGGCGTGGTGCTCAAGCGCGTCTACCGCGAAGGCAGTGACGTCAAGCAAGGCGATGTGCTGTTCCTCATCGACCCGGCGCCGTTCAAAGCCGACCACGACAGTGCCCGTGCCACCCTGGCCAAGGCCCAAGCCAACCTGTACCAGGCGCGCCTGCAAGAGCAGCGCTACCGCGAACTGGTCGACGACAAGGCGGTCAGCCGCCAGGAGTACGACAACGCCCGCGCCGCCTTCCTGCAGGCCGATGCCGTGGTCGCCGAGGCCAAGGCCGCGCTGGAACGGGCACGCCTGAACCTGGGCTACGCCACGGTCACCGCGCCCATCTCTGGGCGCATCGGCCGTGCGCTGGTGACCGAAGGCGCGCTGGTCGGCCAGAACGAGACCACGCCGCTGGCCACCATCCAGCAACTGGACCCGATCCACGCCGACGTCACCCAGTCGACCCGCGAGCTCAATGCCCTGCGCCGCGCCCTGCGTGCCGGCGAACTGCAGCAGGTGGGCGCCAGCGAGGCGCGCGCCACGCTGGTCGAGGATGACGGCAGCGCCTACCCGCTGCCCGGCAAGCTGCTGTTCTCCGACATCAGCGTCGACCCGAGCACCAACCAGATCACGCTGCGCAGCGAGTTCCCCAACCCCAACCTCGACCTGCTGCCCGGCAGCTACGTGCGCGTGCGCCTGGAGCAGGCGGTACAACCCAAAGGCATCAGCGTCCCTCAGCGCGCCATCCTGCGCGACAGTGCCGGGGTGCCGAAGGTGCTGGTGGTCGACGACAAGGCGCGCATCAGTGAGCGTCAGGTCGTCCTTGGTAATGCTCAGGGCGACCGCTGGATCGTCAGCGAAGGGCTGGTTGCCGGCGAACGCGTGGTGGTCGAAGGCCTGCAGCACGTAAAGGCCGGTGACCAGGTTCAGGTCGACGCCAGCCAGAACACTCAGCCCATCGCCCAGCACAACGGCCAGTGAGGGCCTGACCCATGCCGCAATTCTTCATCGACCGCCCGGTATTCGCCTGGGTGGTCGCACTGTTCATCCTCCTGGCGGGTGCGCTGGCCATTCCCCAGTTACCGGTCGCTCAGTATCCCAACGTGGCGCCGCCGCAGGTGGAAATCTATGCCGTGTATCCAGGCGCCTCGGCGGCGACCATGGACGAGAGCGTGGTCAGCCTGATCGAGCAGGAGCTCAACGGCGCCGACAACCTGCTGTACTTCGAGTCGCAGAGCAGCCTGGGCAGCGCCACCATCACCGCCACCTTCGAGCCGGGCACCCACCCGGACCTGGCCCAGGTCGATGTGCAGAACCGCCTCAAGGTGGTCGAGTCGCGCCTGCCAAGGCCGGTCACCCAGCAGGGCCTGCAGGTGGAAAAGGTCTCCACCGGCTTCCTGCTGCTGGGCACCCTGACCTCGGTGGACGGCAGTCTCGATGAAACCGCGCTGTCGGACATCCTGGCGCGCAACGTGATGAACGAGATCCGCCGCCTCAAGGGGGTCGGCAAGGCCCAGCTGTATGGCTCAGAGCGCGCCATGCGCATCTGGATCGACCCGGGCAAGCTGATCGGCTTCAACCTCACGCCCAATGACGTGGCCGGCGCCATCGCCGCCCAGAACGCCCAGGTTGCCCCCGGCAGCATCGGCGACCTGCCCGCCCGCGGCACCCAGGAAATCACCGCCAACGTAGTGGTCAAGGGCCAGCTGAGCACGCCCGAAGCGTTCGCCGCGATCGTGCTGCGAGCGAACCAGGACGGCTCGACGGTAACCATCGGCGATGTCGCCCGGGTGGAAATCGGCGCCCAGGAATACCAGTACGGCACACGCCTGAACGGCAAGCCAGCCAGCGCCTTCAGCGTGCAGCTCGCGCCGGGCGCCAATGCCATGGAAACCGCTACCCTGGTGCGGGCGAAGATGCAGGAGCTGTCGCGCTACTTCCCTGAAGGGGTGAAGTACGACATCCCCTACGACACCTCGCCGTTCGTCAAGGTGTCGATCCAGCAGGTCATCAATACCCTGTTCGAAGCCATGCTGCTGGTGTTCGCCGTGATGTTCCTGTTCCTGCAGAACCTGCGCTACACCCTGATCCCCACCCTGGTGGTGCCGGTGGCGTTGATGGGCACCTTCGCGGTGATGCTGGCACTGGGTTTTTCGGTCAACGTGCTGACCCTGTTCGGCATGGTCCTGGCCATCGGTATTCTGGTGGACGACGCCATCGTGGTGGTGGAGAACGTCGAACGGATCATGGCCGAGGAAGGCCTGCCGCCCAAGCAAGCCACGCGCAAGGCCATGGGCCAGATCAGCGGAGCCATCGTCGGCATCACCCTGGTGCTGGTGGCGGTGTTCCTGCCGATGGCGTTCATGAAGGGTTCGGTGGGCGTCATCTACCAACAGTTCTCGTTGTCGATGGCGGTGTCGATCCTGTTCTCGGCGTTCCTCGCCCTGAGCCTGACCCCTGCCCTATGCGCCACGCTGCTCAAACCCCTGGCCAAGGGCGAGCACCACGAACGCAAAGGCTTCTTCGGCTGGTTCAACCGCCGTTTCGAATCCATGAGCAACGGCTACCAGCGCTGGGTGGTACAGGCGCTCAAACGCAGCGGCCGCTACCTGGTGGTGTATGGCGTGCTACTGGCGGTGCTCGGCTACGGCTTCAGCCAGTTGCCAACGGCGTTCCTGCCGACCGAGGACCAGGGCTACACCATCACCGACATCCAGTTGCCGCCGGGTGCCAGCCGCATGCGCACCGAGCAGGTGGCCGCGCAGATCGAGGCGCACAACGCCCAGGAGCCTGGCGTAGGCAACACCACGGTGATTCTCGGCTTCAGCTTCTCCGGCAGCGGGCAGAACGCGGCACTGACCTTCACCACCCTGAAAGACTGGTCCGAGCGCGGCGGCGACGACAGCGCCCAGTCGATTGCCGACCGGGCCAGCGCGGCGTTTTCGCAGATCCGCGACGCGGTGGCATTCTCGGTGCTGCCGCCGCCGATCGATGGCCTGGGCGAGTCCACCGGCTTCGAGTTCCGCCTGCAGGACCGTGGCGGCATGGGCCATGCCGAACTCATGGCCGCGCGTGACGAACTGCTGGAAGGTGCGCGCAAGAGCAAGGTGCTGGTCAACGTGCGCGAAGCCTCGCTGGCGGAAAGCCCGCAAGTGCAATTGGAGATCGACCGCCGCCAGGCCAACGCGCTGGGCATCTCCTTTGCTGACATCGGTGCGGTGCTGGACACCGCCGTGGGCTCCAACTACGTCAACGACTTTCCCAACCAGGGCCGCATGCAGCGGGTGGTGGTGCAGGCCGAAGGCGACCAGCGCAGCCAAGTCGAAGACCTGCTGAAGATCCACGTGCGCAACAGCAGCGGCAAGATGGTGCCGCTGGGCGCGTTCGTTCAGGCCAGGTGGGTCAGCGGCCCGGTGCAGCTGACCCGCTACAACGGCTACCCGGCGGTGTCGATTTCCGGCGAACCGGCAGCCGGCTACAGCTCTGGCGAAGCCATGGCCGAAGTGGAACGCCTGGTCGCCCAGCTACCGGCCGGCGCCGGTCTGGAATGGACCGGCCTGTCGCTGCAGGAGCGGCTGTCCGGTAGCCAGGCACCCCTGCTGATGGCCTTGTCGCTGCTGGTGGTGTTTCTGTGCCTGGCGGCGTTGTACGAAAGCTGGTCGATCCCCACCGCCGTGCTGCTGGTGGTACCGCTGGGCGTGCTCGGTGCGGTGCTGGCGGTGACCCTGCGCGGCATGCCCAACGACGTGTTCTTCAAGGTCGGCTTGATCACCCTGATCGGGCTGTCGGCGAAGAACGCCATCCTCATCATCGAGTTCGCCAAGGGCCTGGTGGATCAGGGCGTGGACGCCGTCGACGCCGCCGTGCAGGCCGCCCGTCTGCGCCTGCGGCCGATCGTCATGACCTCGCTGGCGTTCATCCTCGGCGTGGTACCACTGGCCATCGCCACCGGTGCAAGCTCGGCGAGCCAGCAGGCAATCGGCACCGGGGTGATCGGCGGCATGCTCAGCGCCACCCTGGCGGTGGTGTTCGTGCCGGTGTTCTTCGTGGTGGTGATGCGCCTGGCCCAGCGCAAGGCCGCCAATGAGCCGGTGGAGTCCAGCGAAGCCTGACTGGACAAGCCGTGCGTTGAATGAGAGGGTTCCCGGCATTGATGCCCGGAACCCTTTTTCATGACTGAAACACTCCCCCCCTGCACCATCCTCATCCTCGCCGGTGGCCGTGGCCAGCGCATGGGCGGCCGTGACAAAGGGCTGGTGGAGTGGCGCGGCGAGCCGCTGGTGGCGCATGTGCAGCGGGTGGTGCGGCCGCTCAGTGATGATGTGGTGATCTCGTGCAATCGTAATCAGGGTCTGTATCGTCCCTTTGCCGATCAAATGGTGGGCGATGCCGAAGCGGATTTCCCGGGGCCACTGGCCGGGGTGATCGCCGGGCTGGCGGCGGCGCGGCATGAGTGGGTGGTGGTGCTGGCCTGCGATGCGCCATTGATTGACCGGGGGTTGATCGAGGACCTGCTACGGCTGGCGGTGGCCAGTGACTGCGCGGCCATGGTGCGCCAAGGTGGGTATTGGCAGCCGATGTTCAGTGTGGTGCCGCGCAGGCTGCTGCCGGTGCTGGAGCAGGCCTGGGCGGCGGGTGAGCGGAGTTTGCAGAAGGCCTTGCTGCTCGAGGGGGTGCAGGGGCTTGAGTGTGCCGAGGGGGACGCCCGGTTGAGCAACTTCAACAGCCCTGACTTGTTGCAGGGCTGAGGGCCCATCGCCGGCAAGCCGGCTCCCACAGGACTCACCACAGCCTTGAGAACAGCGCTGTACTTGTGGGAGCTGGCTTGCCAGCGATAGGGCCGGTGAAGCCAACGAGGGTGTCAGAAATTTTGTGTTCGGGCATAACATGAGTAAGAGGTGCATGTATGCCAACCAAAAAGAAACCCCTGCGTGACCTGCCCAAAATCCCCAAAGAGCTGCTGGAGCAGTTCGGTGAGGGCCTGATGACCGCAGAAGCTATCGAGGATGCCTCTGCGGCGTTCAAAAAGGCCTTGATCGAGCGTGCTCTGCATGCCGAGCTTGGTCACCACCTGGGTTATCCGCCGGGCGCGCAGCGCCCAGAGGATGAAACCAACCAGCGTAACGGCAAGAGTGGCAAGACGGTTTTGACCGGCGATGGCCCGCTGCGGCTGGAAATTCCTCGTGATCGAGACGGCAGTTTTGCGCCCATTCTGATCCCTAAGCACGAACGGCGGTACACCGGTTTCGATGACAAGATCATCGCCATGTACGCCCGTGGCATGACGGTCAGAGAGATCCGAGCGTTTCTGTCCGAGCAGTATGGAACCGACGTTTCGCCCGATTTCATCAGCTCTGTGACAGACGAGGTCATGGAAGAGATTGGCGCGTGGCAACAGCGGCCATTGGAGCCGATGTACCCGGTCATTTTCTTTGATGCGCTGCGGGTGAAAATTCGCGAAGAAGGCCTGGTGCGCAACAAGGCCATTTACCTGGCTTTGGGCGTTCTACCCGACGGGACGCGCGATATCTTAGGCATCTGGATCGAGAACACCGAGGGTGCGAAGTTCTGGATGAAGGTTTTTAACGATCTCAAGACGCGTGGTGTCGAGGATGTGCTGATTGCCGTGACCGATGGCCTCAAAGGCATGCCAGAGGCTCTCAGCGCCGTGTTTCCAGAAACGACGCTGCAGACGTGCATCGTGCACCTGATCCGCAACAGCCTCGACTACGTGGCTTGGGACAAGCGCCGGGCACTGGCCAAGGCGTTGAAACCGATTTACCAGGCCATCAATGCAGAAGCGGCTGAGCAGGCATTGGATGAGTTTGAAAACGGACCCTGGGGCAAACAGTATCCAACGGTCGTGGCAGCCTGGAGACGCGCCTGGGATCGAGTGATTCCCTTCTTTGTCTTCCCACCTGCCATCCGCAAAGTGATCTACACCACCAACGCTATTGAGAGCATCAACGCCCAGCTACGCAAAATCATTAAAACTCGGGGGCATTTCCCGAACGATGAAGCAGCCACCAAGCTGATCTGGCTGGGGCTGCGGAACATCACGGCAAACTGGGGCTCGGCGGCGCATGATTGGAAAAGTGCGATGAATCAATTCGCGATTCTGTACGGGGATCGGTTCATCAGGCCGACGTGGTGAAAATCGGGCCTGCCTAACGGCAGGCCATTACCGGCCCGAACACAAAAAAACTGACAGTCCCAAGCCAACCCATCAACGGCCAGACAACTCCTCGATACTGATCTCGCGCATCCTGAACTTCTGCACCTTGCCGGTCACCGTCATCGGGAACTCGTCGACAAAGCGGAAGTACCTGGGCACCTTGAAATGCGCGATCCGCGCCCTCGCCCATTCGCGCAGTTCGTCCTCGCTGGCCACCTGCCCCGGATGCAGCCGCACCCAGGCCACGATCTCCTCGCCATACTTGCTGCACGGCACGCCGATCACCTGCACGTCGGCCACCGCCGGGTGGGTGAAGAAGAACTCCTCCAGCTCACGCGGGTAGATGTTCTCGCCGCCGCGGATGATCATGTCCTTGCTGCGCCCGACGATGCGTACGTAGCCCTGCTCATCCATCACCGCCAGGTCGCCGGTGTGCATCCAGCCTTCGGCATCGATGCTTTCTGCCGTCGCCTTGGGGTTGTTCCAGTAGCCCAGCATCACACTGTAGCCCCGCGTGCACAGCTCGCCGATCTCGCCGCGCGGCACGGTGTTGCCGTCGCCATCGATCACCTTGCTTTCCAGCCGAGGCTGGGTGCGACCGACACGGGTCACGCGCCGTTCAAGGTCGTCGCTGGCGCCGGTCTGCAGCGACACCGGGCTGGTTTCGGTCATGCCGTAGGCAATCTGGACTTCAGCCATGTGCATCTCGTCGATCACCCGGCGCATCACTTCGATCGGGCAGGTGGCGCCGGCCATGATCCCGGTGCGCAAGCTCGAAAGGTCGAAATCGCCACGTTGGGGGTGGTCCAGTTCGGCGATGAACATGGTCGGCACGCCGTACAACGCGGTGGCCTTTTCCTCGGCCACGGCGCGCAGGGTGGCCAGCGGGTCGAAGGCGTCGTTGGGGTAGATCAGGGTGCTGCCGTGGGTCATGCAGCCGAGGTTGGCCATGACCATGCCGAAGCAGTGGTACAGCGGCACCGGCACCACCAAGCGGTCGCGCTCGGTCAGGCCGAGGCTTTCGCCGACCATGTAGCCGTTGTTGAGGATATTGCTGTGGCTGAGGGTGGCGCCCTTGGGGAAGCCGGTGGTGCCGGAGGTGTACTGGATATTGATCGGGTCGTCACAGCGCAATTGCGCCTGGCGCTCGGCCAGGGCCTGGCGGCTGACCGACTCGGCACGTGCCTGCAGATCGTGCCAGGGGAGAAAGCCCGAAGGCGGCGCGACGGCGAGGCTGACGACGCCGCGCAATTCAGGGAAACGCTCGCAGATCAAAGCACCCGGCTGACCTTGCGCCAGGCCAGGGATCAGGCTCAGCAGCATGGCGTGGTAGTCGGAGGTCTTGAACGCATCGGCGCAGATCACCCAGCGGCAGCCGGACTGGCCGAGGGCGTAGTCCAGTTCGCTGGTGCGGTAGGCCGGGTTGATGTTGACCAGGATGGCGCCGATCTTGGCACTGGCGAACTGGGTGATGCACCACTCGGCGCAGTTGGGGGCCCAGATCCCTAAGCGGTCGCCGGGTTGCACACCCAGGGCCATGAGGGCGCGGGCATGCTGGTCGACGGCGTCGGCCAGTTGCTGCCAGGTGTAGCGCAGGGCTTGGTGGCGCACGACCAGGGCTTCGCGGTCGGGGAAGCGGGCGACGGTGCTGTCGAAGGCATCGCCGATGCACTCATGGAGCAGGGTCTTGTCCAGGTTGCCCTGGGTATAGCTGGGCTGGGCCATGGGCGCTCCCTTTGTTGTTTTTGTATGGCGTTCTGTGGCCCTATCGCCGGCAAGCCGGCTCCCACAGGTATCCCACTGTCCTCCTGTGGGAGCCGGCTTGCCGGCGATAGGGCCAACACAGGGCTACCGGATAAACACCTGCGGCGTAGTGGTCGACATGTCACCACCCGGCAACTTGATGTTCTTCACTTTCTCCAGCGTCTCGGGGTCGAACACCGCCAAGTCATTGAACGTGCCGCCCAGGTACAGCTTGTCGCCCTTCTTGTCGAAGGTCACACAATAGTAAGTGTGTTCCAGGTTAGCCGCCTTGATCAGCTTGCGCTGCTTGATGTCGTACCGCGCCAGGCGGTTGAGCACGCCGTAGAGCTGGTTGGGGTCCTTCGGCGAGCGCAGGCCGGTGAAGTAGATCTCGGTGAGGTCGGCGAACTCCTGGGTGTGGGTCTTGCCGGTCTTGAGGTCGACGCTCAGGAAGCCATACAGCAGCTCGGCGGTGTTCGGGTCTTGTTTCTCGTCCTTGAACTTGGCAATGGTGTAGAGCATCGAGAACTCGTGGCGCGGGCTCTGGTGCGGCCAGAAGTAAAGCACGTCCGGTGCGCTGTAACCCTTGCGGTTCCAGTTGCGCAGCGGCAAGGCCACCGAGTAATTGCCCGTCTTCACGTCCATCTTGTACAGGTCGGGCCCGGCAACGAACAGGCTGCCATCGTCGGCAGCACGCATCAGGTACACCTGGCGCGGCATCGGGAAGGTACGCACGGGCTTGGCGTCGACGCCATCGGCGGTGCTGAATACCTCCAGGCGCGGCGGCTTGACCACGTAGTGGTCGTTCAGGCGCTGGGTCGGGTTGACCGTGGCATAGATTTCCTTGCCGTCGGGGCTGATGGCAAAGGAGTACATCGACTTGCCGACCTCACCGGGCACGCTCGACAGGTCGGCGTGGAAGGTGGTGTTGCAGGTGTCCAGATCGATGCCGTAGATATCGGCATAGTGGTTATTGAGCACGTAGGCGGTGCGGTTGTCCGGCGCCATCATCGCGGTGCCGGGGCCGAATTTGCCAGGCAGCTTGCAGCTCTTGTAGAGCGTGTCGCTGGCCACGTCGATCAGGTGCAGGTTGTTCGGGTAGTTGGTGGTGACCAGATATTCCTGGCCGGCCTTCAGGGCCTTGCCTGCGTCATCGGCCTGCACCGCCCAGGCGCAGGCCGTGGCGGCGATGGTGAGCGCGAGTTGCGCGCAGCGTCCAGCATTCATGCGGTTTCCCCTTGTCATTCTTGTCGGGCCGGTCACTTGTCTTTCGGGAACACGGTGCCGAGGTTGCGCCAGTCTTCCTGGGAGTTGGTCGCCTGGGCGTTCCAGTCCTGGTAGGTGCTCATCATGTCCGGCACCTGGGCCGGCCACCAGCAAGGGTCGGAGCAGCCATACAGGTCGGCTTCCATCGGCTGGCACAGCGAGCTGACGCCACCGAAGGCGTCCACTTCCCAACCCGGGTCGGTGGTGGCGGTGCAGCCAGCAACGGCGCTCATGGCCATGACTTCTTCGACGCGGTCTTCGGCGGCGGCCTGCTCCAGGATGCGCGCCTTGTTGTTGAGGGGCTTCAAGTGCTTCATGTCAGTGCGCCTTCCGCGGGGTGATGTAGCGATCGATGAAGGCCGGGTTGGCGGCCATGATGCGGCTGTAGACCTCGATGCCGAAGTCGACCCAGTCGCGCATCAGCTCGCAATAGTGGTAGGTCGGGTGCTGCGGGTCGCCGTAGCGCGCATAGCTCTCGTGGTAGCAGCCACCGGAACACAGGTTGCGGATGCGGCAGCTCTCGCAGCCGGTGTTGCTGCGGTCCAGGCGCTGGGACAGGAAGTCGTTGAGTTGCGCCTGCTTGACGCCCTGGTGCACGTTGCCGAAGGTCGGCAGGCTGGAGCCGGTGAAGCGATGGCACAGGTTCAGCTCGCCCTCGTGGTCCACGGCCAACATCTTCAGCCCGGCGCCGCATGGCAGGGCCTTCTTGTGGCCTTCGTGGATGTCGGTGATGAGCTGGTGCAGGTTGGAGAAACCGATGTTGCGGTGCTCCAGGGCGGCCTCCAGGTAACGCCGGCCCAGCGCCTTCATGTTGGCGAAGACTTCGACCAGTTCCTCGCCAGTGAGGTTGAAGTTGGCCATGTCGCCGGAGGTGACCGGAGCGAAGCCGACTTCAGCGAAGCCCATCTCGTTGAACAGGTGGTTCCAGATGGTCTCGACGTCGGTGATACCGCGGGTCAGGGTCACCCGCGCGCCGACCGGGCGGCTGGTGTAGCGCGACAGCAGCATGTCGGCCTTGCGCCGCACCACGTCATAGGTGCCCTGCCCGCCCACGGTGATACGGTTGCGGTCGTGCACGGTCTTGGGCCCGTCGATGCTTATCGACAGGCCGAAGCGGTGGGCGTTGAGCCAGTCGACGATCTCTTCGGTGAGCAGCGTGGCGTTGGTGGTCATGATGAACTCCACCTGCTTGCCCGCCTCGGCGAAGCGCCGCTCGCAGTAGGCCACCATGTGCTCGATCAGCGGCCGGTTCGACAGCGGCTCGCCGCCGAAGAACACCACGCTGTAGCGCTGCTCGTCGGGCGATTCCTTGAGCAGCATCTCCACCGAGGCTTCAGCGGTGGCGGTGCTCATCTTCTTGCCGGCGGATGGTTTGTCCAGGTCTTCCTTGTAGCAGTAAGTGCAGCTCAGGTTGCACCCGGTGTTGACGTTGAGCACCACGGTGTTCAGCGCGGTGCGCTCGACCTGCCGGAGGGCGATTTCCGGGGTCAGCGGCGAGCCGTCGCTGACCAGTTCCAGGGCGATCAGCTCGCGCAGGGTTTCCTGGATGTCCTGGCCGGCGAACTGCTGGCCGAGGCGCTGGGTCAGCTCCTCGGCGCTGCAGCCTTGCTGGCGCAGGGTGTCGATGATGCTGCCGGTCACCGCGTCGGTGGCAAACAGCGAACTGCTGGGGATATGGAACAGCATGCGGTCAGCGTCGACCTGCACTTCGTGCAGGTTGCGCTCGACCAGGTTCAGTAGTGCGCCCATGGCGACCTCCGAGTAATCGATCCGTTGGACAAGCTTGGCAACCGGCCCTTAGGGCAAGGGCGGGTTGTTCCAGCGTTGAACGGTGACGATCATGTGCCCCTCGCCCGTCTGGCCGCCGTCAGCCAGGGTGGCGACGACCTTCAGGTTGCCGGCGTTGTTGGTCATCATCTTGCGCGCCGGGTTCGGCCCCGCGCCGCCTGGCACGAACACACCGTCGGCCTGCATCTTGCCGGCGAACTTGACGTCCTCGTCCTCGACAGCACGTTCGTTGAACGGTTCGACCTTCCAGGTCGCCGGCAGGTAGCCGATGCGCAGCGGCTGGCCGCTGGCGTCCTTGCCCCAGGCCTCGGCCTCGAAACGCCCCTGGACCTTCGGCACCGAGGCACCGTTCTCGCCGATACGGGCAATGGAGAACGCCGGTACCACCTTCACTTCGTCGACCTTGTCGTACACCGCCAGGCTGACGCCCTTCAGTGTGCCCACCGCAACGTCACGCTGGCCGGGCTTGGCATCGGCTGCAGCACGTGCCTTGACCCGTACCAGGGTCGGGGTCTGTTCCAGCACTTGGGTCACTTCCACACCTGCGCCCAGGTCCGGCTTGCCATCCAGACCGGTACCGACCAGGCTGATCTCGCTTTCGCCGCCGGCCTTGATGAACGCCGGTTGCACCGCCAGCAGGCGCGCCTTGCCTTCCTTCACGGCCGTGAAGTCCAGCCCGCGCTCGTCATGATCGGCCTCGAACATGCGGCCCTTCATCTCGCCATCCAGCGCCGAGAAGACCTGGCGCAGGTTGGCCTCGCCGACCTTGACGTTGCCGCGCCATTCGTAGCCGTTGTAGAGGATCGCCGAGCCGCTGCCGTTGAACGGCGTGCCGTCGGCGTAGGTGCCTTTGACCTCGAGCTTGAAGGTGTCGCCCTGATCGGGCGTGACGCTCATCACGCCACGCACATCGCCCTTGGCGAGCATGTGGCCGCTGAACGCCCACTGCCCCGGCAAGGTATCGGCCTTGGGCTTGGCTTTCTGCCACTCGGTCCAGGCCGGGCTTTCCAGCGGGAAGCGCTTGGCCAGCTCTGGCACCACTTGCTTGAGGGCGATGTCCAGCCAGTCGCGGTCGCGGGCCTGGGCCTGGTATTCCAGGGACGGCCACTGGCCGAGGTGGAAGTTGATCAGGTGTTCCCATTCCTGCGCCGGGCGACGCTGCAGGGCGACACGGGCGCCGGAGTGGCAGCGGCCACAGGTTTCGCTGAGCATGCTGTCGAAGTGTTCGACGGTATTGAGGCGGCGCTCCATGGCGTAGCGCACGCCGTCGGTTTCGCTTGGCGCCAGGCCTTGCTTGTCGGCCAGGTACTTGACCAGGGTGCGACGGTCGTCGTCGCTGATCTGCAGGCCATGCATGATCTGCATGCGGGCGATGCTCATCAGCCAGCCTTCAGGGGTCTTGCGCTGGTGGCTGATGCGGCTGTAGGTATCGTTGCCCTCGGGGATATGGCACCCCATGCACTTGTTCTGCAACAGGCTCGGGCCCTGTTCGGCCGCCATGGCCTGGGTGCCCAGCAGTGCGGCGGCGACAAGCGCCAGTTTGCCCGCATGCCGCCGGAGTCGAGTCGTCTTCAAGGTCAGACCTCCACGGTGTTGTTCTTATCGTTTTTCGCACGCTTTGGTACAGCAGGTGTGCATGTGACGGTTGTGATACAGAAACTGTGCCAGATGCTTGGAACTCGTTGTATTTCAGGCTCTTGAGTAGTTTTGAAGGCCGTTGTGCGCTGGGTGAGGCCGAGTAGGACCGTGCCATTTCGAGACAGGGTGTTTCAGGTTGAGACAGGCGCTGCTGCGCAGGCCATCGCCGGCAAGCCAGCGCCCACAGATACCCCACAGTGCTTCAGGCTGGTGGGGTACCTGTGGGCGCCGGCTTGCCGGCGATTGGCCCACACAGACACTGTGTCACCACCGTCTCACACCGTCTCAAAGTGCAACAGCGCAACCACGCAATCGCACCCTTGCACACGGGCAAACCCAAGGCAGCACAGGCCTTTGCGCCCATTGCACCACCTTGGCACGGCCATTGCGCCATCCCCCGCCACATCCAATGACAAGAGGCACCGCCCCATGCTTTCCGAACTGCCCATCCTGCCCGCCACCCGCGCCTTCCTGGAGCGCAAGCTGAAGATGCGCATCGGCGCCGACTGGCAGGACGCCGCCAGCGGTCGCACCCTGTCGTTCCGCAACCCGGCCACCGGCGAGGTGCTCGGCGAAGTGCCGGCCGCCGAAGCCGAAGACGTCGACCGCGCCGTGCGCGCTGCGCGCCAGGCGTTCGACGACTCGGCCTGGAGCCGGATGCGCCCGCGCGAGCGGCAGAACCTGCTGTGGCGCCTGGCCGAGCTGATGGAGCGCGATGCGCAGCAACTGGCCGAGCTGGAATGCCTCAACAATGGCAAGAGTGCCGCCGTGGCCAAGGTCATGGACGTGCAGCTGGCCATCGACTTCCTGCGCTACATGGCTGGCTGGGCCACCAAGATCGAGGGTAGCACCGTCGAGGCGTCGATGCCGTTGATGCCCAACGACCAGTTCCATGGGTTCGTGCGCCGCGAAGCGGTGGGCGTGGTGGGCGCCATCGTCGCCTGGAACTTCCCGCTGCTGCTGGCCTGCTGGAAGCTCGGCCCGGCGCTGGCCACCGGCTGCAGCGTGGTGCTCAAGCCTGCCGACGAAACCCCGCTGACCGCGCTCAAGCTCGCCGAACTGGTGGACGAAGCCGGCTACCCGGCCGGCGTGCTCAACGTCATCACCGGCACTGGCCTGAATGCCGGCGCCGCGCTGAGCCGCCACCCGGGCGTGGACAAGCTGACCTTCACCGGTTCCACCGAAGTGGGCAAGCTGATCGGCAAGGCGGCGATGGACAACATGACCCGCGTCACCCTCGAACTGGGCGGCAAGTCACCGACCATCGTCATGCCCGACGCCGACCTGCAGCAGGCCGCCGCCGGCGCCGCCACGGCGATCTTCTTCAACCAGGGCCAGGTGTGCTGCGCAGGTTCGCGTCTGTACGTGCACCGCAAGCACTTCGACAACGTGATCGCGGACATCGCCGGCATCGCCAACGGCATGAAGCTGGGCAGCGGCTTGGACCCTGCCGTGCAGATGGGCCCGCTGATCTCTGCCAAGCAGCAGGACCGGGTCACCGGCTACATCGAGCTGGGCCGTGAGCTGGGCGCGACCATTGCCTGCGGTGGCGAAGGCTTTGGCCCGGGTTACTTCGTCAAGCCGACGGTGATCGTCGACGTCGACCAGCGCCATCGCCTGGTGCAAGAAGAAATCTTCGGCCCGGTGCTGGTGGCGATGCCGTTCGATGATCTCGACGAGGTGATTGGCATGGCCAACGACAACCCCTACGGGCTTGGCGCGAGCATCTGGTCCAACGACCTGGCGGCGGTGCACCGGATGATCCCGCGGATCAAGTCCGGGTCGGTGTGGGTCAACTGTCACAGCGCGCTGGACCCCGCGCTGCCGTTTGGCGGGTACAAGATGTCTGGGGTGGGGCGTGAGATGGGGGCGGCGGCGATCGAGCATTACACCGAGCTGAAGTCGGTGTTGATCAAGCTCTGATCGCTGGTCTGCACCGGCCCTATCGCCGGCAAGCCGGCTCCCACAGGTACCCCGCAAGTCTTGAGGCCTGCGGTGAACCTGTGGGAGCCGGCTTGCCGGCGATAGGGCCGGGACAGACGCGCAAGACGCTCAGCAATACCCCTGCTCCCCCAACCACCGCCGCAACATCCCCTGCTGCGGCAAAGGCAAATCCTTCAATACGTCCTCCACCGCCAGCCCATCGCGCAGCCCGCGCACCAAAGGCGCCAGCTCTACCCCCTGCAAATGCCAGATCCCCAACGGCTGATCCGCCGTCACCACCACCTCGGCCTCATCCACGAACCCATCACGCAACACCGGCCGCTTCTCTACCCGCACGGCCTGCCAGTCTGCAGCCAGATGCAGCGGCTGCACATCCGGCCAACCCTGGCGCCTTGCCCAAAACCCCTGCCCCGCACGCATCTGCTCCTGGCCATAGAAGTCCCGGCCGATCCGGGCAAACCGCAGAAACAGCTGCTCGACCCGCTGCTGGTGAAAACGCTTGGCCAACCCCGCCCGCTCCGGCCTGCGCAGCAGCGTGTTGACCACCACCGGCGCCTGCAGCGCCGAGGACAGCGACTGGAAAATCCCATTCCCCGACAGTGGGTCAACCGCCATGGCGGCATCCCCCACACGGATCCAGTCGTCCCCCACGCACTCCCCGGCGAGGATCGCCGTGCTGCTGCGGGCATGCACCTGCGCAGGCGCCAATGCCTGCGCGCCGAACAGCCGGGCCACCAGTGCCGAGCCGCGACGGTGCGCGGCGCAGTACTCAGGTAGCACGGCCTTGCCCGGCAACCCAGCGGCATCCAGGGTGATCTGCCAATAACAGCGGCCATCGGCGCGCCTGGCCATCCATGCCCAGCCGTCATCCAGGCTCTCCACGGCCGATGCTGACGGCCCAGGTTCACCCTGCCAGAGGTTCAGCAGGCTGACCGTCTCCGGCCCGCGCAACCGGTCTGCGCCCAGGGGGGCCTGGCGGCCCCGCGCCTCGACCAGAAATTCGGCCTGCAGCACCTGGCCATCGTCCATCCCGACGCAGTGCACACCCTTGCGTGTGACCTCGCGAATACGGCCCTCCACCACCGTGACCCCTGCCCGTTCAAGATCCTGGCGCAAGGCGCGGTCGAAGCATTGCCGGTCGAGCAAAAATTCCTGATTCAGTTGCAGGTGCTGGCCGTTCCAGCGCACCTCCCGGTTCGCCGGCATTGCCGCCTCTGCCAAGGCGCCGCCCAGGCCGGCGTTGCGCAGGCCTTCAAGCACCCGCTGGGATACCCCTTCGAGCGCCGCAAAGCGCCGCCAGTCGCTGACCACGGTGATCGGGTAACCCAGGCGCCGAAGCCCAAGGGCCGTGGCGGCGCCAGCCGGGCCGGCGCCCAGCACCAGAATGCGCGGTTCAGGCATCCCCGATCCCTCGTCGCTCCGGGCCATTGAAACTGGCATGCGCCTGCAACCAGGCCAACATCTGCTGACGGTCCAGCCCGGGCTGCTGCTGCATGAGCGCGGCGATACGACCGGTCACGGCCGCGCAGCCCAGGCTGGCGCCGGCCATGCCGCGCTCGCCGACATGGCCGCCGAAGTCGGCCTGGGAACTGCCCAGCCATGACCACTGGCCCGGTGCGCAACGGGCATCACCGGTAATGCGAATGACCCCGGGGTAGCTGGCCGGATACACCGCCACGCCCTGGGCAGGGCTCGACGCGCACAGCAGCACACCGGCGGCCTGCACCTCGGCGCAGGCCTGGCGCAGCACCGGGCGGTCCTGTTGCAGGCCAAGGCTGAGGTTGATCACGGTGGCGCCCTGCTCGGCCAGCCACAGCAAGGCGGCGGCCACCTGCAAGGCGCTGGTGCTGCCCTGGTCGCCGAACACCTGGGCCAGCAGCAGCGGCACCGTGCCCGCTTCGGTTTGCAGGCGCGCCAGCACGGCGCTGCCATGGCCCAGGCGGTCCGGCTGGGGCGGGCCTTCGCGCAACACGCCATCCGCCAGCCAGAACCGACGTGCGGCGTGCAGCGTTTCGGCCTGGGCCGGCGTGCAGCCACTGTCGATCAGCCCGACCCTCACCTCACTGGCCATGCTTGACCGCCTCCTGGGGCAACACACGCAGCTGCCCGCCCTGCAGGTGCAGATGCAGGTCGGCGTCGGCCAGGGTCGAGGCGCGGTGGCTGATGAGGATGCGCGTGCGCCCGGCGAACAGGTGGTCGATGGCGGCGATCACCTCGCGTTCGGTGGCTTCGTCCACCGCCGAGGTGGCTTCATCCAGCACCAGGATCGACGGAGCCTGGAGCACCGCCCGGGCAATGGCGATGCGCTGCTTCTGGCCGCCGGAGAGCTGCTGGCCGCGCTCGCCGAGCAAGCCATCCAGGCCCAACGGCAGGCTGTCCATCAGGCTTTCCAGGTGCGCCAGGCGCACCACTTGCTCCAGTGCCTCGCGGCTGGCCTGGGGCGCGCCGTAAGCAAGGTTCTGCGCCAGGGTGCCACGGAACAGCACGATGTCCTGGCTGACCACCGCGATGCGTTGGCGCACGGCAGCAAGGTCCAGCTCACGCAGGTCGGCGCCGTCCAGCAGGATGCGCCCGGCATCGGGGTCGTAGAAGCGCTGCAGCAGGTCGATCAGGGTCGACTTGCCAACCCCCGAGGCGCCGCTGATCGCGATTTTGAGGCCGCCTGGCAGGCAGGCATCGACGTTGTCCAGCACTGCGCCCTGGCGGCCGTCATGGGCAAAGCACACCGCCTCGAGGCGTAGTTCGCCTGGGCCCTCCGGGATCGGCCTGGGCACCGCCGCTTCTTGCACCGCGACGGCTTCCTGTTTCAGTTCCATCACCCGCCCCAGGCTCACCGCCATGCGCTGCACCGCCACATACAAGCCCAGCAGGCTCTGCACCGGCCCTACGGCCATGCCCATGTAAGTGGAAAAGGCGATCAGCGCACCCAGTTGCCAGGTGCCCTGGATCACCCACCAGCCACCCACCAGGAAGGCACAGGCGCGGCACCACGAGGTCAGTGTCCCCGGGATGGCCTGGGTGAAGAACTCGGTGACCTGCACCTTGAGCAACTGGCGCATGTAGCCCTGGCCCAGCTGATCCAAGCGCCCAGCCTCTCGGTTCTGCTGGCCGGCGGCCTGGATGAATTTCATCGCCGGCAGCGTTTCGACCAGGAACGACGAGACATCCGCCGAACGCTCACGCAGGCTGCGCACCTCGCGCTCGACCTTGCGGCGCATCCAGCGCAGCCACAGCACCTCGATCGGGATCAGCAGCGCCAGCAGCAACGACAGCTGCCAGGACAGCATCAGCATCAAGGCCACCGCGCCGATCAGGCCGATCACCGCAGACACCGCCGAGAACAGCGAGTCCACGGCAAAGCGCTGGATTTCGGCAACGTCGCCATCGAGCCGGGAAAGAATGTCGCCCGTGCGCCGGCGCCCGTAGAACGTCGGCGACAGCCGTTGCAGGTGGCGATACAGGTCGTCACGCAGGGCGAATAGAATGCGCCCGGACAGCCGCGTGTGCAGGTAGCGGTTGACCCCGGCCAGCACGGTGCCGAGCAGCCCGGCACCAATCATGATTGCCGCCATGTGCCAGAGGGTCTGGTAATCCTTGGCCAGCAGGCCTTCGTCGATCAGCGTCTTGACCAGCCAGGGTTGTGCCAGGGCGAGCAGCGACGCGCCCAGGGACAGGCCCAGCAACACGCCGATGGCGCGCCGCTGCGGGCGCACGAAACCATACAGCCAGGCCAGGGCCTGGCGCATGAGCACAGGGTCGCTGGACTCCACCAGCCTCGAAAACAAGCCGCCCATGTCAACCCCGCAACTGTTTGAGTTTGCGGTACAAGGTCGCCCGGCTGATGCCCAGGGCCTCGGCGGCGGCCGAGACATTGCCCTGGTGGCGGGCCAGGGCGTTGCGGATCAGCTCGAGTTCGGTGTCCTTCAAGCTCCCCGAGGGCGCGCCGCCGCTGGCAAGTTCATCGAGCAGGCAGTCGGTAAGATGGTCGAGGGTCAGCACCTGCTCACCGTCTTCGCGCATGGCCAGGGCGGTACGCACGACCATTTCCAGCTGGCGGATGTTGCCCGGCCAGTCGAAGCCTTCTAGCAGCGAAGCCAGACTGGGATCGAGGCTCACGCCCTTGGCGCCGGCCTTGTCCAGCAGGCCTTCGATGATCGATGCCAGGTCGTCTCGTTCGCGCAATGCTGGCAGGCGCAACGACACGCCGTTGACCCGGTAGTACAGGTCTTCGCGAAAATGCTGGTCCTGCACCAGGCGCTTGAGGTCGCGGTGGGTCGCGCAGATCAGCGCCACGTCGATCTCCTGTTCGTCGCCCGCGCCCAGCGGCGCCACCCGGCGTTCCTGCAGCACCCGCAGCAGGCGGGCCTGCAAGGCCAGCGGCATGTCGCCGATTTCGTCGAGGAACAGCGTACCGCCGTGGGCCTGCATCAAGCGCCCGACCATGCCGCCACGGCGCGAGCCGGTGAAGGCGCCATCGCGGTAACCGAACAGCTCCGACTCGATCAGCCCCTCGGGAATGGCCGCGCAGTTGACCGCGACAAAGGCCTTGTCAGCCCGCGGGCTGGCCTGGTGCAGGGCACGCGCCACCACCTCCTTGCCGGTGCCGGTCTCACCCAGCAGCAGCACTGGCAAGCCATTGCCCAGCCCTTGGTGGGCCATGCGCAGGTTGCGCGCCAGGCGGGCATCGCCGCCGGCCAAGGCGTCCAGTGCGGGGGATTTGTTGGCCTGGGCCGGTTTGCCGGGTGCGCTGGCGCCATTGACTTGGCTGTGGCGCGGCAACTGCAAGGCGCGGAAGAAGAACTCGCCCTTGGCGGTCTGCACGCTGCTCACCCCGCCCTGCCACAGGCGCGCGATGAAGGCCGGCGAACGCTCGCCCAGCAGGTCGCTGCTGCGCCGCCCGAGCAGCCCCTGGCGAGGCACCTGCAGCAACTGGCAGGCGTTGTCATTGGCGGCGACCACTTCGCCATCCAGGCTCAGTGCCAGCAAACCGTGCCAGGCGCTGTTGAGGTATTGCGCACGGCTGTGGAAGGCCAGCACCAGGTGTTGCGGATGACACAGGCCGAACATCCGGCTTTCGATGTTGCCGGCGGCCATCATCAGCATCGACAGGCTGTCCTGCGGCTGCGCCATGACCCCTTCGCGGGTGATGTCGAGCACACCGATCACCTCGCCGCGCGGGTCGCGCAGCGGCACCGAGGTGCAGGAGAATGGGCTGAGGCGGTCCAGGTAGTGTTCGCCGCAGTTGATCAGGGTTGGCCGGCCTTCGACCACGGCGGTGCCGATGGCGTTGGTGCCGCGCAGCGACTCGCTCCAGCAACTGCCGGGGTGCAGGTCGCGCAGGCCTTCGCGTTCGAGCACGTGGGTCTGCCCTTCGATGGCCAGCACGTTGGCCTGGGCGTCGCCGAGGATGATGATGCCGGCCTTGCCCTGGCGCGAAACCAGGTAGTCGAGCTCGGGGGTGACAGCGTCCACCAGCAGCCGGTTGCGTTCCAGCAGGGTACGCAGGTCATGGCCCTGCTCAAGGCCCAGGCCGACTTGTTCGCCTTGCAGGCAGTCCAGGCCATGGCCGAGGCTGCGGCGCCAGGAAGCGTCGATCTCGTCGCGCAGCATGCCCAGCGGCAGCTCGCCTTCGCTGGCCAGGCGCAGGCGGGCCTGGCGGGATTCGTGCAACGTGTCTTGGGCGTTTGTTATGGGAAATTGTCGCGCCATCTTCTACTCCAGCTGTGCCACCTCACGGTCGGGGCAACGGGCTTGGGAAACTTGCCGCAGTGTGCTTCAGATTTGCTCGGGCGTCATCAGTGGCTTTGCAGGTGCCGGGCGAGCGCGAGGGCATTGTGGGAGCCGGCGCTGCCATTCCACCAACCCAGTCCCCAATCCTGGGGGACTGCCCCCATGCACAAGTAGCCATAACTACCCCGGCGCCATGGCAAGATCCCCGCCCCAGAGCCCCGCCAGCCCAATTTCAGCAACTTGGCACGGCTGTTGCCGATCTCCTCTCAAACGCCCCAAGTCCATGGGCCCGTTTGCAGGAGGAATCGACTCATGCTCCGACCGACACCCAAACCGCTGGCTATGGCGATCTTCGCCAGCATGCTCCAGCTTCCGGCCCAGGCAGCGCTGTATGCCGTCGACCCAGGGCCCTACACCGCCGGCAATGGCAAATTCGCCGCCTGGTACCAGGATTCCCATGGCCGAACCCTCGACCTGTGCCTGAGCAAAACCGTCAGCTCACGGGTCGCCGGCGCACCAGGCGCCCCTGCCTACATGTGCAACTTGCTACCTACCCCTGGGGTATTCGACGACGCCCAACCCATCGTTTTCCCCACCAACTTCCCGGATGAAGCCTTTTGGTTCACCGCCGACGCCGCCGTCGTCGACGCCGCCCGCGGCATCAACTTGAGCTACGGCACGGCAATAGAAGCGGCCTTCGCCGCCGAAGAGCCGGCCGATGGCGACCAGGTGAGCTTCGCCCGGGTGCGCATCCGCGTCGACGTGCCGGCCGCCGGCACCTACGTCATCACCCACCCCTATGGGGTCGAAGTATTCGACGTACCCGCCGCCGGGCGCCGGGCAATCAACATGACCCGCGACATCGGCATCGCCGGTGCCGGTGACTTCGCCGGCGCCCTCAAGGGCGACGTCGGGCCGTTCCTGCGTAGCGTCAACGGCCCCTACACCGAGGGCAGCGAGCGCTTCATCGGCGACCCGAACCTGAACGAGCGGGTCACCGGCAGCCCGTTCAACACCAACTACGTGCGCATCGAAGGGCCCAACGGCATCGACCTGCGTACCGAGCTGTTCGCCATCTCCGGCAAGCTCTCCGAGGTCGCCCGGCCGACACCGCTGATCCCTCAGCGCAGTACCTACTCGCGGCACAACGAGAACGGCGACCTGCGCGCCCAGCAAGATATGTTCGTGCTGGCTCCACCGCCACCCGCCACCGTCACCCTCACCAGCCAGACGCCGAACCTTTCGTTGAGCGAAGCCAACGGCACCGGCACCTGGTACGCCCAGTCGGCGCTCAACCCGGCCCCTGGCAGCGCCCTGCTGATCAGCGCCGACAACAGCGTGGCGATCCCAACCAGCACAGCCACCAACGCCAGCCTGCCTCTGACCGACCTGGTCACCATCACGCGCGCCGAATACAGCCTGTCCAACAGCACCCTGACGCTGGTGGCCAGCAGCAGCGACGAGACCTCGCCCCCGAGCATGGTCGCCCGCACCGGCAATGGCGCGCTGATCGGCAACCTGCTCGGCGACGGCGCGGTGAAAACGTTGAGCACCACCTTGTCGCCCGTTCCGCCGGCCAAGGTGCAGGTCAGCAGTGCCGCTGGCGGTAGCGACAGCGAAGACGTGGTGCTGGTGCCATGAACAGACAAAGGCTCAGCCTTCAAGGAGGCAGCATGAACACTTGGCCACGCCGTGCGCTGTTCGCCGCCGGTTTTTCCCTCACCGTTTCCAGTGCGGCCTGGGCCGCGCTGTCCGAGGTCGACCCTGGCCCCTACACCTTCGCCAGCGGCGGTTACCCGGTGTGGTACAAGGACGCCAGCGGCCAGTCGCTGGAGCTGTGCCGCTCGCGTGCCACCAGCTCGCGGGTTGCCGGCGCACCGGGCGCACCGTCCTACATGTGCACCCTGTTGCCGGAACCGGGCATCTACGATGATGCCTTGCCGCTGGTATTCCCCGACAACTGGCCGCCAGAGATGTTCTGGTTCCTGGCCGAGGCCACTATCCCGGCGGTCGGCAACAGCGGCTATGAGCTAGACGCCTACGTCGCCGGCCTGGAGGCCGCGTTCGCCGCAGAGAATCCGGTGGATGGCGATCAGCAGAGCTTCGCCCGTATTCGCATCCGGGTGTCGGTGCCCACCGCCGGTACCTACACCATCACCCACCCCTATGGTGTCGAGACGGTCAACGTCACCACTCCAGGCCGTCGGGCCATCAACATCACCCGCGATATCGGCATCGGAGCCCCGGGCAACTTCACCGGAGCCCTCAACGGCGCCCTCGGGCCCTTCCTGCACCGCGCAGGCGCACCGTACACCGAGGTCAACCCTGACACCGGTGCCACCGAAACCTTCATTGGCGACCCGAACATAACCGAACCTGTGATCGGCAGCCCGTTCGGCACCAACTTCATTCGCATCCAGGGCCCGGCCGGCACCATTCAAACCAGTCTGTTCACACTGTCCGGCAAGGTTCTGGACGCGCGTGCGCAAACCCCAGTGTCGCTGGAGCGGGCCACCTACTCGCGCAACGGCAGCGGCACCCGCGTGGAAGTGTTCGCCAAGGCGCCGAACACCGCCAGCCTGTGCATGCGCAACGGCCTGGCGCTGGTCGGTTCACCGCCTGCGCCGTGCCAGTTCAACCTGACCAGCGACAACAATGGGCTGTTCTTCAGCCAGCAACTGAGCCAGGCCGTGCCACCCTCGGTGGTGGTGGTGACCGCCAGCAATGGCACCGCCACCCAGCCGACCTCGCTGTCGAGCAAGCTGACCGATGTGGTCAAGGTCACCACCGCACGCTACGAATGGACGAACAAGCGGCTGACCATCGAGGCGCGCTCCAGCGATGAGGTGGTAGTGCCCGACATGCTCGCCCAGGGCTATGGCCGCCTGTCGAAGTCCGGCAACCTGCAGACGTTGACGGTCAACGACCTGAGCCAACCGCCTGCCACCGTGACGGTGAAGTCGTCCCACGGCGGCAGCGATGTGGAACCGGTAGTCGTGGTCGGCTCCGCGCCCGTCGAGGGGGCCAACCAGCCTCCGCTGGCCCAGGCCGATATCGGCAGCACCAGTGTCGGTGTGCCGCTGACCCTGAACCTGCTGACCAACGACAGCGATCCAGACGGCAACGTGCCGCTGAGCATCACCGACCTGACCCAGCCGGGCACGGGCCTCGGTGGCGTGGTACTCAACGGCAGCACCGCGGTGACCTATACCCCGCCGGCCGGTGCCACGCAGCCGCTGGTGGCCACCTTCACCTACCGCGCCATGGACGCCAAGGGCCTGAAGTCGGCACCGGCCAACGTGACCATCAACGTCGCGCCCAACCAAGCACCGACCGCCAACCCTGAAACCATCACCACCCTCGGGGTGCCGCAGACCATCAACGTGCTGGCCAACGACACCGACCCAGAAGGCAACCTGCCGCTGGCGGTGGCCAACTTCACCCAACCGCCGGCTGGCCGCGGCACCGTGAGCAGTGATGGCACCACCATCACCTACACGCCACCGACCAGCGTCACCACGGCGTTCACCACCACCTTCACCTACCAGGCCCGTGACGCGCTGGGAGCGGTATCCGGCAGCGCAACGGTGACGGTCAACGTACAGCCACGCCCAGCCGCAGAGACCTTCGCGGTCACCGCAGCCACGGTGCTGGCCCGCTCGAACAACCGTTACAACTGGGACATCAGCGGCACGTCCTCGGTGACCACCGGCAATACCGTCACCGTGCGTGTCACCACCACCACCGGCGTACAGACCCTCGGTACCACCACGGTGCCGGTCACCGGCCGCTGGCGCCTGACGGTCAGCAACAGCACCACGCTGATCCCCACGGCCAGCCCGCAGGCGACCATCACCACCAGCCAAGGCACCAGCCGCACCGTCAACGTGACCGTGCAGTAAAGGCCAGGAGAACGCCATGAACCGCCTGTACCCACTGCTGCTGTGCCTGGCCCTGGCTGGCCAGGCACAGGCCGACGACCTGATGGACAACGCCGACCTCGCCGCCGGCAACGACCTGGGCGAACCGGTGATCATCCGCCTGCTGCCGGCCGGTGCCGGCCAGACGGCGGTGATCGAGCAGCAGGGCTCGGGCAACCGCGCCGCCCTCGACCAGAACGGCCAGGCCCTGCTGGGCCGCATCGTCCAGGCCGGGGGCGCGCAGGAGGCGTACATCCTGCAAGAAGGTAGTGACCTGATGGCCAGCATCAGCCAACAGGGAAATGGCAACAGCGCGTCGATCCGCCAGAGCGGCACCAGCAACAGCGCCAGCATCGACCAGATCGGCAACGACAACAGCGCCAGCATCGTGCAAGCCGGCTCGGGCCTCAGCAGTTCCGTGACCCAGGCCGGCAATGGCCAGCATGTTCAGATCACCCAATACCGATAGACCTGGAGGCACCACCATGTTCAAGCTCGCTCCCTTAAGTGCCGCTATCGTCCTGGCCGTGGCCGGCCAGGTCATGGCCGATGACAGCACTTCGAACCAGACCCAAAGCGGTAACCAGAACATCGCCGAGGTGAAGCAGACGGTCGCGCCTTTCGCTGCGGCCACTCAGGACCAGGCCGGCAAGGGCCACAATCACATGGCCGTGCAGGAAAACAGCACCAGCTACATCGATCAGAGCGCCACCGGTTCCTACAACGCCGGTTACGGCGAGCAGCTGTTCGAGCACAACAGCCACATCAACCAGCAATCTGCGGGCACTCTCAACGACGCCTTTGCCAGCCAGTCGCTGGGCGAGAACAACCAGTCGCTGCAAATTCAGCAAGGCGGCGAGAACCGCTCGACCGTGTGGCAGGACAGCCAGCTCGGCAGCCAGGCCAGCACCCAGCAGAACGGCCAGCGCAACGAAGCTTTCGTCGAGCAACTGTTCGGCGGCAGCAACAACAAGAGCCAGATCACCCAGGGCGGCCAGGACAACTATGCTGCCGCCGAGCACATGACCCACAACGACGGCCACATCGAGATCTACCAGCAGGGCAAGGAAAACTGGGCCTACGGTGATCAGCGCGACGGCACCGGTGGCATGCTCATCATCGACCAGCAAGGCACCGGCAACTCCGCGGAAGTCTGGCAGGACACCCAGCAAGGCAGCCATGCCAGCGTCAGCCAGGGTGGTCAGCTCAACGAAGCTTACATCGACCAGAGCTTCGGCCAGAGCAACGTCGCCAACCTGTACCAGCAAGGCAAGTCCAACGCCAGCTGGTCGGACCAGTTCGAGACCAACAACTCGACCACCACCATTTCCCAGAACGGCACCGGCAACCTGCATTACACCTACCAGACCGGCGACAACCAGAGCCTGACCGTGACCACCCAGGGCACCGGCAACAAGGTGATGGCCAGCAACTGGAAGGGTGAGAAGCTCGGTGGCCAGTTCGGCAACAACCAGACTGCCGTGATCAACCAGAAAGGCACCGGCAACGGTACCAACCTGACCCAGAACGGCGCCTTCCAGAAAGCCACACTGAACCAGAAAGGCACCAACAACTCGATGGAGACCAAGCAGGCCGACAACAACAACGAGCTGTATTTCGAACAGAACGGCAGCGACAACATCCTCGTCGCCGACCAGCGCGGCATCGACAACTATGCCTTTGGCTCTTCGACCGGCAGCGGCAACACCATCACCCTGGATCAGTCCGGCTACGCCAACCAGAGCTTCACCACCCAGCTCTACGGCAGTGGCAACAGCGCGACCATCAAGCAGGCCGACACCGCCAACGTCGCCTACGTGACCCAGGGCGGCAGCGGCAACCAGGCCATCGTCGACCAGGCCGGCGCCAACCAGAGCGCCACCATCAGCCAGATGGGCAACGGCAACATGGCCACTGCTACCCAGCGTTGACAGCTCCCCCTTGGACCGCGGCGTCTCCTCTCCCTGGCGTCGCGGTTCTTTTTTCTGCCGGAATTTCGATCGTCTGCCCTGGCCTCTTCGCCGGCAAGCCGGCTCCCACTGGGCCAGCACACCTTTCCAAACCCGCGCCGTACCGGTGGGAGCCGGTTTGCCGGCGATAGGCCAGACAGGCCAACAGCGCTAGAATGGCCATACCCCACACCAGCGCCGCCTTCATGATCCAGTCCGACCTCGACCTGTTCGGCCCCCAGCCACAACACCTGGCCAGCCACACCGTGCTGCTCGCCGGCTTTGCCCTGGCCGAGATCGAGCCGCTGCTGGATGCCCTGCGCCCGGTGCTGCGCGCCGCGCCCTTGCGCCACATGCAGACCCCGGGCGGCCTGAACATGGCAGTGGCCCTGACCAATTGCGGCGCGCTGGGCTGGGTCAGTGACGCCAAAGGTTATCGCTACAGCCCTACCGACCCCGTCAGCGGCCACCCCTGGCCCGCCCTGCCCCAGGTGCTGCTCGACCTCGCTGCCCGCGCAGCCGCAGCCGCCGGTTTCGGCGGTTTCGTACCCGATGCCTGCCTGGTCAACCACTACCTGCCCGGCACCCGCCTGAGCCTGCACCAGGACCGCGACGAGGCCGATTTCAGTCAGCCGATCGTGTCGGTGTCACTGGGCCTGCCTGCGGTGTTTCTACTCGGAGGGCTGCAGCGTTCGGACCGTACCCAACGGGTGCCGTTGAGCCATGGCGATGTGCTGGTGTGGGGGGGTGAGGATCGGTTGCGCTTTCATGGGGTGCTGCCAGTCAAGCCGGGTGTGCATCCGCGGATGGGCGAGCGGCGGATCAACCTGACCTTGCGCAAGGCTGGGTGACCCCAGGACTGTTGCCGCCCACCTGACATTTTTGCCAGTAGACGCTGTGTGCAGCCCCCCGTCTAATAACACCGTCGCCACCGCACCCAGGTGGCTCGTCAAGGGAATGAGACGATGCGCGTACTTACACCTTTTCTGCTTTTGCTCTCCATCGCCACGGTAACGCCAGTGATGGCATTGGACGCCAATGAACAAGCCTGGGTCGACGCCCCGCCAGTCACCTTTCGGGTTTACTCGGTCACCTGGCAACCGACCTATTGCCTCATGCAGAAAGAGAAGGAAGGTGGCCGCCTCTGTGCAGAAGTTCCTGCGCGTTTCAAGACACACGGTATCTGGCCTTACAGTAATAGCGAAGGCACGTTTACCAATCGACATCCGCAAAACTGCACGCCCTCGAAAGCCTGTACCGTCAAAGAAGCCTGCAGTGAAAGTACGTTGGCAACAGAGTTGACACGCATCAAGGTCAAAGACACTGAACAATGGCTACCTGAAAACCCTGATGGCATGCTCAAGCACGAATGGAAGAAGCACGGTAGCTGTTCCGGCAAGTCGATGCAGGCCTACTTCGATGACCTCATCAACCTCAGAAAACCGGTGGTGACGGTTGATGAGAAGACCCCCGCATTCAAGGACCTGATCGACCACTCGAAGCCTTTCAAGGAGATCCGCGAGATTTTCCCGGCCAATACTGCGTTTCGTTGTTATACGGACAGCAAGGGCAAGCAGAACCTGCATGAAGTCTTCTATCTGATTGACGACAACGGTCAGCCTTACTACCAGGAAAAGAATCTGCACATTGGTATCCAATGCAATGAAGAGCAAGAGACGTTGATTCGCAGCACACTTTGAAAGGTCGTGGTGATGGGGCTCTCGGGGGAGACAATACGGGCCCTATCGCCGGCAAGCCGGCTCCCACAGGAAAACCACCTGATTCGTGGTTACCCTGTGGGAGCCGGCTTGCCGGCGATAGGGCCCTCAATGGCACCTCACTGCTGCTGGTACTGACTCAGGTACTTGTCCACCCCCGCCTTGCCATCTCCCGCATCCCCCGCCACCTGCCACAAGCGCCGCTCGATCCCCTGGGCCAGCAAGTGCCCTACCGCCGCCTCGATCGCCGACAGCACGCACAGCTGCGCCGGTTCGTTGGTGGTGTAGCCCACCTCGGCTTCGAGCAGCTTCTTGAACTCGATGAACTTGAACACCCCCGCGCTACGCCCCACCGAGTAGATGGTCTTGCTGGTCATCACGTTGGCCAGCACCTGCCCGGTGCGCACGTCCACCGCACGCAGGTTCACGGTCACCTGGTCGACCCGGTATTCGCGGGAGATGTCGATACCCAGGTAGCGGGCGCCCTCCCCGCCGCTGCGCACGTTGGTGTCGTAGGCGATGATGCCGCCTTCGAGCATCAGGTTGGCAGCCTGCAGCGGTGGCAGCTCGCCCATGATGTTCTCCGCCACATCCGGCTTCTTCTGCGAGGCGCGGATGATCTTGCGCTCGGTCAGCAGGTTCTGCAGGCCTTCGCGCTCCAGCACCACGAACCAGCCACTGGCGCTCAGGGCGTCCATCAACATGCTGGCTGCGCCTTGGGTCACGCTGGTGGAGAACGAACTGGCCGGGGTCGGCTTGTATTGCCCGGTCTGGTCGCGGAAGCCATACACCACGGCCATCAGCCGGCCTTTGGGCCGCGGCATGTTGATCAGGTCGTAGTAGGTCGATGCCCGCGGAGTCAGGGTCGGTGTTTCCGAGTCCTGCTCGGCCGGCATCGGCTGACGCAGGCCGCAACCTTGCAGGGTGACCAGAATCAGTAAGGTGCTCAGCAGTCGTTTCATGGTGCGCTCTCCCCAAATGAAAATCCTGTCCCTCTCAGGGGTTCAGGCCGCTGACCTCGATGACCGAAATCTCGCCAGTGGCGCGGTCAGTCACTTTGATGCTCAAGGCACCGGAGTCGTCGATCACATCGATCAGGAACGAATCGGTGGCCATGCTTCCGGTCTTGCCATTGCTGATGTTGTCCAGCAACTGCGACAACATCCGCGATTCGAGCTGGTTGCTGAAGCGCTCCAGGGCCGTGGTGCCGCCCAGCGACGAGGCGCGGTCCTTGAGGTCCGGGTCGTCGTAGTCGTTCTGCGCCTGGGCGTTGTTCAGCAGCCAGGTACCGTTCAGCGGGTTGCCACCGAACGCCGGGTTGACCGGGGTGTACACCAGTTCGGTGGCCTGGGCGGTGCAGGCGCTGGCCAACAGGCCGGCAGCGATGCAATGCGCGATGCGCGTGTTCATAGCTCGTCCCTCTCCAGATCAGTGGTGTCCTGGAGCAGGCGCTGCAGCTTGCGCTGGATAACCTCTTGCCTGACCAGGTCGGCGGCCGCGATGGCCTCTTCTTTTAATTGGGTGACATTCGGTGGCAGGAAACGCCGGTACAGTACGTCGCGATCGAACTCCACCGTGACCAGGCTGCCCCAGCGGGCATCCGGGCGTTCGCGTACCACCAGGTTGAAGTCCAGGCGGCTGGTGGCGCGCAGGCGGTCGGCGAAGTAGAAGTAGAAGTCGTGGCCGATGTGCGAGATGGTGTTGTCGACGATGAAGCCCTTCATCTCGTCCTCGGCATCGGCCTGCGCCATACCAGGCGCCCCGGCGGCCAGCAGCAGGCTCAGGCTCAGACAGAACACGCTGAGTCCTTTCATGGTTGGTCTCCAGGGCCGGTATGGGTTTGCGCGCCGGCGGCGCTTTCGTTGAAGGCTTGCTCGGCCACGAACTGCCAGTCGCTGTAGTGTTCCAGCCCTTCGAACCCGGACCACTGGGTGTCGAAGCCGCTGCGTTTGAACGGGGTGGCGTCCGAGCGGCTGTGCACGCCGGTGATACGCCCGTCGATCGAGCGCAGCAGGCCCCAGTCATCGCTGCCGGTGATCGGGTCTGGGTAGAGTCTGCGCAGGTGCCGCTGGGCCTGGGGGAAGCGGTTGTCTTCGAGCAGGTCAGCCAGGTCCTGCGGGTACTGGGCCAGGCCCGGCGAGGCGCGGTAGTAGCTGCGCAAGGCCTGGGCATACTGGCCGCCAACCCACAGCAACTGGCGCTCCTGCTCGCGCTGGGCAACGCTCGACCACAGCGTGCCGCTGGCCGCCAGGGCCACCGAGCTGACCGCGATCAGCAGCAGCACGCCCAGGTAGGTGAAGCCGGCGCAGGCCTTACCATTCAGCGAAGAGGCTGCCATCACGCGCCCTCCCTGTGGCACCGCTCTTGATATCCGCCACACCGCCTGCCACGCCTTCGGGCGGAGGCAGCAGTTTCCAGGCATCGCTGCGTTCGGTGATCGGGTCGACCGGGGTGTTGCGCAGATAGCGTTCTTCCACCAGTTGCTCCAGCGAGTCCGGGTAGTGGCCGGTGTCGCCGTAGTAGTGGTCGAGTGCTTCGCGCAGCACCGCCAGGCTCTGGCGCAGGGTGGCTTCGCGGGAGCTCTCCAGGCTGTTGAAGTAGCGCGGCATGGCGATGGTCATCAGCGTGGCGATGATCGCCATCACCACCAGCAGTTCGATGAGGGTGAAGCCTCGGCTGCGTTTCATGGCCGTCACCATTGCCCGTAAGGAATGTTGTTGAGGCCTTTGCCACGGGCCTTGGAATACACGTCGAACACGTCCTCGCCTTCGCGCGGGTTGTCGGGGCTGCTGTCGTAGGCGCGCAGGCCCCAGCCGCCTTCATCGTCACCCTTGGCCGATAGCAGCGGGTCATGGGGGATGCGCCGCAGGAAGTAGAACTTGGCACCCTTGGCACTGCGCACATCGCGTACACCGTCTACCAGTACCTTCAGGTTCGGCGGGTAGCCGCTGGCGTCCAGGCGCTTCTCGATGTAACCGGCATCGAAGGCGCGCTTGTACGCATCGATGGCATCGCGAATCTGGTACAGCGCCTCGCGCAGTTGCTGCTCCTTGCCGCGGCGCACCACGGTTTCGGT
This sequence comes from Pseudomonas sp. KU43P, assembly GCF_033095865.1. Classification (NCBI taxonomy): domain Bacteria; kingdom Pseudomonadati; phylum Pseudomonadota; class Gammaproteobacteria; order Pseudomonadales; family Pseudomonadaceae; genus Pseudomonas; species Pseudomonas sp. KU43P. Next base: position 2,655,500 of record NZ_AP019365.1, on the reverse strand, counting down.
CAGCGGCGCGGCCATGCTGGCCAGCAGCCCGAGCAGTGCCAGGGTCAGCACCACTTCGATCAGGCTGAAGCCCTGGGCGCGGCGTTTCATGGCCGTGGGCTCCGGGTTGCCGGCACCACGGCCATCTGGCTGTCGATCACCGGTGCGCTGGATTCATCGTTTGGCGTTTCGGTTGGCAGGGCTCCGGCGGGCAGCGGCTGGGCCAACTGGCGCACCTGCATGGCCGACTCGGTGCCGGTGGCGAATTCCATGTCGGACGGGCTCTGGTACGGCAGGTTGCGCACGATGCGCGGGGTGATCGCCAGAACCAGCTCGGATTTGCTCATGTCGTCGCGGTTGCTGCCGAACAGCCGCCCCAGGCCGGGGATGTCGCCAAGGCCCGGGATCTTGTTGCCGCTGGAGGTCTTGTCGTTACGCACCAGGCCCGCCAGCACCTGGGTTTCACCGTCGTGCAGGCGCAGGCTGGTCTGGGCGTTGCGGGTGTCGACCTGAACCGGGATGGTGCCCTGGCGGGTGGCTTCCAGCGGGGTGGCGTTGCTGACTTCCAGCGCGATCTTGATCGCCACCTCGTTGTTCAGGTGCACGGTGGGCTGTACTTCGAGCTTCAGACCGACGTCCAGGTAGGTGACGCTTTCGGTAATCACCGGGCCCTGGGTCGAGGGCACCGAGGTGGCGCTGATGATTGGCACCCGCTGGCCGATGTGGATGCGCGCCTGCTCGCGGTTGCTGACGCGAATCACCGGGCTGGCCAGGGTGTTGATGTCCTTGTCGGCCGCGTTGATCTTGGCTTGTGGCGCCGGCGAGATGCTGATGCGGCTGGAATCGATGCCGCGCAGTTGGTCAAGCACACTGACCGGCTTGCCCTCATCGCTCAGCACGCCGAAGGTGTTGGGCCATTGCAGACCAAGGTCGAGGATGCGCGAACGGGCCACCTCCATCACCTCCACCTCCAGCACCACCTCGGGGTTGGACTGGTCCTGGGACTGCAGCAGCTTCTCGGCCATGCGCACGGCGTCGGGAGTGTCGCGCATGGTCATGGTGTTGAGGCGTTCATCAACGAACACGTCGCGGGTCTTGAGCATGGTCTTGACCATGTTCAGCGCGGTGTTGGCGTCGATGCTGGTCAGGTAGAAGGTGCGCATGACCAGTTCCTGGTAGTCCTTGGTCTTCTGCGGCGAGTCGGGGTAGATCAGCAGGGTGTTGTCGTTGACGATCTTCTGGTGCAACTGGTTCTGCTCAAGCAGCAGCGCCACGGCATCCTCGATGCGCACGTCGCGCACGAAGATGGTGGCCTTCATGTCCGGACGCAGGTCTTTGTCGAAGATGAAGTTGATGCCGGCGACCTGGGACAGCACTTCGAAGATGGTCTTCAGCGCGGCATCGCGAAACTCCAGGGTGACCGGGCGCTCCAGCTTGCTGCGCAGTTGCGGGAACGGCTGCGCGGTACGTGCCTGGACGTTCTCGATGTCGCTGCGCAGCATGATGCCTTTCTGGTTCTGCGGGTCCAGGCGCAGCACTTCGCGCATGTAGCGCTCGGCACCGAACAGGTCGCCCTGGCGCAGGGCTGCCTGGCCCAGGGCCACGCGGTCATCGAGGGTGCGCATCAGCTCCAGCTGGCGAATGCCTTCCATGGCGCGGCGGTTGTTGGGTTCGAAAGTGAGCACGCGGCCGTAGCCGATGCGCGCACCGGCGAAGTCGTGCCGGGCACGGTCGCTGTCGGCCTGGCTGATCAGCGCCTCGACCGCTTCCTGGCGGCTGTGGGCCAGGGCGATGTTCAGTTCGGTGTCGCGTGGGTCATCGCGCAGGGCTTCTTCCAGGCGGGCGATGCCGGCCTCGTATTGGCCCTCCTTCATCAGCACCTGGCTGTCCTTGCGCACCCCGCTCGAACCGCAGCCGGCAATGGCCACGCAGAGCGCCAGGAGCATGAACGGAGCAGGCTTGAGCAACTTCGATGGCTTCATGGTGCGCTCCCGACAGACAGAGTCTGCGACTGGTGCAAGGGCAGGTAGACCAGGTCCAGTTCGTTGGCCGAAACCCGGTCGAGGCGGTAAGTGGCGTCGATCACGTCGCCTTGGCGCACGACGTAGAGTTTTTCGCCGCTCTGTAGAAAGATCTGCAGGTCGTCGCGGTCGCCGAGGCGGCCGACGAACTGGAATGGCAGGGCTGGGGCGGTGGGGGCCGCGACCGCGACCGGGCTTGTGATCACAGGTTGTTCGGTGACGGTGGCCAAGGTCTGTACGGGGGTCCATTGCTGGCGGGGGAACAGGTCGCGGGAGGCCTGCTCCGGCCTCATCGCCGGCACGCCGGCTCCCACAGGTTCGGCAGCGCCCACGCCCCTGGTGGAAGTCGGCTTGCCGGCGATCGAGGCCACCTCGCCCTCCTCCCCGAACCAATGCCCAGGCGCCCAGGCCAACACGGCACTGACCCCCAGAAACCCTACCCACATCACCGCACGCTGAGTGTTCATCACGACCTCGACAGGTAAAGGGTCATGCGCAGGCGGCCGTTGAGCTCGCTGTCGCCGATGCGTTTGCGCTGCAGTTCGAGGTCTTCCAGCACCAAGGTCGGCAACTGGCCGATCAGGCCCTTGAGGAAACCGCGAATCTGCGGATAGCTGCCGCGCACCGGCAGCACGATCTGGTAGCGCGCCAACTGGGTCTTGGGGTCGACGCCGAGGGCGTACTCGCCCCGGGCCAGGCTGATGTGCTCGGCGCTGGCCAGGTGGTAGAGGCGCTCGATCAGCTCGCTCGCCTCGGGCTGGCCCGGCAGCTGCTGGCGCAGGCTGTCCAGCGCCTGCTGCTCGGGCTTCACGGCAATCTTCAGCTCGCCGCGCTTGACCCGCTCGAGCTGCACGCGGGCATCCGCCTCGCTGGCCTGCAGCTCGCGCAGCGTCTGCCATTGCGGCAGCACACCCGCCACCCCCACGCCCACTGCCAGTAGCGCAACAGCTGCGGCCGCCAGGGCCACCGGGCCGATCCGGCGCAGGTGTTCTTCAAGCATCAGCCGGCTGATCGATTCAGGGACGCCCATGGCCGATCTCCCAGGTAGCGGTGAGGTTGAAGCGCACCGGATGCTCGGGCTGGCCAGCCACCACCTCGTGGTTGAGCAGCGACACATCGCTGAGCTCGGCGCTCTGTTCAAGGCGCTGGTGGTACTGCAGCATCGCCTCCAGGTTGCGAGCCTCGGCGGTGATGCGGACCTGGCCCTTGCGCGCATCCGGGGTCAGGGTCAGCAGCGCGACATCTTCCTGCGGCTGCGCTTCGAGCATGGCGAACAGTTGCTGCCAGGGCCGTTGCAGCTGCTGCGAGACGCTGCGCATCTGCGCCAGGCGCTCGGCCTGCTCACGGCTGGCGGCGCTGTTCTGCGGCGCGGCAGTGGCCGGGCGGCGGCCCAGTTGCATTTCCATGCCGTGCACGCGGGCTTCCAGGTCGACCTGCTCGGCCTGCAGGTGCTGTTGCAGCAGCACCAGCACGGCGACCACGGCCCCCCCCAGGGCCAGCAGTGACCAGGCCAGCGGGCTGCTGCGCCGGGGCTGGAATTCCAGATCGAGGCGGCGCATCTCAGGCCACCGCCCGCCACATGGCGCACAGCGGGTCGCTGTCGCTGGCCGGTTGGCACAGCTGCACCGCCGCCAGTTGCGACACGTCGCCCCGCCCCGGGGCGTGCAGATACACGCGTGGCAGGTGCTCGCCGAACAGCTCGCAGGTGCGCTCGATCAGGGCCTGCAATGCCTGGTCGCTGTCTGCGCAGCCTTGCGCCAGCACCTGCTGCCAGGCGCCGCCTGCTGCCAGCAGCAGCACACTGCGGCGCGGTTCGGCCAGCACGAAGAGGAAATCGCCCTGGCCCAGTTGTGCCGAGCAGCGGTTGTAAGCGGCCATCAGGTAGGGTTGCACCGAGCGCAGTTTCAGCCGGCTTTCCTGGCCCAGTGCCTGCAGCCCTTGCAGCAGGGCGTGAGGCAGCGCCGTGGCGATGCGTGCGGCACCGGCAGGTTCAGGCGACAGGACGATGCGCCAGTCATCCAGCGACTGCCCGTAGAGGTGCTCGAAGCAGGCTCTGGCGTAGGCGTCCAGCTCGCTGGAGGTGCCGATGGCTTCGCTCCAGGGCACTAGGCAGAAGCGGCTGAAGCGGGCCGACAGCAGTACCCGCAACTGGGCGCCGCGCACAGCATGTTCGGCCAGCAGTGCGGCCAGCGCCTGAAGGGCGGCTTGCCAGGCAGGTTGCGCGGCATCGCAGGTGAAGGCGCGGCTACCCAGCCACTGGTGTTGGTTGGCGTGCCAGCGACCCAGGCCGACACCCTCGGCGCCGAGCACGGCGCAAAAGCGATCAGGCGATAAATGTGACACGGTTGATCTCCTCAAGGGTGGTACGGCCCTCGCGGACCAGGTCCAGGGCAGAGGCACGCAGCAAGCGCAGGCCGCGCTGGCAGGCCAGCGCCTTGATCTGCGCCAGCGGGCGGCGTTCGACGATCATCTGCCGCAGGTCGTCATCCAGGTGCAGCAGTTCGGCAATGGCGCTGCGCCCGCGGTAACCGCTGCCACGGCACTGGCCGCAGCCCTGGGCGCGCACGAAGTGCCAGCCGGCCACCGCTTCGCGGGCCAGGCCCGAAGCGGCCAAGGTGTCGTCATCGACGTCGCAGGGGCTGCAGCAGTGCGGGCAGGCCAGGCGAATCAGGCGCTGGGCCAGCACCGCGTTGAGGGCGGACACGAAGCTGTAGGGGTCGACCTGCATCTGGCTGAAGCGGCCGATCACATCGAAGACGTTGTTGGCGTGGATGGTGGTGAACACCAGGTGGCCGGTGAGCGCCGACTGCACGGCGATCTGTGCGGTGTCGGGGTCGCGGATCTCGCCCACCAGGATCTTGTCCGGGTCGTGGCGCAGGATCGAGCGCAGGCCGCGGGCGAAGGTCAGGCCTTTCTTCTCGTTGACCGGGATCTGCAGCACCCCCGGCAGCTGATACTCCACCGGGTCTTCGATGGTGATGATCTTGTCCACGCCGTGGTTGATCTCACTGATCATGGCGTACAGCGTGGTGGTCTTGCCGCTGCCGGTGGGGCCGGTGACCAGGATCATGCCGTAGGGCTCTGCGGCCAAGCGGCGCAGGGCGCGCAGGGTTTCATCGGCAAAGCCCAGGGCCTGCAGCTGGACGCCACTGACGCGGTCGGACAGGTCCTGCTTGTCGAGCACCCGCAGCACCGCGTCCTCACCGAAGATGCTCGGCATGATCGACACGCGAAAGTCGATCTGACGCTCGCCGATGGCGACCTTGAAGCGGCCATCCTGGGGCACGCGCTTTTCCCCGATGTCCAGTTCGGCCATGACCTTGATGCGCGAGATCACCTGGTCGGCGAAGGCGCTGCCGCTGGCCTTGCCGGCGCCGTTGAGCACGCCGTCGATGCGGTACTTGATGGTCAGCCCCTGGCCGGTCATGCCCAGGTGAATGTCGCTGGCGTGTTGCTTGAGGGCGTCGTAGAGGGTCGAGTTGACCAGCTTGACCACCTTGCTCTGGTCTTCGCTGATGCTGGTCAACGACAGCCGTTGCAGCGGGTCGCTGTCGCTACTGGCCTCAGCGTCGTGGTCCAGGGCATCGACGGCGTGGAAGCTCTCTTCGTGGCGGGCGAGCAAGGTCGCCAGGTCCGCGGCGTGGGCCAGGTACAGCGGTGCGCCTTGCAGGGTGTCGTCGATCCAGGCCAGGCGGGCGTGGTCGAAGGGGTCGGCGAACACGCCCAGCAGTTCACCGCCCTGCTCGATCAGCACGAACTCGCGCTTCAAGCACTGGGCCAGGCTGACCTTGTCGAAGCGTGGGGTGCTGGCCAGCAGGGCCTGGCTGTCGAGAACCGGGTAATGCAGGGTCAGGCCGAGGCGGCGCAGGAAGGTGTCGGGGGTTTCGGCGGCCAGGCGTTCGAGGCAGTTGAGCAGGCGCTCGCCGCTGGCTTGCAGGCGGGCCTGGGTGAGCAGGTCGCGGGGAAAGGCGCTGACGGGGGCGGCCTGTTCCGGCCCTATCGCCGGCAAGCTGGCTCCCACAGGTTGAACACAGGCCTCTGCATGGCGCTCGACCTGTGGGAGCCGGCTTGCCGGCGATGCGGCCGAAACGGTGTGATCGAATACATCGGACATGGCCTGCGACTCCGCTCAGGGGGCGCGTCGCAGGCTGGCTCAGTCGAGGCTGCGGGCGCCGCTATTCCCCAGTGAGCAGTTGTTCGTCGTCAGGTCCTGGGGGCTTGGCGCCATTTCGGCGGCGATCGGCCAACACCCAGCTGCCATCGTACAACTGCAAGGGGAACAATTCGTTCCTGTTCTGGCGTCGTTCGACATACCCTGCGGCTGAATCGTCAGTGGCCCTATGCTGGCGCTCTATGCCCACCAGGTCGAGGATTGCGCGGGCCAGTTCCGCCAACGGGAACGGTTTGAACAGGACGTGAGTCACTCCCAGTTCGGCGGCCCGCTCACGGACCTCGGCAGTCGGGTGGGCGGTGATCAGCACGAAATGGCACTGCCTGTTCTGGCGCACGGTCTCCAGGACCTGAAACCCCTCCATGTCGGGCAAGCGGTAATCCAGCACAATCACTTGCGGTGCCAGGCTCTCGGCCAGGCCAATACCACTGGCACCATCGTGGGCAACATGAACATCCAGCCCTTGCGCCTGCAGGTACGCTTGCAGGTTCTGCGCGAGGGTCTGTTCGTCATCGACTACCAATACTCTGTTCACCAAGGTCGACTCCCCATTACTGCCCGGTTTCCCGGTCTGCGAAGTGCGCCCTTGTACAGGCTTGAGCAGGCTTCGTGCCAGGCGTGAATACTCATGTTGCACCACTGTAAGTCATTGATCTTGCTGGCGTGCGCCAGTGTCCCCGAAACAGCCGAGTGCGGGGTTCCCCACATCCGGGGAACCTGATGGCACTTTGCCAAGTCATTATTCCCCAGCATTGGGGAAACGACTTCGGGGCATTCAGTCGGCCATTTCCACTGTAGCGGATTCGCGCAAACGTTGGCGCACGGCTTGGCGTTGCTGGGCCTGCAGTTGCGCCACGAGCGCACCCCTGGCCAATGCCAGGCCCCGTTCTGGTATGACTTGCGCATTATCACTTTGGTTCTGCGCTCCCTGCAGTCTTTGCCGATTGGCCTGGTAGAACGCCTCTACTTCAGCCTGAGTGGGTTCATCGACCGCGCTGAGTTGGGCGTACACCTGCTGCGCGGCAAGCTCGTGGTGCATGTACTGAGCGTATCCTGCCCGATCGAAGCCCGCATCCGCCAGCCGCTGCTCGAACAGCGCGGGGCTGCCGAAGGCGGCTTCCAGCTCGCCCACCTGGGCCGACACCTGCTCATCGGTGACCACGATGCCGCGGCGCTGGGCCTCCTGCCAGAGCAGTTCCTTGTCGATCAGCTCATCCAGGGCCTGGTCGCGCAGGCGCTTGTACAGCGTCGGGTTGCGGATGCTGCTCAGCGCCCGGCCCTGGGCGTCGAGGTATTCGCTCAAGTAGCGCTCCAGGCGCAGAACGCCGATGTCCACGCCATTGACCCGCGCCACTGGCACATCGGCCCAGCCCGCCTTGGCGACCACCAGCAACAGGCACAGCAACAGGGTTCGCATGCAGACCTCCGCTCTCATGGGGTTTCCGGCACGGGCCGGTACGGGGCAACGGCGGTGAAGCGTGGCCCGGGCAGGCTGACAGCAACGACGTGGGCGCCGGCCATGCCTTGGCGCCGGCCGGGGCCGAAGCCGAGCGCCGGCGTCAGGCCGGTATCGATGTCGTGCAGGCCTTCCAGGGCGGCGATCAGGCGCTCGCGGCTGGCGTCGCGGCCGATCTGCTTCAACGCCTCGCTGAGCAGGCGCAGTGCGCACAAGGTGTTGACCTGCAACGATGCCTGGCGTGGGTCCAGGCCCTGGCGCTGTTGCAGGCCGGCCAGTGTCGCCAGGCCCTGCTCGGTCCAGTCGCCCGGCACGAAGGGGTACGCCAGGAACACCCGTTGCGACCATTGCACCGGCAGCGCCGCCACGGCGCCGGCAACCTGGCCGGATGCCGCGAACAGGTATGGCTCGCGCCCCGCTGCCTGGAGCACGGCGGCCAGTTCGGCGAAGGCTTGGGCGCGGCCCAGGAAGACGATACCTTCAGCGTCCACTGCCTGGCCGGCGAACGCCTCCACCGGCATGGGCGACCAGCCTTGCTGTTGCAGGCGTTCGCGTACCTGTTCGGCCAGTGCTGCCTGGTCCGCGCCGGCATAGACCACCCGCAGGCCATCGGCGGCCAGGCCCAGGCTGCTGCGAGCGTGGCCGGCCAGGCTGAGCAGTTGGCTGGCAATGCCTGGCAAGGGGTCGAAGATCTGCGCGCTGCCGCCACTGCGCGGGGTACTGCCAATCAGCGGCATCCCCTGCCGCTCGAGCAGCGTGCCCAGGTGTTCATCAAGCTGCGGCGCCAATGGGGTGACCAGGGCGAATACCCTTTCTTCATCGAGCAAACGCTGCAGGGCACGTTCGGCAGTGGCCTGGTCGACGCCGGGGTCGAGCACCACGAGCTGCAGGCGCCGGCCGTGGATACCGCCCTGCTGGTTGAGTTGCGCCACGCCGTCTTCGAGCACGGCGCGGATCACCCGGCCGGCCTCGGCCAGCGGGCCGCTGGCGGGAAGCAAGGTGCCCAGGCGCAGCACGCCCTCCTCCACGCCTGGGTCGCGCTCTTCGCCCAGGCGCTTGAGGTAGGCCGTGAGGTTGCGCTGGTCAGCCAGGGTCAGCGCGAAACGCGGCATGGCCGAGTCCAGGCGGTTGCCGGCTGGATCGACCCCGTGCTGGATGGCGCGGGCCAGGCTGGCGTCGGCGTAGGCTGGGTAGCTGCGGCCGTTGGTTTGCCGGCTGCCTTGGCCCAGGGCCAGGCGCTGCCAGTCGAGGCTCGGCGGGCGTACGCCGCCTTCGGCGCGGCCGCGGCCATCGGTGCCGTGGCAACTGGCGCAGGGCAGCACGCTGGCGGGGACGCTCATGTCGCTGGCGCCTACCCGCGCCGTCAGTTGGGCGTCGCTGCTGGAGACACCTTCGCGGTAGAGGCGTTTGCCGGCTTGCTCCTGGGGGGTGAGGTCCAGGGCCAGGGTTTGGCCGATGACGCTGAGGGTGATGAGCAGGGCTGTGATTTTTGCAGTGCGCGAGCTGGCCTTGTCGCGGATGAATCCGCTCCTACAAGATCTGCGCAGGCTTGCAGGAGCGGATTCATCCGCGACAAGGCCAGACCAGACAGCCCGAATGTCCATGGCTCACCGCCCAGCCAAGGGTTGGGCCAGCAGCTGCATGCGCTGGGCAATGGCTGCGGGCGGCGCATCCGGGCGGATCTTGCTCCAGCGCTTGCCGGCTACATCGCCGGCGATCAGTTGGGTGGAATGCTGCTCGGGGCTGGGCAGGAACTGGCCGATACGCCCCAGCACCAAGTCGACGCTGGCCTTGTCACCGGTCAGGAACAGCCAGTTGGCACTGTCCACGCCCTGCTTCTGGGCAAACGCCTTGAGCGCCGCCGGGGTGTCGTTGAGCGGGTCGCTGCTGATCGACACGAAGGTCACCTGGCCGGCCAACTCCGGCCCCATGGCCTCGCGCACCTCGCGCAACTTGCGGGTGATCAGTGGGCAGGCGTCGGTGCAGTGGGTGAAGATCACGTTGAGCATCACCACCTGGTCCTTGAGCACATCGCTGTAGAAGCGCAGCTCACGGCCGTTCTGGTCCTTGAGCACGGTGTCGGTGAACCAGCTCTGCGCATCGCGGGTGCCACCACCGCTGGTCATGGTCGGCGGCGCCGGCTGCGGGCTGGGGGCGCTGGGTGCATGGCCTTCGTGGGCCATGGCGACCGACGCCATGATCCACAGGCAACCGGCCAGCACCAGCCAGTCGAAGCTGCGCATGCCGGCCTGTTGCGAGGAGTGGCTGCTCATGGTTGCACCTCCTGATGTTCGGCGATGGCGGTGCTCTTGGCGTGTACCCGGCGGGCGCTGAGGCGGTTGATTTCCTCGACCAGCACCGCCGGGTCGGTGAAGCCGTAGTAACGCGTCCAGTGGCCGCTGCGCCCGTCGCCCACGAGGATCAATGGCGGATGCTGGCTGAGGTCGGCGCTGAAGCTGCCCAGGCCTTTGAGGGTTTCAGTCACGGCATAGGGCGAACCGGTCAGCCAGCTCCAGCCGGGGCCGCGCTGGAAGGCCTTGGCGTACTGCTGCAGGCGCTTGGCATCGTCACGCTGCGGGTCGACGCTGATCGACACCAGTTGGACTTCCTCGCCCACCCTGCCCCGAGTTGCTGCTGGACCTTGCCCATGATCGACGACACCACCGGGCACACCGTGGTGCAGCTGGTGTAGATGAAACCCATGACCACCAGGCGCTCGCCGACCAAGTCTTTCTCCAACCGCACGGGCATGCCGTCCTGGTTGAGCAGCGAGACATCGGCAAAACGCACGCTGGCCTTTTCCTGGCGGGCCGCCACCGGCGGTTCGGCAGCGCCGCCATGCTCGTGGCCGGCGTGGGCCAGGGCGAAGTTGCTGGCCAGGGCCAGGCTCAGGACCAGCAGCTTGCAGGGATGCTTGACGTTCATCGCACAGTCCTCACGTCGGTCTGGGAAGCGGTAGATGCAGCGGCGGCGGGCAATACCCGCAGGCTGGTGTAGTTCTCTTCGGCGAATTTGCGACCCAGCGAAGGCGACTGCACATGCAGGTACCAGGCACCGGGCTCAGGCAGCATCAGCGACGCCTGGTACACCCCCTCGCCCACTTCCTCGAGCTGCAGGTTGTGCGGCATCGACGAGGGCGCCAGGAAGTAGCGCAGGGTCACGTCATTCAAGCCCCGGCGGGGGCGGCCATCGTCGCCAACGATACGCACCCTGGCGGTGAATGCGCTTTGCTGTGGCAACGGCTGGTCGAGGCCGATGAACTCGGCGTGCGCACCCTTGCGCTTGCTGGCGTCTGGCGCCGCCGCCACCTGGGTGCTGAAGCAGTGGATGATCTGTGGCTGGTTGAGCAGGAAGGCCACATCGAAGGTGCCGGCTGCCGGCATCTTCACCGTCGAGCCGTACACCCCTGGGGCCAGCTCGCGCAGGCTGCGGTCGATGACCAGCGCCGCACGGGCCTGATGGCCGCGGTTGTTGTAGCCGGACATCGGCGCGTTCATGCCTTCGGCATAGAAGTAGGTGGTGTTGTCCACTGGGTTGACCACGAACACCGAGTTGTCGTCGCGCGACACCGACAAGCCCTGGGCCAGCGGCAGGTCACCGGCCTGGCGCGGCGCCGCCGGGCCGGCCTCGAAGCTCTGAATGATGGGTTGGCGCCCTTCGCCCAGGCTGCTGAGGTTGATCATGCTGACCTTCGACGAGGCCAGGCCGCGCACGTAGGCATAGCCTTTGGTGAAGGTCAGCTGGTAAGGCTCGGCAGCCACCGGGATGCGATGGATCAGCTGGTCGGTACTGGCATCGATCACCAGCGCCTGGTTTTCCAGGGTATTGAGCACGATGCCGTAGCGGCCATCGCTGCTAAAGCGCATCGGCCCCAGGCCCTGCTCGGACTTCACCGTGTGGCGTAGCTGGTGGCTGCGGGCATCGTAGACGCGCACGCTGCCCTCTTCGCCATCGCTGACATACACCGCCTGAGACAGCGCAGAATAGGCCACCGCCAGCGGATGCGGGCCGACTTCCAGGGTCTTGGCCAGGCGCATTTCGGGGATGTCGATGATGCTCAGGGTGCCGCCATCGCGGTTGCTGACGAAGGCGTAGCGCGAGTCGGCGCTGAAGGCGATCTCGTGGTGCCCGGAGCCGGTGGCGAAGCTCTTCAGCGTGCTGCGGCTGGGCACGTCGATCACCGTCACCCCGCCCTTGGCCGGGTCTTCGCTGTTGTTGCCGACCCATAGCCGGTGCTGGTCCGGCTGCAAGGCCACGCGCAGCGGTTGCTCACCGGCATCCAGGCTGGCCACGTGGGTGAAGGTTTCGGTGTCGATGACGGCCACCTTGCCGCGTTCGGGGATCGACACGAACACCTGCTTGTCGTCGCTGGTGGCTATCCAATCCATGGGGCGGCCAGGGAGGTCGATGCGTGCCAGGGTGCTGGTCACCCCGCCCACCGACACGGTCGGGTCGATCACCGTGAGGCTGGCGTCCTTGTTCAGCACCAGCAGGAAGTAGCTGTTCAGGTCCAGCAGTGGCCGGGCGCCGATGCTGCTCTTGAGAAACAGCGCCACGCGCGCCTTGCAGCTCTGCTCACGGGAGGCCTCTACCGGGGCCGACTGCGCCGGGTCGATCCACGCCCCCGGCGCCATGCCCGACAGCGGCTGACCGCTGTTCTGGTCGGTGACCTTGAAGCGGATGTTGGCGAAACTGCCTTCGCGCAATTCGCCGCCGGCCATCGGCTGGGCATCGAACTCCACAGTCACGCCATCCCGGCTGAGCCGGTGCAGGGCCTGAGGGTCGGCAGGCTCCTGCAGCAGCTCGCGGGGGTCGCACCAGAGCTTTTCATACGCCACGCCCAGGCCGATCAGCCCTACTCCCACTGCCAGCCCAAGATACGCCGAGCGGATTTTCTTGTTGTTCATGCACGTGCGCCCCTCTTCCTTACTGCGCCGGGGCCGTTGCCGGCGGCGCGTCATTGGTGACCCGCAGAATCCCCCACAGCCCCGAGAGGTTGCCGTACGCGGCATAGTCGCGGAACAGGTAGTCACCCGGCACGGCGTTGACTCCCCCGGCGCTGGGCAGCATGAAGCTGAAGTGCGCGGCCGGCAGTACGCTCTCCTGGGCGCCGATGTACATGGCCATCGGGTTGTTGCCGAAACGCACCGAGCCGATACCTGGCAGGTTCATCGGGTAGCCGTCGAGGTCGTTCTTCTCGGCCTGGTAGTTGTGCAGCGGCCACAGGTGGCCATCGAGCTGGTAGGTGATGCCGCGACTACCGCCGCTGGGCATGACCACATGGTTGCGCACAGGCTGCCCAGGTTTGGCCCAGAGCACTGGCGTTTGTGGATCACCCCCGGCCAGGGCGTTGCTGTAAGCCATGTGGGCATTGGGCACATCGGCCAAGCCAAACCCATCGGCATGGCCGAACGGTGCGTCCGGTGCCAGGCCGAAGCGCAGCCACAGCGGCTCGGTCTTGTAGTTCATGGCCATGTTGCCGTTGTCCTTCGGATCGCCCGGCACGCCGTTGCCTTCGGTGGCGATGCCTTCGACAGGACGGCCATCGGCCCAGCGCATGTTCATCGAACGCTGCCAGACCGTGACGAAGTCGCGGTAGTCGGGCTGGCCACTGACCTTGACCGTGGCCTGCGCACGGCTGGCGGCGTCCTCGGTGAAGGTCGCAGTCTGCGGCAGGATGCTCATGGCGCCGACCAGCCCCTTCTGCGGCTGCTTGATGACATCCGCCGGGGTCAGGTTGAGGCCGCCGAACTCGATGGCCGTGGTGTTGATGTTGTCCACCGTGCGGCCCAGTTGCAGCACCGGCTTGCCTTCTCGCTCCAGGTGGCCGGCGTAGTACTGGTACACCTTGGTGGGGTAGGCGCCGCTGGTGCCGGCCCGTGGCGGTACGGTCTGCACGGGGTTCAGACCGACGTTGACACCGTCGGACTTGGTGATGTCGTAGGCCAGCAGTTGCGCATGCAGGCCCACATGGCTGGACGGCCGCATCAGGTTGTTGTTGAAGGCGGTGGAGCCCTCGCTGTCGTTGCGGTTGCGCTTGACCACGTTCTGCATCACCGCCGTGCTGGGCAGGTCAGGCATGACCAGCGGCAGACGGTTCTCCAGGGTGATACTGATGCAGTCCCCGGCATTGGCACGCAGCACCAGCGGCTCGACCGGTACGCCGGCCTTGAGCTTGCCGGTGCTGGCATCGAGGTCGGCCTTGCGCACGTAGAGCACGGCGGTCGGGTCGTGCAGCGGCGAACTGTGGCCGCCCACGGTGAACGTGGCACCGTCTTCCTCGTCGGTCACTGTCACTTGCGGGATGCTGGTCTTGCGGCTGTTGAAGACCAGCGTGCCGCCGCTGGCCTTGAGCGGGCCGCCTACATGCTGGCCGACGCCAGCGGGGTCGTTGATGCTGACGCCGTGACGGTTCTCCAGGATATCGTTGGCCAGCGCGGCGACGATCTCGTAGCTGCGCTTGACCGTGGTGCGCGAGCCAATGCCATTGGGGTTGGCGGTGGTTTTCGGGCAGATGCCGTCGAAGTTGACGGTATTGCGCATGGCCACCGGTTGCGGGTTGTTCGGCAGCGCGAACAGGTCGGTGCGCTGCGCGGTGTAGTTGCGCATGATGCCCCAGATGCCGTTCCAGTAGCCTTCCAGGGCTGCGTCCAGCGAGTACAGGTAATCGCCGTTGGTGGCCGCGGAGCTGGAGATCATCGACACCGGCGCCATGAAGCCCAGCTGCTCGGAGATGCCGATCATCTGCGACGATTTCCAGCCCGAGTTGGAGCTGTTGCCGAAACCGGTACCGTTCTGCAGCCACTTGACGCCGTGCAGGGTGACGTTGTGTTCCTCCTCATGGCCACCGGCGTGCATGCGCAAGCGCACGTTGTCGCCGGAATAGGTGCGCAGCAGCGGGGTGAACGGATCGCCGGGTTCACTCCCGGCAACGTTGATGTTCGGTGGGAACAACGTGGTACCGCCAGTGGGGCCAACGGCCGAGGTGATGGCCGAGGGCGCCATGTTCATCGCCGGGATGGCACGGTCGGTACGGGTCTGCAGGGCATAGCCCAGGTCACCGCCGGGGCCGTCGGCCTGCATGCCGCGCTTACCGTCCGGGCCGACCTTGTTCGGGTCGAACACACGCAGGGCCAGCGGCTCGTTGCGGTAGTTGACGACGAACATGCCAGGGTCATCCACCGAGATCGCCTGCGGGCAAGGTCGGCTCGGGCAGCCAGGGCTCAGGCCACCGCGCGACTCGACCACCGATTCCAGCAGGTTGGACGCCTTCTGCCGCACGGGCGGGTTGATGGCGTAGCGGAAGCTGTCGGCGGTTGCCGGGTAGGACTGGCCATTGGGTACGCCATCGGGGCCCGCGCCCACGTACACGCCCGCCTCGTAGGCATGCTGGAAGTCGCTGTATTCGAGGAAGAACTCGCGGTAACTGTCGTTCTTGCCGTCACCATCGTGGTCACCGGTCTTGATCACCGCCTGCCACGAAGTCGGCCCGCCGTCCTGGCGCATGGACGGGTTGTACAGCTGCTCGCCGGTTTCGGCGTGGTACCAGGTCGAGCCGGCAGGTTCAGCCAGCACGGTGGCATACAAGCCAAGTTGCTGGTGGGTCGATGGGCCAAGGTGGTCATGGGTGAAAATGGTGCCCAGGCCACGGTCGACGTTATACACGTTGACCAACGGATCGGCGAACCAGCGCTGCATGGCCGTGCGTGCACCCAGCCAATCGGCCCGGCCGAAGCGGCCGAAGTACGGGTGCTGCTTGGCTTTCGGGCAGGCGGCGGTGCCGTCGCGGCTATCCCCTTCGCTGCAACCGTTGTAAGCACGAATGGCGTGCACGCGCTCCACCACGCTGCCGGGAGAGAGGATGCCATCTTCGTAGTTCCAGCCGTTGGCGGAGCCGTCGGCAGCGGTCAGGTCCCACTTGGGCAAGTGAATGTGCTGGCCGATCACATCGGTGGGGGTGCGCACCTGGTAGTCGTCCATTTCATAGAACGACGGAATCAGGTTGCTGTGTGTGTACATGGTGCAGTCGAAGGTGTTCATGCGCATCACCAGGGGCTCTGGCGGCCGCTGCTTGGTGATGACCGGCCAGGCGTCTTCCCACAGGGCGAGGATGCGCGCCTGCGGGAAGTGGTAGCCGACTTTGTTGTACACCGCGTCGAACTGGATGTTGGCCCCTTTATAGATGCGCGGGCGGTCGGCGGTGAACGTGGACGAGCCGCGGAAGTTCATGCCGGTGAGGCTTTCGCCGCTGAAGAACTCACCCACGCCGGAGGTCTGGGTCATGCGTTTACCCCTGTCATCCATGCACGGTTCGTAGAACGGTGCGCCGGCAGTGGGCAGCGCACCGTTGGTGCGAAACGCCTTGGCCACTGGCTGGCTGCCGGGGATCAGGGCATAACTGGGGTGCTCGGCCTTGGCGTGGTATTGCATGGCGGCCTGCTCGACATCGGTGCCTTCTTCGGGCAGGTAGATCGGCTTGGCTTTGTGTACCACTTTGGAGAAGTCCAGCTTGGTGGTGGTGGTTTCAGCTTCGCCGCCAGCGGAAACGCCATCCAGCGCGTGCCGGCCGAGGCCACCGTCCCAGCCATCGACCTGGTTGGGGTCCAGGTTGGCCCACAGGGCTTTGCCGCTGTCCTTGAGCTGGCGAGCCAAGGCCGGGTCGAGCATGTCCAGCGGTGGCGTTGGCGGACGTTGGCCAACACTGCTTTCCATGCCGCCGATCCAGAATGGATAGCCAGGGTTTTTCAAGCTGCCGTCAGCGTTGCGGTTGGTCTCGCTGCGATCGACCAAGGCCAGGGAGCCCACGGCTTTCGGTGTGACGGTTTCATGAGCCTGTTCGTCATCGCCCTCCTCCTCGCCTTCGTCGCCATGCTCGGCCACCAGCGCTTCGGAGAGTTTTGGCACCACCACGACTTTGCCCGGCATCGGCGCCATGGCCTTGCCAGGCAACGGCACGATGGCCGGAATCGGTGTGCCTGCAATGATTTCGCCGTCCGGCAGTGCGCGGGCACCCACCGCCGGCTTGCCGCTGCGCAGGGCAAAGGGCGTACTGTGGAAGCCATTTTCGCCCTGGCCGCTGACCTCCAGCCGGGTCCCTTCCTCGAACACGTCATGCACCCGCCACATGGCCCACATGCCTTGGGCGAAATGCGGATAGAAGTGGCAGTGGTAGATAGCATCGCCCGCCACGCGGTTGCGGTTGCCCGATCCGCCGTTGGCGATTTCATAGGTGTAGCCGACACCCGGCCCGATACCCTGGGCATCGATGTAGTCGGAGTTGTCGTCGTTGGGGTTGAACAGCCACTGGTGACCATGCAGGTGGAAGATGTGCTGCTCGTGGCCGTTGTGGGTGTTGCGGAACTTGGTGAAGTCGCCAATGTAGCTGTGGTGCACGTTGGCTGGCTCTGCTGGGTACAAGGCCATACTGGCCTTGACGCCCGTGGCGCTGGCCGGTGGTGTTTCGCCGGGGCGGATGTTTTCCAGACCGACGTTGGCAGGCACATCCACCAGCGTGCCGATGTCACCCACGGTATGCGCACTGAGGAAGAACTCCTCGTAGGCGCAGGACAGGCAGTCATGCATGGGCCCTACGCCCAAGCGGTTGGCCACCACTTCGGCGCCCATGCCGCCAGAGCCGTAGTTGATCATGAACGAATCGCGGGTGGGTTCCAGGACATGGCCCATCACCGGGTCTGCCCAGTAACCGGGGAATGCCTGGGTCGCCGCCACTTCGTCAGCGAATTGCGAGGCGAAGTCGCGGAACGCTTCGAGGCGATTGGGCAAGGCCGGGTTGCGTTTGTTGATGCTTTCCAGCGGGTAGGTCGAACGGGGGAAGCTGCCGTCTGCGTTCGGGCCCATGACGATGGCATCGGTTTCGCTGCTCAGGATCTCGTTGCCGTCGACCATGGCGATGATCGGTTTGCCCGCCTTGCCTTCGCTGACCCACGGCTCGGCCTGTGGATAGCGGGCCTCGTAGTCGATCACCGGCTGGCCAGTGGCCGTGCGAGCGGTGCTGGCCAGGCGCATTTCTTCCTCGGTCAGGGTATTGCGGTAGGTACGCCCATTCTTGGGAACCACCACGACCTGGCCGAACAGGCCGTTGGCGACGTTGCCCGCCCCGCCCTGCCCGCCGAACGTCGCGCCCTGGCTGGTAGCGGCGAAGGCGCCTTCGCGTTCGGCATAGAGGGTATAAGTGCGGGTATTGCCCGGTGCGATCAGGAAGTTGCCGTTGCGCCCGGTGTTGGCCGCGATGTCACCGATGCTGTTGACCGCTTGCAGGCCATTGACCTGGAAGCCCACATGACGGTCGGTCACCTGTTCGTCGGCAACAACGTGTTCCCCGCCCTCGTTCTCGACTTCTGCACCTTCTTGCTCACCCTCTTGCTCACCCTCGACTTCGTTCTCGACTTCGTTCTCGTCGTGATCGATGCCGTGCTTGTTGGGGTTGGCCTGGTAGGCCAGCAGGTTGGTCAGGTTGACCACCAGGCATTCACCGGCCGCCACCCGCAGCACGATGGGCCGTGGGCGCTTGTCGGGGCGCAGGGTGACTTTGCCGGGAACGGCGGCCCCTCCTTTGCTCAGCGGTACGTTATGTGCGTCCACCACATCCTGGCGCAGCGCGAACATCATGCCATTGGCGTTCTGCGCGCCGAGGCGGTTGAACATCAGTGGCTGGTCCAGTGCCACAACGTTGGCGACCAGGGTGCGCTGGCACTGCACAGCCGCCTCGCTGGTCGTTTCCCAACCCAGCAGGGCCAGGACAAATGATGTCAGGACGGGGCCTTTTTTCGGGGTCGACATACTGCACCTCCGGGACACAGGGACTGCCTGTAGGTCAGCAAGGTGTATGCCAGATAGAAATAACGTTGTTTTTCAGCACGTTGCGGCATAAAGCAAATCGAATTGGGGAGGATTCCCCAGCGCCATTCCCCGAATCGGGGGGATGAGAGGCATTAACGAATGGGATCCAGAAAATTCCCTGTCGATCCACTTGAACATCCGCCGTTCCACGCCCTCAAAAAGGAGATACCGCCTCTCTTGCCAGGAGCCTGTCGATGCCCGACCTACACCTGACCCCAAGCGCCTCGCAGCCATGAAAATGCCCTGCCGCGCACCCAATACCTGCGTGCAGCTCGATTACGTGCGCGACACCCTGTTCGGCCCGGTGGCCCAGAGCGTCGAGTGTCAATGCCAGCTTGCCGCCCTGAGCCTGCAAGGCCGCCCCGCCCTGCGCCTGCACATCTGCCCGCCGTTGCCGGACAAGGTCGAACGCGCCCACAGTGTTGCCTTTGTCTGGGACGGCCGTAGCTACCACGGCGTCGTGCGCGACCAGGGCAAATGCGGCGACGGTGGCCTCAACCTGCTGGTCGAGCTGCAATAAGCCGATCAACGGCGGCGAACCGGGCTGAACCTGCCGCAAATGGCGTACCTCCATACCTAGAGGGCCACTGCCTTCAGGAGAACGCCATGAACAGTCCGTTGCTCAAGCTTTTCACCCACCCTTCAGATGCCTGGATCGAGATACGCCGGGCCGAAGAAGATCACCCGCAGCAATACCTGCCGCGCCTGCTGGCATTGGCGCTGATTCCGGCACTGTGCCTGTTCGTCGGTACCACCACCTTCGGCTGGAGCCTGGCCGGCGAAGAACGTGTGCGCCTGAGCATGGCGAGCGCGGCACAACTGGCAGGGCTGCTGTACGCCACCACGGTAGTGGGCGTGATGCTGATGGGGGTGATGATTCGATGGATGTCACGCGGCTTCGATGCGCAACCGAGCCTCAACCAGTGCATTGGCTTCGCCGCTTATTGCGCCACGCCGTGGTTCTTCGCAGGGGTGTTCGGCCTGGTGCCGATCCGCTGGTTGACCTTGATCGCCCTGGCGGCTGCGTCGGCCTATGCCACCGTATTGCTGTATGGCGGCTTGCAGACCTTCCTGCGCCTGCGCAAGGAGCAGGCGATGCTGTTCGCCACGTGTGTATGGGGTGTGGGGCTGCTGCTGTTGGTGACCATCCTGGTGTCGATGATCCTGTTCTGGACCAACGGGCTGATGCCCGAATACGTACGCCCGGCCAGCCTTGGCTGACCGGGGCACGGCGTCGTTCAGGCGATCGCCCTGAGCGACGCCGGATGACTGGAACGCAGTGCGTGCAGTTGTCCGACCAGATTCACCACGTCGCGGCAACTGTTGAGGTTCTGCAACGACACCCCGGTGAGCACAACACCCTCCTCCAGGTTCTGTCCCTGACCCAGACGGATGGTCAGGCTGACGCCATCCGTGCAGCTGACTTCACAGCGGTCAGGGAGGCAGGCCTGTTCGATCATTTGCCGCATTTCCAGCATCGAAACTCCTATCAACGACATGGTACGACCCTCTCTGTACTGGATGGCCTGTTGTGTTTGAGTACGCCTTTGGCAGGCAGGGTGCCAATTGATAATGCGCATGCCCAAGCGGCCGTCCATGCGCCGGGGCAATGGTACTGCGGGAGATCATCTAGCACCTTAGTGGAAGAACCGCCGCAGGCCATGACCGTTCGGTCCGATGATGGCACTTGGCGACAGGCGGTCGGTAACAGACCATTCGTGTCGCGTTGATCTGCCCAGAGCAAACTTTTCGACGCCTTCATGGCTCCAGATGTTCAAGCCTTTCACCGCCACCGCTAACCGCGCCCAGCACGCCAGGTACCCGATGATCGATGCCAAGCTCTACGTGATCGACTACCAGTTCCATGGCAAGCCCAGATCGTTCGTCATCCGTGCGGACCGGATGGACAACGCCGAAGCTTGGCACTGGGCAAGCTGTGACGCAGGCGTTGGCCGCATAGGCCGCTACAGCCACGAAAAAGTCCGCAAGGTGAGCAAACCCCTGGCCGAGCGCTTCGGCATCAGCGACGTGCAGTGGCGGCAGTCGGGCTGAGGTCCGCCAGCGAGGCCCACAGATGCTGCGCGGCATAGGCCCGCCAGGGTCGCCAGGCCAGAGCACGTTCGCCCAACTGCGCATCCCCCCCTTCCAGCAGGCGCAATGCCTTGATCAGCGCTACATCTCCCAACGGCAATGCATCCTGCGCGCCGACCTGGCGCAGGGCCAGGTAGTGGGCACTCCAGGGGCCGATGCCCCTGAGGCGGCAGAGGTTTTCAATGACGGTTTCAAGAGGCTGCCCCGGGCGCAGCAGGCCAGGTTGATCGAGCAGTGCACGGGCAAGTGTACCCAACGTGGCAGCGCGTGAACGGGGCATACCGAGGTTATCGAGCGGCGCGCAGGCAATCGCTTCGAGCGTGGGGAACACGTGGGTCAAACCATAGCCCTGCACGCGCAGCTTCTGGCCGTGGCGCGCCACCAGG
Source organism: Pseudomonas sp. KU43P (assembly GCF_033095865.1). Lineage (NCBI taxonomy): Bacteria > Pseudomonadati > Pseudomonadota > Gammaproteobacteria > Pseudomonadales > Pseudomonadaceae > Pseudomonas > Pseudomonas sp. KU43P. The sequence goes on along the minus strand of NZ_AP019365.1, from coordinate 2,634,536 downwards.
CGGCTAGCCAGGGTCATCGCGCCCGCCACGCTGATCTGCTGGCCCAGCACCGTGCGCATGGCTTGTTCGCACGCATCCCACCCCTGCGGCACGCGCAGGCCGGGGCGTGCGGCAAGCAATTTGGCCAATAGGGGATCTGCCATCAAGGCCTGGGCGATCTGCGCGGGATTGGCGTCCAGGTCGAAGACGCGGCGCACGCGCGCGATCAAGCCGGGGATTGCCGCGCTGGGTACGCCGTCAACGCGAACGTACAGACGTTGCCCGCAGGCAGGCCTGGCTTGCAGCACAGCGTGTCGGCCGGCGATCACCAGGGTGCGTCGGTACACGCCTTCGTCAAAGGTTTCGATGCCTGGGATGCAGCGCGCTGCAAGAAAGGCCAGGGCCGACGGCCAATGGTACGGCGCACGGTAGCGCAGCCATAGGGTGTGCTGGTCGTTGCTGCGACTCGTGCGTCGTACCGCGTGCAAAGGGCTCATCGGCCCATCATGCCATCTGGCCGAAGCGGCCGGCGTGGAAATCGTCGAACGACTCGGCGATTTCCGCCTGGCTGTTCATGACGAACGGGCCGTAACCGACGATGGGCTCATCGATGGGCTCACCGCTGAGCAGCAGCACGCTGGTGTCTTCCAGCACCTCCAGCGCCACACCCTCGCCCGCTCGGTCCAGCAGCACCAGGCTCGCCGGCCCGGCGTCACGCTCGGCATTGACCCGCAGCTTGCCGCGCAACACGACCAGCGCGGCATTGCGCCCTTCGGCGGCCGGCAGTTGCAGGCCGGCCCCGGCCTTGAGGCGCATGTCCCAGACATCCATGGCAGTGAAGGTACGCGCAGGCCCCGGCTGCCCACCGTAGCTGCCGGCGACCACCCGCAGGCTGCCGGCATCACCGTCCAGCGAAATGACTGGGATGTCCCCGGCCAGCAACGTCTGGTAGCCCGCCGCCGCGCGCTTGTCGCGGGCCGGCAGGTTGACCCACAGCTGCACCATTTCCAGCGTGCCGCCGCTGCGGGCGAAGGCCGGTGCATGGAATTCTTCATGGATGATGCCGTTGGCGGCGGTCATCCACTGCACATCACCCGGGCCGATCAAGCCGCCGGCGCCCGTGGAGTCACGGTGCTCCAGCTCGCCTTGGTAGACGATGGTCACGGTCTCGAAGCCGCGATGCGGGTGCTGGCCGACGCCGCGGCGGGCGCTGGTCGGGGTGAAATCATAGGGGCCGGCGTAGTCCAGCAGCAGGAACGGGCTGATCTGGCTGGCCAGGTTGTCATAGGTGAACAGGCTGCGCACCGGGAAGCCGTCGCCCACCCAGTGGGCGTGCGGGCTGCGGTGGATACCCAGGATCTTTTTCATGAGAAGTCTCCTCTCTTGGCTGGGTTCACCTTACCAGTGCGCACAATCTGCCAGTAGCCGGCTGAAATAGCACTGATCGTTCCAGCTATGGAACAGTTGTTCAGCCTTGCAGGAAGTCGACCACCTGTTGCGCTGCCATGGCCGGGTCTTCTTGCATGAAGCAGTGCCCACCGGCCACCTCACGGGCCTTCACCCGTGGATTGATGCGCGCCAGCCGTAGCACCGAACGTGGCACGAAGGGATAGGTGTGCTGGCCATACAGCACCAGCGTGTGCACCCGAATGGCTGCGAGCTGCGACCACATGGCCTTTGGAAATGAGCTGAAGATGTCCGCCTCGCGGCTGGGCCGGCATTTGAGCACCACGCCTTCACCACAATCGCCCAGCGCATGCTCGATATAGGCACGCAGTGCGGCGTCGGTCCAACCCTTGAAAATCCCCCGCCCCTGCAGCGAAGCCAGCGCGGCTTCGCGGTCCGGCCAGTGGGTTCGCCGAGTGGCGGCCTTGCGCGCCAGTGCATGCCGGCGGTGCAGGCCTAGGCGTGCAGCAATGCCCATGGCGCCGATCATGCGCCGGCTGAACAGCACCGGGTCGAGCAGCACGGCACGCGTAAACAGGTCGGGAGCGCTAGCCAGTATCAGCCCGGTGAGCACGCCACCGAAGCTGTGCCCCAGAGCGTAACGCGGCACCTCGCCGTACGCTCCCCGGCCACTTTCGAAGGCTTCCAGCGCCAGCGCCGCCGTGCGGTTCCAGCCGCAAAACTCACCGCCGTGGTCACTGTCACCATGGCCCTGGGCATCGCACAGCCACAGGTCGAAATGCTCGGCGAGGTCCATCAGCATGGGTTGATAGGCCAGGCAGCAGAAGCCGTTACCGTGCAGGAAGTGCAACAACGGCTTGCCGCTGGCCTCGGAGCGCCAGCCGCGCAGGGTGAAGCCTTCGGAGCATTCGTGGGACCAGGGAATCAACTGCATCGGCTTGCTGTACTCGGCGGTTTATCAAGGCGCCGATTCTACAAAGAGCAGTGGATAAAGCGAAATCACCAGCAGCAAGGCCATCAGGACATTGAACAGCATCAGCCTGCGCGGGTTCTGCAGCAGCCGGCGCAGCGCACTGCCGAACATCACCCAGATGCCGACACTGGGCAGGTTGACCAGCGCGAACAGCGCGGCGATGACGATCACGTTCGTCACGTATCCCTGGGCCGGGGTATAGGTTGTGATGGCGCCCACCGCCATGACCCAGGCCTTCGGGTTGACCCACTGGAACGCCGCTGCGCCCCAGAACCCCATCGGCTTGCGTGCGTTGGGCGAGTCGGCCCCGAGCGGCCCGGCCGTGGCTATCTTCCACGCCAGGTACAGCAGATAGGCAGCTCCCACGTAGCGCAGCACGGTGTAGAGCACCGGCCAGGCCTTGAACAGCTCGCCCAGGCCCAGGCCGACCGCCAGTACCATGACCATGAAGCCGATACTGATGCCCATGGCATGGGGGATCGAGCGGCGCACGCCGAAATTCACGCCCGAGGCCAGCAACATGGTGTTGTTGGGCCCTGGCGTGATCGAAGAAACGAAGGCGAACAGCACGAAGGCGGTGAGCAGGTCGGCAGAGGCAAGCATGGCAGGCATTCCAGTATCCTTGTAAGTGCTGTCACACTAGCGCAGTCGCTCTGCCCTGCGACCGGTACAGTTATAGTTAAATATGTAGATACACCTTACTGTACCGCTAAACCCTGAAGCACAAGGAACAGACGCATGAGCCTCAACATTCGCCCTGCGGTACGCACCGACGCCGCGCAGATCCTGGCGTTCATCACCGAGCTGGCCGAGTACGAGCGTGCCCGCCATGAAGTGATCGCCAGCGTCAACGATATCGAACGCACCCTGTTCGAGGAAGGCAGCACGGTGCACAGCCTGATCTGCGAGCGCGATGGGCAGCCAATTGGGTTTGCCGTGTACTTCTACAGCTACTCGACCTGGCTGGGGCGCAATGGCATCTACCTGGAAGACGTGTACATCACCCCCGAGCAACGCGGTGGCGGTGCCGGGCGCAGGGTGCTGCAGCACATTGCTCGCGAGGCGGTCGAGAACGGCTGTGGGCGCTTGGAGTGGAGCGTGCTGGACTGGAATGAACCGGCCATCGGTTTCTACCAGTCGCTGGGGGCCGAGCCACAGGATGAGTGGATTCGCTATCGGCTCGATGGCGAGAAGCTGCGGCAGTTTGCTCAGGGGTAAGGGCAACAGACCACATTGGCTACCCCGCCAACGCAATCACCACACCTTGGGCCCGCAAGGCATTCAACAAAGCCCGCCCTTGCGGCTCGATCTGCGTCTCTTCGACACCTGCCCTCTGCGCCAGAGCAGCAAGATGGTCACGCCCGCTGCAGCGCTGCTCTTGCAGCGACACCAGTAACGCATGGGCCAATGGCGCCAAACGCGAGAAGTGCACCTTCAGGTCCGCGCCTCGGTAAGCCAGCACCCGTGTCGGCGCCTGCGGCACCTCTGGTGGGATGCGCCCCGGCCCGATCTGGCTGACCGGCCAGGCATAGGCCAACGGGATGGCCAGCCCGGACAGCATCGGCACGTCATTCAGCACGTCGGCAGTGGTCTCGTCTTCCGGGTCGCACGCGTCGCTCAGCAGCAACACCGTCTCGATCCACTCGTAATGGGCCAGTTCCGCCACCCAGCCCGGTGGATCAGCACGGGCGTGCAGATAGTCCACCAACTCCCCTGCCAATTCGGTGAACAACGGGGTTTGGCAACGATGATGGGCGTAGAAGTCTTCGATCAGCGCCCGCCATTGCTCGGGCCCAAGGCAGGCCCTCAACACCGGAAAACTCCCCGCCAGCATCGACTGCAGGTTGCCGAAGAACAACTGCCGGTAAACCGCCAGGCGCCGTGCCTCTACCCCTGGCGGCGGCGGGTTGGCCTGAGGGTCGCGGATATGGCGGCTCATGCACAACAACTGTGCTTGCAGGGTGTCAGCCATGGCGCAGCGCCTTTACCGGGGTTTGCAGGTTGCGAATGTGTTGCACCTCTTCTAGCAAATCGGGCAGCGGCGGCAGATTGAAGTCGCGCTCCAGCAAGGTCGGGCGCGGTCCCAGGTACTGGTAGGCATCGGCAAGCAAGGCCCAGACATCGGCCTGGACGCTCGCGCCATGGGTGTCGATCTTCAGCCCCGGTGCTTCGTCGTAATGCCCGGCCACGTGCAGGCATGCTACCCGTTCAGGCGGTAACTGGACGAGGAACCGGCTGGCGTCGTAACGGTGGTTACAGGCGTTGACCACCAGGTTGTTGATGTCCAGCAGCAGGTCGCAGTCTGCTTCGCTCAACACCGCGCGGAGAAAGTCGATCTCGCTCATCGCCTGATAGGGCGCGGCGTAGTAGGAAATGTTTTCCACGGCGATACGCCGGCCCAGGGCGTCTTGCACTTCGCCGATGCGTCGGGCGGTATGGCGCACGGCTTCGTCGGTGAACGGCATGGGGATCAGGTCGTAGAGGTGGCCGTCATCGGTGCAGTAGCTCAGGTGTTCGCTGAACAGCGCCACCCGATGACGGTCGAGAAACCCTCGAATCTGCCGCACAAAGCCGTGATCGAGCGGTGCCGGGCCGCCCAACGAAAGCGACAAGCCGTGGCAGGCCAGCGTAAAGCGCTCGGCCAGCTGCGCCAGGCCTTGGCCATGGGCACCACCGACACCGATCCAGTTTTCCGGGGCGCATTCGAGAAAATCCACGGCCCCTGTGTCCAGGGCCAGCAGTTCGGGCAGCAGTGCACGGCGAAGGCCAAGGCCGGCGCCCTGCAGGGTGGAAGGTGTGGTCATGGAGCAGGCTCCTTGGGGTGAGGTGCCCTCCCCGGCATGGCGCCGGGGAGGATGCCGGCGAGCGTCAGTTCCTGGCCTGGCTCAGCTTGCTGTAGAGGTCGCTGGGGAACGGCTTGCCGTTGGCATCGAACTGATGCTTGCGGAACTGGTACACCTCGGCCTCGGAGAGGTAGCCATCGTGATCGGCGTCGATCGCGTCGAATTCGGCATTGGCGCCTGGGGCGACCGCCAGCAGTTCGGTGCGGGACACCCGGCCATCATGGTCGCTGTCGGTCCGTGCGAACGAAGCGTCGCCGCACTTGCCTTCACCGCACTTGCCCTCGGCCTGGGTGGCCTTGGCCGAGGCGCCACTGGCGCCGCATTTGCCTTCGCCACATTTGCCCTCGCCGGTTTTTTCCGCGGCGGCGAGCTGATAGCCCTGAGGCAGTGGCTCGACCGCGAAGGCAGACGCGGTGAGGTTGATGCCACCGAGCAAAGCGATGCCCAGCAGGCCGAGGCGGGTCTTGTTGGTACGTTGGGTACGGGTCATGGTGCTGCTCCTGAATGGGTACGGTCATGCCGCGAGGGCAAAATGCGCCAGGGAACGTCGCCGTCTGGCTGTTCGTTCGGGCTGGCTCATTTGGCCTCAGGCCTGTATCCGGGGCGTATCAGGAGGCTGGGGGATTTGTAAGCGAAGCGGTCTTGCAGGATGCGAGATACACAGTGATACAGCGGCTCAGCCGATGCTCACCGCCTGGCTCACTTCCATCAGCAGGGGCACCAGCTCCTGTTCCACCTTCTCCACCGGCCAGGCACTGAGCTGGGCGGTGATGTTGATCGCCGCCACGACCTGGAAGTGCACGTTGCGAATCGGCGCAGCGATGCCCACCTGCCCTACCAGTACCTGGTCGCGGGTGAGCGCGTAGCCGTTGCGGCCAGCCTCCTGCACCCGCTCGAACAACACTTCGCGGTCCACTTCTGTCTGCGCGGTGTAGGCCACCGGCGTCACCTGCGCCAAGCTCGTCTGCACCCGGCTGGGCGGCAGGTCGGCCAGCAGCACGCGGCCTGCCGAGGTACACCAGGCTGGCATACGGCGGCCTGGCAACATCTCGGCGTGGGTCTGGTTGGGGCCTGGAATGCGCATGACATAGACGATGTCGTGCCCGCTGAGGACCGACAGGTTGACGGTGAGGTTGCAGCGCTCGCGGATCAGCTTGAGCGCGGGCAATGCGCGGCTGATCAGCGGCGAGGCGTTGAGGTACAGAAAGCCCAGCTCCAGCGCCTTGTGGGTCAGGCTGTAGCGCCGTGAGCGTTCGTCCTTGGCCAGGTAACCCAGCTCGCACCAGGTATGGGTGAAGCGTTGGGCCGCGCTCTTGGTCATCTCGCAGGCGTCGGCCAGCTCGGTCAGGCCCAGCGAAGGCTGGCCGTCGCGGAAGATCTCCAGCACGCGGATACCTTTTTCCAGGGTCTCGATGAACTGCGGATGCTGCTGCCGCGCGTCTTTTTCGCTCACGTTCGATTTGCCTCCATTCGGGTAGCCAAGCATAGGCCATCTTGACCGCGCCCCGCGACCTGGCATATACATAGTACCACCAAACAATAATTAGTATTGCAGAGCGATACTTTAAGGAGATTCGAATGCCCGGTCAACCCTCCTGCAACCTGGCCACACGCCCCGCCTGGGAACTGGCCGCTGAAATACGCGCAGGGCATTTGTCGGCCCGTGAACTGACCGAGGCATGCCTGGCCCAAGTCGAACGGCACAACCCCCAACTCAACGCCCTGGTCACCGTCGATGCAGAAGGTGCCCTGGCCAAGGCCGCAGCCGCCGATGACCACCAGGCCCAGGGCGGCCCACTCGGCCCGCTGCATGGCTTGCCGGTGGCGCACAAGGACTCGTTCCTCACCGCCGGCATGCGCACCACCTGGGGTTCGCAGGTGTATGCCGAGCATGTACCCAAGCAGGACTCGCTGATCGTCAGCCGCCAGGCGGAAGCCGGCTCGATCCTGCTGGGCAAGAGCAACCTGCCGGAATTCGGTGCCGGCTCGCAGACCTTCAATGAAGTGTTCGGCGCCACCCGCAACCCCTACGCCCCGGCCATGACCTGCGGCGGCAGCAGTGGCGGCGCGGCGGTGGCCCTGGCCTCAGGCATGGTGGCCCTGGCCGACGGTAGCGACATGGGCGGCTCGCTGCGCAACCCGGCGAGTTTCTGCAACATCGTCGGCCTGCGCCCCTCCATCGGCCGCGTGCCCAACTGGCCCAACAACAACAGCTTCGGCCAATTGACGGTGGCCGGCCCCATGGGCCGCTGCGTGGCCGACGTGGCCCTGCTGCTCAGCGTGATCGCCGGTGAAGACCGCCGCGATCCATTGTCCCTGCAATCCGCTGCGTCCCCCCTGAGCGCCGCGTTGCAAGGCGACTTCCGCGGCGCACGCATCGCCTACAGCCCGGACCTGGGCGGCCTGCCCGTGGAGCCGGCCGTGCGCGCCGTGACCGAGGCCGGCGTGCAGCGTCTGGCCGACCTGGGCTGCAGCGTGGAGCTGGCCGAGCCGGACTTCAGCGGCGGCGCCCGCGCCTTCCAGGTGCTGCGCGCACTGACCTACGCCAGTGGTTATCGCCACCTGCTCGACACCCACCGCCACCTGCTCAAGGACACCGTGGTGTGGAACATCGAGCAAGCCAGGCAGTTCACTGCCGTTGACGTGATCGACGCCGAAGCCGTGCGCGCCCGCCTGTTCCGCGACACCCAGGCGTTGTTGGAGCAGTACGATTTTCTCGTGGCCCCGGTCAGCCAGGTTCTGCCGTTCCCGGTGGAGCAGCCTTACGTCAGGCAGATCGGCGACCAGCCGATGGACACCTACATCGACTGGATGACCAGTTGCTCGCTGATCACCCTCAGCGGCCACCCGTGCCTGTCGCTGCCCTGCGGCTTCAGCGAGCAGGGCCTGCCGGTGGGGCTGCAAATCGTCGGCCGCTATCGCGACGAGCAACGGCTGCTGGCCTTTGCCCAGGCGCTGGAAACGCTCAACCGACCCTATGTCGACCGCCCGCTGGCGGGCTGAACAGCAACGCTGGCAAAGCGCGACAGACGCAGACACAACGCCGGCTTGATGCCTTTTGAACAATGCCAATAACAGTCAAAGGAAGCCCTATGTCCACCTCACTCCCTGCGTCGCCCACCCGGGCGCGGCAACCGATCCGCGCCGCCGCCGGATCGTTTCTCGGCACCCTGATCGAGTGGTTCGATTTCTATATCTACGCCACGGCGTCGGCACTGATCTTCAGCCATGTGTTCTTCCCTGGCAGCAGCCAACTGGTGGGCACCTTGTCGTCGTTCGCCACCCTGGCGGTGGGGTTTCTCGCCCGGCCGCTGGGTGGGGTCATCTTCGGCCACCTGGGCGACCGCTTCGGTCGCAAGTATTCGCTGATTATCACCCTGGTGCTGATGGGCGCGTCGACGGTGGGCATCGGCCTGCTGCCATCCTTTGAGCAGGTCGGCTTGCTGGCACCGGTGCTGCTGGTCGCTCTGCGCATCCTGCAGGGCATTGCGGTGGGTGGCGAATGGGGCGGCGCGGTGCTGCTGGCCAGCGAGCACGCACCCGAAGGCAAGAAGAGCTTCTACGCCTCGTTCGCCCAGCTCGGCAGCCCAGCGGGCCTGGTGCTGTCGCTGATGGTGTTCCGCTTCATCACCGAACTGCCGGATGCCGATTTGTATGCCTGGGGCTGGCGCCTGCCGTTCCTGGGCAGCGTGCTGCTGTTGCTGCTGGCCTTCGTGATCCGCCGTGGCGTGCATGAGTCACCGGAGTTCGAGGCCCTGGCCAAACAAGAAAAACCCGCACGATCGCCGGTCAAGGCAGTGGTTCGCGATGCCTGGCCGTTGATACTGCTGGTGATGGGCGCCTGCAGCATCGGCATTGCCTCGGCCTATTTCACCAATACCTTCATGATTGCCTACGCCACCCAGTACCTGGGCATCAAGAGTTCGGTGATCCTTGAGTGCCTGTCGGTGGTAGCCATCGTTCAACTGATCAACCAGCCCATCGCGGCGTGGCTGGCAGACAAGGTCGGTGCCGGCCGCTTCCTGCTCTTGACCTCCGGCGCCAGCATGCTGGTGCCCTATGCGATGTTCAGCCTGGTATCCAGTGGGCAGAACACGATGATCATCCTCGGCATCTCACTGGCCAAGGTGTTCTCCTCGGCCTTCTACGCCGTGATCGCGGGCTATATCGTCAACGTGTTCCCGGTGTACCAGCGCTATTCGGGCATCTCCCTGGCGTACCAGGCATGCGGTGCGCTGATCGGCGGCACCACGCCGATGGTGGGCACGTTGATCGCCGGCCAGGCAGCAGGCCAGTGGTGGCCCCTGGCGGTGTTCTACTCACTGCTGGCGTTCATCTCGTTCGCCTGTGTGATGGTGCTGATACGCCGGCGCAGCACGCTGCTGCAGCCCAGTTTCGCCTGAGTGACCGCCAGGCGCGCGGCACGGGCCGCCGGCGCCTGACGACACAGCCCTCAGCGCTTATCCAGCCAGCGCGCCAACAAGAATGTCGCCGCCACCGCCAACACCACGGCGGTGGCAACCGACGGCAGCGTGCCCCACTGCTCGATCGAAGCTTTCACGGCAAGGTAGAAGCCCAGTACCCCTACCGCGCCGATGGCATTGCCCCGCACGATCGCCCCGAGTTCCTGATGCCCGCCCTGAACATGGGCGAACACGGCCAGAGGCCAGGCGATTACCGGGATCGGTGCCAGCAAGCCGCTGGCTACCGGCCCCAGCCACTCGGCGCTGGCCGTGATCGCCACCAGCAGCAAGGTGGCGGTGAGCATACGCATGGGGATGACCCAGCGTGGCAACGCCACGACCTTGGCCGGGGCACTTTCTGCCTTTGGCCGGGTGACCAGGATGATCACGCTGAGCAGCGCCAGCGTTACCGCCACCGACGCGGCCACCAGGCCCAGGCGGCTCATCAGCCAGGCACAGGCGGCGTACACCGCCAACGCTGCCAGGCAACCGATCAAGGCTGAAACCCGACGGGTGACCAGGAAGTAGAACAAGTAGGTCGCCTGAACCGCAGCCAGCCCCGCCAACGCCCCCGGCACCGCCTGCAGGGCAAACTCGGCGCCTTGCTCCAGGCTGAGAAACAGAATCACCAGGGCCGAGGTGACCGGCAGGCCGGAGAGCAGGCCGCCAATCTTGGTGCCCCAGCGCCTGGCCGCCAGTGAAATGGCCAGCATCAGCGTAGGGGTGATGAGAAATTTCAGGTAGAAGACAGTCATGAAAGGCACGGCAGGCTCTGGGACAAGGTTTGGCATGATACCTCAGCACTGCCCCAGCGAAGGCCCCCGAACAAAATTGCTGTCAGCCGCTGGTGGCGCGGGCCGAGCCCTGTGTATGCTGCCGTCGACCGAGCCTCGCTATCGGACTCCCCCGCCCATGGCCGTTGACCTGCAAGCCCTCTACCCCAAGCTGATCCACCTGATGCTGGACACGGTGTTCGTGGTCGACCGGGACAACACGATCGTGTTCGTCAGCAACGCCTGCGAAGCCTTGCTTGGCTACCAGGCCGAGGAACTGATCGGCCCCCCGATCACCCATTACATGCACCCCGACGACCTGGAGGCCACGCGGGCCTCGATCATCCGGGTGATGAACGGCCAACCCCACTGCGATTTCCGCAATCGCTACCTGCGCAAGGACGGCGGTATCGTGCACATTCTCTGGTCAGCCTTCTGGTCCGAGGAAGTCGGCGCACGCATCGGCGTGGCGCGCAACGTCACGGCCCAGGCCAAGGCCGAGGAAGAACTGCGTTTTCTCGCCCATCACGACCCGCTGACCCGCCTGAGCAACCGCTCGCTGTTCAACCAGCGCCTGAACAGGGCGCTGCAGCGGCAACGCCCACTGGCGCTGCTGTTTCTCGATATCAACGACTTCAAGGCCATCAATGACGAACATGGCCATGCCATGGGCGACCGCGTGCTCTGCGCGGTGGCCCGGCGCCTGGAGACCTGCATGGGTGAGCACGACACGGTGGCGCGCATGGGCGGTGACGAATTCACCCTGCTGCTCACCGAGATGGAGTCGCCCGGCGCCATTGCCGAGAAGACCGCGCAGATTCTCGCCGCCATGGCGCCGCCCCTGGACGAAGACTGCGGCGGCCTGCCCATGCCGTCCTGCAGCATCGGCATTGCCTGCTACCCGGTCGACGGCCAGGATGCCGACACCTTGCTCAGCCATGCCGACGGCGCCATGTACCGGCAGAAAAAGCGACGCTCCGCTAACGGCTGACCTGCTCAGCCCAGACCCTGCTGGCCCATTTGCGCCTGCAAGAACACCCGCAAGGCCTGCGCCGCCGGTGACAGGCTGCGCCCTCTGCGCGTGAGTAGGCCGATCTGGCGCTCGACCTTCGGCGCCGCCAGCGGCAGGAAGGCGAGTTTTTCGTTTTCCAGGGGAAACGCCAGGTAAGGCAGGGTACTGATTCCCACACCCTGCTCCAACATGGCGATCAGCGAGATCATGTTGGACACGAACAAGCGGCTGTGTGCCAGCAGCGTCTCGGCTTCGCTGCCCTCCAGCAGCCGCGAGGTGCCGTTGCGCACCATCGCCAGCCCCTTCAGCTGCGACCAGTGCAAGGCCTCGCCGGCCTGCGCCAGCGGGTGGTCGGCGCGGCACACCACGCCGACCTGGTCGTGCAGGATCGGCGCGAAATCGACCTGTTCATCGGCCAGCCACAGGCTGCTGATGCCGAAATCCACCTGCCCCTGAGCCAGCAGTTGCTGCACCCGTTCGGCGGTAGCATCCTGAATGCTGACCTGCACGTTCGGGTGCTCGGCCACGAAGCGCGCCAGTGGCCCGGGCAGCAGGCGGCTGGCCACCGAAGGCACGGTGGCAATGCTGACCTGGCCGATTTCATGGTGGGCCAGCAGGGTCACTTCGCGGGCGATGCGGTCGTGCTGTTCGAGCAAACCGCGAAACAGCGGCAGGCAGTGCTCGCCGAACGGCGTCAGCTCCACCCTGCCCCCACCCTTTTCGACCAGCGCCTGGTCGAGTTTCTGCTCAAGCTCGCGCACCGCCAGGGAGATCGCGGGCTGGGTGCGGCAAGCTTGGCGGGCGGCGGCATGAAAGCTTTTGAGTTCGGCGACCAGGACGAAGTAGCGCAACTGGGCGATCTTCAACTCGGGCAACATGGTTAGCGTTCCTTATCAAAGCATTTTTTTTATTAATTTTTATTTGACCCATATTGCTCGCAAGATGAAGGCCAGGCAAACAGAGGCTTTCATCCATGTCACACAACACCTACAAGAACTACATCGATGGCCAGTGGTGCGAAGGCCAGGCCACCGTCGCCAACCACAGCCCCTCGGACACCCGCGACCTGATCGGCGAATACCATCAGGCCTGCGCCGACCAGACCTTGCACGCCATCCAGGCCGCTCGCGCCGCACAACCGCAATGGGCCGCCAGCGGCCTGGAAGCCCGCCAGCACGTGCTGATGGCCATCGGCGACGAGCTGATCGCTCGCAAGGCGGAACTCGGCGAACTGCTCTCGCGTGAAGAAGGCAAACCGCTGGCCGAAGGCATCGGCGAAGTGCACCGCAGCGGCCAGTTCTTCCACTACTACGCCGCCGAAGTGCTGCGCCAGTTGGGCGAAACCGCCGCATCCGTGCGCCCCGGCATCGACATCGAGGTGCACCGCGAACCGGTGGGCGTGGTCGGCATCATCACCCCGTGGAACTTCCCCATGGCCACCGCCGCCTGGAAGATCGCCCCGGCACTGGCCTTCGGCAACGCCGTGGTGTTCAAGCCGGCCAACCTGGTGCCTGCCAGCGCCTGGGCGCTGACCGAGATCATCAGCCGCCAGGGCCTGCCGGACGGCACCTTCAACCTGGTCATGGGCAGCGGCGCCAGCGTCGGCGAAACCCTGGTGCAATCACCCGACATCGATGCCCTGACCTTCACCGGTTCGCTGCAGACCGGCCGCCACGTGGCGGTCGCCACAGCCGGCAACCTGGTGCGCTGCCAACTGGAAATGGGCAGCAAGAACGCCCTGGTAGTGATGGACGATGCCGACCTCGACCTGGCGGTGGAATGCGCACTCAACGGCGCCTTCTTCGGCACCGGGCAGAAGTGCACAGCGTCGTCGCGGCTGATCGTCTGCGACGGCATCCACGATCGCTTCGTCGAAGCCCTGCGCCTGCGCATGCGCCAGCTCAAGGTCGGCCACGCCCTGCACGCCGGGGTGCAGATCGGCCCGGTGGCCGAGGCACGCCAACTGGAGCAGAACCTGGAGTACCTGCGCCTGGCCCAGGCCGAAGGCGCCACCCTGATCGAAGGCGGCGAGCGCCTGCAACTGGACAGCGACGGCTACTACATGCGCCCGGCGCTGTTCACAGGTACCCGCAACGACATGCGCATCAACCGCGAGGAAGTGTTCGGCCCGATCGCCTGCGTGATCCGCGTCAGCGGCTTCGAAGAAGCCCTGGCCACGCTCAACGACACCGTCTACGGCCTTACCGCCGGCATCATCACCCAGTCCCTGCGCCATGCCAGCGAGTTCAAGCGCCGCGCCCAGACCGGCTGCGTGATGGTCAACCTGCCCACCGCCGGCACCGACTACCACGTACCGTTCGGCGGCCGCAAAGCCTCCAGCTTCGGCCCCCGCGAACAGGGCCAGTACGCCCGTGACTTCTACACCGTGGTCAAGACCACCTACCTGCGGCCTTGAAGGATGAGCACCATGAACGACCTCCTGATGATCGACGGCCTGCAGTACTCCAACTGGAGCCCGGAAATTTTCCAGCAGATGCAGGCCGGTGGCCTGAGCGCAGTGCACGCCACCATCGCCTACCACGAGAACGCCCGCGAAACCCTGTCACGCCTGGGCGAGTGGAACCGGCGCTTCGAAACCTGGCCCGAGCTTATTCGCCCGGTGCGCAGCGCCGGCGATATCCGCCTGGCCCAGCAGGAAGGCCGGGTGGGCATCTTCTTCGGCTTCCAGAACTGCTCGCCGATCGAGGACGACATTGCCCTGGTCGAGGTATTCCGCCAGCTGGGCGTGTTCGTCATGCAGCTCACCTACAACAACCAGAGCCTGCTCGCCAGCGGTTGCTACGAGCGCGAGGACAACGGCATCAGCCGCTTCGGCCGCCAGGTGATCGCCGAGATGAACCGGGTCGGCATGCTGATCGACATGTCCCACAGCGCCGAGCGCAGCACCCTGGAGGCCATCGAGCTGTCCAGCCGGCCGGTGATCGTCTCGCATGCCAACCCGTCGAGCTTCCATGCCGCCAAGCGCAACAAGTCCGACGCAGTGCTGCGCGGCATCGCCGAATCCGGTGGCCTGCTGGGCTTCAGCACCTACCCCTTCCACCTCAAGGACGCCTCGGCGTGCAGCCTGGAGAGCTTCTGCGACATGGTCGCACGCACGGCCGACCTGATGGGCGTGGAGCACATCGGCATCGGCACCGACCTGTGCCAGGCACAACCGCTGGCGGTGCTGGAATGGATGCGCAACGGCCGCTGGAGCAAGGACAAGGACTACGGCGAAGGTTCCAAGGACAACGCCAACTGGCCGGAACCGCTGCAGTGGTTCCGCGACAGCCGCGACTTCCCCAACATCGCCCGGGGCCTGCGTGCCCGGGGCTTTGCCGAAGACGATGTACGCAGGATCATGGGGCTGAACTGGCTGCGCCTGCTGGAAACCACCAGCACGCCGCAAGCCTGAGCCCCGCACGGACAGCATCAACAATAACAACAACGCAGGTTCCGGAGGCTTCATGAAAAACCCAACCACCCTGCAGGCTGAAGGCCAGGCCATGGGCCTGCCCCTGGCGCGGGACATCGACTGGCCGCTGTTCGTGATCAGCGGCGGTTTCCTGGCAGCGTTCCTGCTGGCGGCGCTGGTCGATATCGAGGCGGTATCGGCGCTGGTGAACACGCTGTTCGCCTGGTCGACCAAGTTCTTTGGCCTGTACTGGCAGGTGCTGATGCTGGCGACCTTCGCGGTCAGCCTGGTGATTGGCTTTTCCCGCTGCGGGCGGGTGCGCCTGGGCGGCGTCGACCAGCGCCCGGACATCAGCACCTTCAACTGGATCGCGGTGATCATGTGCGCACTGCTCGCCGGTGGCGGGGCGTTCTGGGCGGCGGCCGAGCCGCTGATGCACTTCGCCAGCCCACCGCCACTGTTCGTCGGTGTGCAGCCGCACAGCGAGGCGGCGGCCACCGCAGCGCTGGCGCAGTCCTTCGTGCACTGGGGCTTCCTCGCCTGGGCGGTGCTCGGCAGCCTGCTGGCGATCGTGCTGATGCACCTGCACTATGACAAGGGCCTGCCCCTGGCTCCGCGCACCCTGCTCTACCCGCTGTTCGGCGAACGAGCGCTGAAGGGGCCGATCGGCACCCTGGCCGATGCCACCTCGATCATCGCGGTGGTCGCCGGCACCATCGGCCCGATCGGCTTCCTCGGCCTGCAGATCAGCAGCGCGATGCACGCGGTGTGGGGGGTGCCCAATGGCATCGTCACCCAATCGCTGACCATCGTGCTGGTCACGGCGATGTACACCGTGTCCTGCCTGGTGGGCCTCAAGGGCATCCGTTTCGTCAGCGAGATCAACGTGTGGCTGATGATCGGCCTGGCGCTGTTCATGGTGGTGTGCGGGCCGACGCTGTTCATCCTCGGCGGCTTCCCGGCGGCCTTTGCCCTGCACGTGGAGCAGTTCATCCCGATGACGCTGTTCCGCGCCGACCCGAAATGGCTGGACTGGTGGACGGTGTTCTACTGGGGCTGGTTCATCGGCTACGCCCCCATGGTGGCGCTGTACGTCGCACGGATCTCGCGGGGCCGCACCATTCGCGAGATCATCATGACGTTGTCGATCATCGCCCCGCTGGTGACCATGTTCTGGTTCACCGTGGTCGGCGGCACGGGTATCGGCCTGGAGCTGCATACGCCAGGGATCGTCACCGCCCATGGCACCCAGCCTGAGGACCTGCTGCTGGGCGTGACCCAGAACCTGCCGCTGGGCGGCCTGATCAGCGCGCTGTTCCTGTTCCTCAGTTTCATATCGGTGGCCACCAACGGCGACGCCATGGCCTTCACCGTGGCCCTGGCGATGTCCAGCAACGACAAACCGAAGAAATGGCTGTGCGGCTTCTGGGCCATCGGCATGGGCCTGGCGGCGGTGGTGCTGATCACCATCGGCGCGGGCGGTGTCACGGCCTTGCAATCCTTTATCGTCATCACCGCGGTGCCGGTGTCGCTGGTGATCCTGCCAGCGTTGTGGGATGCCGTGCGCATCGCCCGGCACATGGCCCGCGAACAAGGCGTCTGAACCATGATGCATGCAGGTACAACAACAATGAGCAACCCCGCGTTCGCACCCTCCGGGCTGCGCCCGGCCAGCCAGGTGATGGACCTGGCCCGCCTGGGCAGCCACTTCCAGAGCCCGTTGAGCTTCGTGCGCAGCAGCATGCGGCGGATGATGAACCAACGCTGGCAGATCAGCCGCAGCCGCTTCGACCTGGACGGCAACGGCTTCGGCACCGCCATCTACCGTATCGACACGCCCAACGCGCACTACCACTGCGTGATCTTCTCGGCCTACCTACCGCCGGAAAAGCGCAGCGACCGAGTGATCGCCGACCAGTGGGACGTGGCCTTCGTGCTGGTGGCAGGCGACGTGGACGAGGCGCAACTGGCCGACCTGCAGCGCAATGTGCCGCTGCAGGAGGCCGGCCGCTTCGATGCCCGGGTGCTGGTGCTGTCTCGGGCCAACCGCAGCCTGCGCAATTTCGACCGCTTCCTGGCGGCACTGGCCGAGGGCAACCAGCCCGACCCGCGCCAGCTCGCCGAGGTCGGCTACCTCTACCGCACCACTGCGGTGTATGGCAACGGCAAGTTCGGCATCGCCGACTTCGCCTGCCTGCAAGGCAACTCGGACTTCGATCAGCCGTTCAGCGCGCAGATGTTCACGGTCTACCTGCTGCGCCACTTCAGCATCGAGCAGATCGAGCACATGGCCCGCGCACTCGCCCCGCAACGGGCGGTGCCGCTGGCGCCTGCGCTGCAGCGTTACCTGGGGGTGGGCAATGCCACCGGGCTGGGTATGGCGCCCTTTCTGATCAACCACCCGCAACTGGTCGAGCGCTGGATCGCCACGCGGGAAACCGCGTTGGCCCAGGTGCTCGCGCAAGCCCCCACGCTTGAACGACTCGCCCGGCTGCGCTCGCTGCTTTCCAGGGCCCACGCGCACCTCGAACAGACCTGTACCGAGGATCAGCGTCAGCATGACCAGGACCAGCACACCCTGGCCGAGCTTGCCCGGCTGACCGCCTGGCTCGACAGCCAACCCTGCAACGCTGGCCTCTGGCAGCGCCTGCAGGCGTGGAGCGAAGCCCATGCCGGGGTGGGTTGCCAGGAACTGCTGGTGAGCCTGCTGCTGGAGCTGTACCCCGAGCAGGTCACGCCGCTGGCCGAGCAGATGGGGGTGGTCGAAGGCTGCCAACTGGATGCGCAGATGCCCCTGGGGCAGCTGTGTGAGCTGATCGAACAGCATTACGCCTGGGCCCTGGCCTACGACTTCGCCGAGGGCGAGGCCGAGCATTTCTTCTGGTACCGCTCTGCGGAAAAAGAAGAACCGCGCCTGGGCATGCGCCGCACCGAGCCAGGTGCCGAGAAGGAAATGCAGCTGGGCATTGCGCGTAATATCCAGCGCTGTCACAGCGCCCTGATCACCCACTTGCGCACGCAGCCCCATGCGCTGACGGCGCACTTCCTGATTGCCCAGCCGGGGTTCAAGGGCACGGTCCGCCGCCTGCAAGGCATGGCCCGCACCGGCTATGGCGAGATCCGCGCCAACCTGCTGGCCGAGGACATGCTGCCGATCCACCTGTTGCGCTGCAAACTGGCGTTTTTCGGTGCCGGCAAGTTCGACCCCAAATCCAGCCGCTGGGTGCGCATCACGCTGTTCCAGGGCGCGCCCCTGGTCGGTGAGATCGGCCTGCCGTTCGACGACGACTGGAACTTCGCGGTCATGCCGCAGGGAGGCTTCTGAACATGCGCGTATCCCTCAACGAAATCCAGGTGATGTGCCGCAAGGCCTTCGAGGGCATGGGCTTTGCCGTCGGCGACTGCGAAGACGCCGCCGAACTGGTCGGCTGGCTGCACCAGCAGGGGCTGGACGGCACGGGCACGTTGGCCAAGGCACTGGACTACCTGCAGAGCGAGGCAGAGCGGCCCTACACCCTGAGCCATGAAGACAGCGCACTGCTGGTGATCGACGCCCAGGGCCAGAGCGTGCTGCGCTGCGCCGCGACCGTGGTGGAACTGGCGCTGGGCAAGGCCCTGCGCGACGGCCAGGCGGTGCTGCGTATCCAGCATTGCCATAACCGCCTGCTGTTGCTCGGCTACCTGAGCCAGGCGGCCGAACGTGGCCTGGACGTGCGGGCCCAATGGGGCGATGCACGCCAGCGGCACGTGGCAACGTTTGCCGCTGGCGCCACCTGCCCCGGCTTGTACAGCGAAGACACCGAAACCGGCGCAGAGCAGAGCATCACGGTGCTGTTCAGCCAGCCGACACAACCTGCAGCGACTGCCGCCACCAACCTGGCCACGCTGAACCAGGGCTTCGAGGTGCACGAGCAGACCTGGCAGCGGTTGAAGCAGTTCGCCGAACAGATCCTGGTCGAAAGCACCGAAGCCTCGCGCCGCCATGGCGCCGGCGGTGGTAGCGATGTCGACTGAATGCCCCTTGTCAGGAACCTTTCAATGAAACATGCCATCAAGACCGACTTGTATGCCTCCAAGGCGCCTCTGGAATGGGCCGTCGTCGGCAACGGCACGCTGTACACCGCGCAGATCCCCATCGATGCCCAGGGCCAGGTGGTGGCCGGCGGCATCGAGGCCCAGACCCGCCAGACCCTCGACAACCTGTGCCATACCCTGGAGGCGGCGGGCGCGTCGCTGGACGATGTGACCCAGGTGCTGATCTATGTGACCGACCGCAGCTACCTGGCGACAGTCAACAGCCTTTATGGCCAGTACTTCCAGGCGCCCTACCCCAACCGCGCCGCAGTGGTGGTGGCCGGTTTGGCCCGGGAAGAGATGCTGGTGGAACTGGTGGTCTATGCCTGTGTGCCCTGCCGCGCAAACTAAACATTACACACACATCCCTTGTGGGAGCCGGCTTGCCGGCGATGAGGCCGGGGCAGACCACGCTGAATGTCTGCTCGGGCCCTATCGCCGGCAAGCCGGCTCCCACAGGAATCGCGAGCTTTTGGAGGGTTCTGCTTCACCCAGCTATCGTTACTGTCGCAATGCCAACCCCGCACCTCGCATCGTCCCCCTTCAAGGAGCCCGACATGCCACTGGTACGCATCGACATCAAACGCCAGCCCAACCCCACTCACCTGCAAACCCTCGGCAAGGTGGTCTACGGTGCGCTGCGCCAAACCATCAATGTGCCCGAACACGACAACTTCCAGGTGCTCACCGAGCATGACAGCGAAAAACTGGTGAATGACCCGCAATACCTGGGCATCCAGCGCACCGATGGCCAGGTGTTCATCCAGATCACCCTCAGCGAAGGGCGTACCGTCGATCAGAAGAAAGCCTTGTACCTGGCCATCGCCCAAGGGCTCGAACGTGAGGCCGGAGTACGCCCGGAAGATGTCTTCATCAACCTGGTCGAGGTGCGCAAGGAGAACTGGTCGTTCGGTAATGGCATCGCGCAGTACGCGCTCTGAACCCGGCGGACGAACATGCCTGATCGCCAATTCCTGGGCCTGCGCGGCCTGACTATGATCTTCGTGCTGCTGGCGGTGCTGGCCACGCTCGGTATCTGCCTGGCCGTCGCCTACGGCGTGCAACGGGACGCTCTGATCGGCTCGACCCTGGCATCGAACCGCGCCTACGCCTCCAAGGTCGCCTCGAGCATTGGCGAATTCCTGCGTTCGGCGCAGAACCGCCTGCAATTCAGCAGCCTGCGCGTGGCCGACCGCTTCGACGAACCGGCCGTGCTCAAGGACGAAGCCTTGCGTTTGCAGGCCCAGGATTCAGAACTCGATGTGGTGATGATCCTCGATGACCAGGGCCAGGTCCTGGCCCTGCATCCCGACATACCCGGCGTGCTCGGCAGCACGCTGACGTCTAGCGAGGTCAAGCATGCACTGGCAGAACACCAGCCGATGGTCAGCCAGGCCTACACGTCCGCAACAGGGCAGCTGATCGTATTCATCTCAAGGCCTATCCTGGACCGCAACGGGAAGTTTCTCGGCGTGATCGGGGGGGCGATCCACCTGCAGCAACATGGCGTCATGCACGGCCTGATCAGCCATCACGCCTACAGCGACGGTACCTATGCGTTCATCGCCGACAGCAACCACCGCTTGCTGTATCACCCCAACCACGAGCAGATTGGCCAGGTGATCACCAACAGCCCGACGATGAACGCAGCATTACAAGGGCAGACAGGCGAACTCGCCGCGCCTAATTACCAGGGCATCCCCATGCTTGCCGGCTATGCCTATGTGCCTGAAGCCGATTGGGCGGTGGTGGCCCAGCAACCTGAAAAGCAGGCACTGGCCCCCTTGCGCCAACTGATGCGCGAGATGCTGCTCAAGATCGTGCCGGCCGGCACGCTGGGCCTGCTGCTGATTCTGGCGGGCACCTTCCTGATAACCCGGCCGTTGCGTCAGCTCGCCAGGATCGCCGCTGATCTTTCTGCCCCGGAAACGCCCAGACGCCTGGCGGCTGTGCGGGGCTGGTACGCCGAGGCCGGAGCGATTCGCCACGCGCTGCTCAAAGGCGTGCAACTGATGCACAAAGAAATGGGCCAGTTGAACCAGGTGGCCTTGAGCGACCCATTGACCGGCCTTGCCAATCGCCGGGCCATGGATGCAACGCTGTCAGATCTTGATCGGAGCAACCGGCCCTATGCCGCGCTGGCGCTGGACATCGACCATTTCAAACGGGTCAACGACGTCCATGGCCATGATGCCGGCGATCGGGCCTTGCAACAGATCGCACAGCTTATCCAGAACGCCTCCAGGGCCATCGACCTCGCCTGCCGCGCTGGCGGCGAGGAATTCGTGCTACTGCTGCCGGATACCAGCCTGGCAGCCGCCACTCAGGTGGCCGAGCGCATCCGGCAAAGTATTGCCGATACGCCGGTTGACGGTGTCGGTGCCTTGACGATCTCCATCGGTGTCGCCTGCAAGGACGCCGTCACGGTGAGCAGCGCCGACATTCTCAAGCGCGCCGATGAGCACCTGTACCTGGCAAAACAGACTGGCCGAAATCGGGTAGTGGCAGCGAGCCCAACGCAGGGCTCGGTTTCAGGCCAATGAACTTGCGGCGAGGCACGAAGTTTCCGGCCCTTCTTCACTTCAGGCTTCTTCAGTGGGTGCGGGCTCGAGCGCAGCCTGTTCGGCCATTTTCAGGCGGTCCGCCTTGCAGATGTACTTGGGCTTGCTGCGCGGGGCTAGTTTGGCGCTGGCTTTCTTGGCGTGGGCTTGCATCAGCTGTTTGATTTTCTTGCGGCGATTCATGGGGTGCTCGGTAAAAAAGAGATACGCTTGCAGCCTACACTGTTAACGCTGGCTGTTGGAGCGCCCGCCGTGACTAATGCAAATGCCGCGACGTTCTTGCAGGGCCTGGACGACGACTGGGCTCGCCACATCGCCGCCATCGGCCCCTGCCGCCATGAAACCAAACCGGCCCGTGAACCCTACGAGGCGCTGATTCGCGCCATTGCCTACCAGCAACTGCACGTCAAGGCCGGGGATGCGATCCTGGGGCGTTTTCTCGCGCTCTACCCGGGCCAGGCTTTTCCGGGCCCTGAGTCCTTGCTGGCCACGGACGCCGAATTGCAAAGGGCCTGCGGTTTTTCCGCGAGCAAGCTGGCGACCATCCGCGCCATCGCCCAGGCGCGCCTGGATGAGGTGGTGCCATCGCTGGCCGACGCCCGAACGATGAACGATTGCGAACTCATCGAGCGCCTGGTGACCTTGCGAGGAGTTGGCCGCTGGACGGTAGAGATGTTCCTGATCTACAGCCTGGAACGCGCAGATATCCTGCCGGTCGACGACTTTGGCGTACGCGAGGGCTACCGTCGCCTGAAAGGCCTGGAAAAAACACCGACGCCGCGGCAGATGCGCGAGCTCGGCGAGCAGTGGAGCCCCTACCGCACCACTGCGGCCTGGTACCTATGGCGGGTGCCGCAAACCAGGTGAATTCGAGCGCAAGAACCGGAGTGCTTGCGCTGCCAGCGGTTTCTACACTGGCTCCACTTCGACCTTAGCGAGATTGCGTCATGATCCAGCCCAAGCCATCCAGCGCCCCTTTTGGCACAGATGAACAACGCTGGGCCGCCGTGCAGGCCCGCGACGCCGCCGCGGACGAGCATTTCGTGTATGCCGTGCGTACCACCGGCGTGTACTGCCGCCCCAGCTCTTCGGCCCGCCGCCCCAAGCGCGAAAACGTGCTGTTCTTCGCCAATGCGCAGCAGGCCGAGGCGGCAGGTTTTCGCCCTAGCCAACGCGCCTCGCGGGACCAAACCCGCGCGAGCGAACAGCGTGCGGCGCTGGTGGCCAAGGCTTGCCGCCTGATGGATAGCTCGCCGACACCGCCCACGCTCGACGAGCTGGCGGCACATCTGGGCCTCAGTGCATTCCACTTTCACCGCGTGTTCAAAGCAGAGACCGGCCTGACGCCTAAGGCCTATGCCTCGGCCACCCGCGCCCGCAAGCTGCGCGAAGAGCTGGGCCAGGCCGACACCTCGGTGACGGATGCCATCTACGGCGCCGGCTTCAATTCCAACAGCCGCTTCTATGCCGCCTCCGAGCAACTGCTGGGCATGCGTGTGAAGGCCTATCGGGATGGCGGCGTGGGCACCACGATCCGCTTCGCCATCGGCGAGTGTTCCCTGGGCGCGATCCTGGTCGCCCAGAGCCAGCGCGGCATCTGCGCAATCCTTCTGGGCGAGCACCCGGACGCCCTGCTGACCGATCTGCAGGACCAGTTCCCCAAGGCCCAGCTGATCGGTGGCGACCGCCAGTTCGAAGCGTTGATAGCGCAAATCGTGGGCTTCATCGAGGCGCCCTCTCTGGGCCTCAACCTGCCGCTGGACATCCGCGGTACCGCGTTTCAGGAGCGCGTCTGGCAGGCGCTGCGCGAGATCCCACCGGGCTCGACGGCGAGCTACAGCGACATCGCCGAACGCATCGGCGCACCTAAAGCCGTGCGGGCCGTGGCCCAAGCCTGCGCGGCGAACCACATCGCGGTGGCGATCCCTTGCCACCGGGTGGTACGCCGCGACGGTGATATCTCCGGCTATCGCTGGGGCGTGGAGCGCAAGCGCGAGTTGCTCGAGCGCGAGTCTGGCCACTGATTATGGCCGGGCCGCGCATCTGGTTTTTGCTGGGCAGCGACGGCAAGCCCCTGCTGAGCGCCCAGCCCGGCACCCTGGGTGGCCACCGCGGCGGCAAGCGCTACGGCAGGCTCGATTGCCGTGTGGCCTTGCAGGCCATTGCGCGCGGTGGCTATGTGAAACAGCGGGTGTTCTTTCTCGACGAACCTTCCGCCCTTGCGGCAGGATATCGACCCTGTGCTGTCTGCATGCCCGACGCCTATCGGCTGTGGAAGCGCACCCAGCCGCCACGCGCATGAGCGCGCACAGCCAACAGCAGGGAGGTAGACGATGCAGGCACTCAGCAGCGAGCGCTTACGGGCAATCATCCACGAGAATTCGATCAACCGAGCCTTGCTGGCCATCTTGCCCACGTTGCAGATACCCCATTGCATGCTCGTGGCCGGCTGCCTGTTCCAGACCTACTGGAACCATCGATCAGGGCAGCCTGCCGAATGGGGCATCAAGGACTACGACATCGCCTACTTCGACCAAGACCTATCGTGGGAAGCCGAAGACCGCATGATCACTAGCGTTCACCAGGCCTGCGCCCAGCTTGGCGTCAACGTTGAGATACGCAATCAGGCCCGCGTGCACCTGTGGTATGAGGCGAAATTCGGGGCCGGCTACCCGGCGTTGAAGCAGGTCACGGATGGCATCGATCGCTATCTGATCCGATCAACCTGCCTGGGTATCGATGTGGGCACGGGTGAGCTGTACAGCACCCATGGGCTGGACGAGCTTCAGCGTGACCTGCTCAGGATGAACGCGTTGAACCCGCAGCCCGAGTTGTTCAAGGCCAAGGCCGACAGTTATCGGGCGCGTTGGCCCTGGTTGACGCTTCAAGAAAACTGAGACTTCATTGGGTGCAAGGCATCACCAGCGCTTTCCCTCGGCTTCGAGCGGATCTGTACAGCGCTGGTGTAGAGGCTATCTCGATACCTGCAAACAGGCCCGATCAATCTGCCCATTTGCCAAGGCATAGGACAGGGTCCATACCAATGACATCTCTGCCAAAGGAGTCACCGCATGTCGAAGCTCTATCCAAGTATTGATCCTGAGGGGCTGGTCGAGTACTCGGTGGTCTACACCGACCGCTCGCTCAATCATATGTCGCAGGCCTTTCAAGGCGTGATGAAGAACATTTCCAAGACCCTGAAACAGGTCTACAGCGCCCAGGGTGTTGCAGTGGTGCCAGGCAGCGGAACGTTCGGTATGGAGTCGGTAGCGCGACAGTTTGCCACCGGCCAGCAGTGCCTGGTGATCCGCAACGGTTGGTTCAGTTATCGCTGGAGCCAGATCCTGGAGATGGGCAACATCCCGGCCGCTACCACGGTGCTGAAAGCCCGACCGGTCGAGACGGGCCGCCAGGCAGCCTACGCGCCCCCGCCTCTGGACGAAGTGCTGGCGGCCATCGAGGCGCACAAGCCACAAATCGTCTTCGCCCCCCACGTCGAAACGTCATCCGGCATCATCCTGCCCGACAACTATTTGCGAGCCATTGGCGACGCCGTGCATGCAGTGGGGGGCCTGTTCGTGCTGGATTGCATCGCCTCAGGCACGCTGTGGGTTGATATGCAGAAGTGTGCAGTCGACCTGCTGATCAGCGCCCCACAGAAAGGTTGGAGCGCTTCCCCTTGCTGCGCGCTGGTGATGCTCAGTGCGTTGGCGCTCGAGCGCATCGAGCAGACGCAAAGCAGCAGTTTTGCCTGCGACCTGAAAAAGTGGCTTGCGATCATGCAGGCATACGAACAAGGCGGACATGCCTACCATGCGACCATGCCCAGCGATGCTCTCGCGCGCTTCAACGACGTGATGAACGAGATGCAAGCCTACGGTTTCGACAACGTCCGCGATGAACAACAGGCTCTGGGCGATCGGGTGCGCGCCATGTTGACTGGCAAAGGCATCAAAAGCGTGGCCGCAGCCGGCTTTCAGGCGCCGGGCGTAGTGGTGAGCTATACCGATGATGCCGACATCAAGAACGGTAAGAAATTTGCAGAACACGGCCTGCAGATAGCCGCAGGAGTGCCGTTGCAGTGTGACGAACCGGCCGACTTCCAGACCTTCCGGATCGGTCTGTTCGGGCTTGAAAAACTGCACAATATCGAGCGCACGGTCAGCACCCTTGAACAGGCATTGGACGAAGTGATCTGCCCCCTGTCCAACGCTAAGTGACAGGGCGGGATTGAGCGGTGCATACCTGACTGATAACACATAGCTATCAATCTCAATGCTCATTCAGGAAAGAGATCCGTCCATCGTTTGATGAATTCAGCGCCCGCCAACATCCGGGGCGCTGATTTGATGCCTGTTAGATCGAGCGCTGCGCGCGATGCCTAGGACAGCATTACGACTGCCTGGGGGTCAGCACAGAGGCGGTGGCGTTCTCGCTGGAGAAGACAAGGAATGCCAAGTGGGCCTCATAGCGATTGAGCACATCATCTATGACCTGCTGTTTGGTCAGGCCCATCAAGTCATAACCACCAGACCCCGTCTGGGTGAACACCTCCAAACGGTAATAGACATCGATCTCGCGCGTCATGCGGCCACTGAACACGGGCACAGGCGCCTCGACGATGGCGACGTGGTAATGGAAGTCACGGAATCTGTCCATCGATACCCGCAGCAACGGTTCCCCAATACCGCTTGTATTGACCAGGCTTTCCCGGGTGACGTGATAGCCCTGGTGGCGAAATTCAGCGACGACCTCGTCCAGCGCTGGCCCGACTGTTCGGTTGAGGAACTGGGTGACCTGGTGCAGCGATGGATACGCCCGCAGGTGCTCGAGCCGTTGCTTCCACGAGCGCTCCGGAACATGCCCCCCGCTAGCCGCCATCGAGGGCCGTCGCAGCACCCGCCCTTCACGCTCGGCACGTTCCATGCGCAATACCTTGTAGAAAGATGCCATCACCAGATAAGCGATGACCGTCACCGGTAGCGCGAAAATCAGCGTTGCATACTCCATGGTCGTGACCCCGCCTGCGACCAGCATCGCCACAGTGAGCATGGCCGTGAGCAAGGCCCAGAAGATCCGCAGCCAGCTCGGGCCGTCATGGGAAGGGTCGGGAATCGTTGCTGAAAAGTTCGACATCACCATCGCCCCGGAGTTGGCGCTGGTGAGGTAGAACAGCAAGCCTGACAGCGTTGCCAGACCAATCAGAAACATTGAGCCCGGGAACATCTGAAGCAGTGCATACCAACCCCGCTCGGGGCTGTCCATCGCCAGCGTGGCAAACTCGGTGTTGCCCTGAAGCACCTGAAAAAGTGCGCTGTTGCCGAACAGCGAGACAATGATGAAATCGCACAGCACCGGCGCAGTGACCGCCGCCAGGACGAATTCACGCAAGGTGCGACCTCGCGAGATTCGCGCCAGGAACACGCCGACGAATGGCCCCCAGGCCAGCCAGAAGGCCCAGAAAAACAACGTCCACCCCGCCATCCAGCCGGCCCCGTCGGGCTCGTAGGCAAACGTCTGGAATGTGCGCGCCGGAAAGGTGACGAGAAACTGACCGATGTTCGACACCAGTGCATTCAACAAGAACGCCGTCTGCCCTGTTATCAGGATGTACAGCATCATCGCCACGGCGCTCCAAAGGTTCAACTCGGCGATCCAGCGGATGCCTCGGTCAACCCCGGAGGTGGTGGCCGCGATGGTAAGCGCTACAGCACCCATCACCAATGCGATCTGTAATGAGAGGCCTTGTTCCAGGGCGAATAGCAGCGAGAAACCAACACTCAGCAGTACCACACCGATACCCATCGACGTGGCGACTCCAAACACGGTGCCGACCAGCGCAATGATGCTGATGCCATCACCCAAGGGGCCACGCACGCGTTTGCCAAACAGCGGGTAGAGCGCGGCGCGAATCGACAGCGGCATGTCCCACCGATAGGCGAAGTAACCCATTGCCATACCTAGCAGGGCATACATCGCCCACCCTGCGATGCCATAGTGAAACATGGTCCAGATGACCGCGTCCTGCATGGCCTGGGCAGTACCGCCTTCGCCGCTGGGCGGGTGCAAGTACTGTACGACCGGGCCGGTGACCGAATAGAACAGCATGTCTATGCCGACCCCTGCGGCGAACAGCATGGCGACCCAGGTCACTAGCTTGTACTGCGGCCGCGAGTGGTCAGGGCCGATGCGCACGTCCCCTTCCTTGGAAAACGCGACCCACAGCACGAAGCCGATGACCAGGGTCATCGTCAGCACGTAGTACCAACCCAGGTTCGTCGCAATCCAGTCGGTGGTCCGCTTCATGGCCGAGCGTGCTGCATCAGGCATGAGCATCGTGGTAATGGAAAACACCAGGATCACGATTGACGAAATCAGCAGGACGCGCCAGTTGATGCGCGCCTCCTGATGTACGACCAATTGGTCGTGACCTTTGCTGAGGTCACTGCGAGATACGGGAGGATCGTCAGCGTCGCCTGGTCGCCCAGGGCGGCGAGTCGTGCCGCCGAATCTGCTGCGCTCGAGTGCTGGCATCGGCTTCACGCATGGCCCAGCAGTCGTTGAAGTGGTCGGATCGTCACCGTTGCAGTGTTGATCCTTGGGAGGTACGAAGGGCATGAGCTTTCTCCTGTTGCGTACTTCATTCAACTCCGCCTGATCAGGCCTGCGTCACAGGGGGAGCGAATTCCATCCATTCGGTTGTTTCATGCGATTGCACGCGCACATGTGCGCGCTGGGACAGCAGCCCCCCAAGGCAGGCTCGCCCGGCGCCGGCGCAAGTGCGTGGGTTGGGGTGGCCAAGCGTGCTGACGCCATGGAAAGCGCATTTGAAATGCGTTGACTCGAACCACCTTTTTGGTAGCTCAGTCCAGCTGATGAAACGCCCAGCCACGAAAGGGCCTGATAACGGCGACCACACGGATCGTGCGGGGCAGGATTGCCGATTCTGGACACGGCTCCGTTGGCCGGGCGAAAGGCAGACAGCGCAGGGGTACCACGCGTGTCAGCTAGATACTCCGCAGTTCAAGCCCGCAGTGCCTATCAAGCGTTTCAACTGAGCCTTGGCTCAGTTGAGGTGAAAGCCCTGGGTAGGGAACATCGCCAGGGTTGGCGTCGTCGCTATTGCCAGACGACGCATTGGGGGAGTGTTCTGATGGAACCTGCGAATTGTAACGACACAGGCAGTCAAATAGAAGGCTCACCCACAGCTATCGGGCGAGAGCAAGGCAACTGCTGCTGGCTTGAGCATGGTCGGGCTCAACTGACTCCACTCTACCCACTTGCAGGCTTCGATCTGCTTTCCTGGTACAACCCAGCAACCAAATAACGACTATCGTTCAGGGCGGCGTCAGCAACCTCCGTTGCGCTTGCACTCGATATCCGTGAAAAGGAAGAGCACATGCAAAGAGTCCAACTCATGCGCTTGTTAGTCATGGTGCCTGTCATACAGTTCAGTACTGCCCAAGCCGATGACTCTGCTGAACTGGCCAAGGCAGCGCTAAACCCTGTGGCTGCCATGTACAGCCTGCCGGTGCAGTACAACTGGGACCAGAAGATGGGGTCAACCGGTGAGGGCATGCACAGTGTTACCAACATTCAGCCGGTGCTGCCGTTCACATTGAACGAGGACTGGAACCTGATTTCCCGCACCATCTTGCCTTTCATCGACCAGCATGGCTTGGCCCCGAATGGCGCGGCGGATAAAACGGGTGCAGGGGATATCACGCAAAGCTTTTTCTTCTCCCCCAGCAAACCTACCGACAGTGGTTGGATTGTTGGCGCTGGTCCGGCTTTATTGATTCCAACCGGCAGTGATGAACTACTGAGTAACGAGCAATGGGGTTTGGGGCCGACCGCAGTGGCGCTCAAACAATCGAATGGCTGGACCCGCGGCATACTCGCCAACCACATCTGGGGACTTGATGGCAGCCCACCGGATGAGAAGGAAAAAGTAGACCAGACCTTCCTGCAACCCTTTCTGTCGTACACCACCAATACACACACCACATACGGTATCAACTCCGAATCAACCTATGATTGGCATGCACGCGAGTGGTCGGTACCCATCAACCTGACAGTCACCCAACTGCTGAAAATCGCAGGCCAGCCCCTGACAATCCAGGCAGGCCCGAGGTATTGGCTGGACAGATCAGGCGACGGGCCCCAAGGCTGGGGCGTGCGCGTCGCAGTCACCTTGCTGTTCCCTCATTGACAGATAGCCCATGGTGGACTTTCCAGCCCAGGAGAAATTTCAGCAGGCTCACCCGCTTCCCGGCACGCCCGGGTACTGGCTTCACGGCGCAGGTGCGTGAACTGGAAATGGAAGTGGGCGAACTGGCCAGATCTGAGACAAAATAACTGTACAAGATTTTTGACTTGTACAAATTTAGGCATAGGCTTCAGCTATACCTGTACAAAAATATCATGCTGTACAGGCATGCCAGGAGCCCGCCATGTCAGCCTTTCTGCAGCAGTTCGCCGAACGCTTTGCCGACCTTGATGCGGACCGACTCGACAGCCTGCAAAACCTGTACAGCGAAGACATCATCTTTCGCGACCCCCTGCACCAGGTCGAGGGGCTACCGTCTTTGACGGCCTATTTCGCTCAGTTGTACGCCAACGCCCAGGATATCCGCTACACCTTCATCGGTGCCGACGAGGTGGCGCCCGGCCAGGGCTATCTACGCTGGGCCCTGCGGTTCCGCCACCCGCGCCTGGCCGCTGGCCGGCCAGTCAACCTGCAAGGCTGCAGCTACTTGCAATGGCGAGAACGTGTGTATCTGCACCAGGACTACTTCGACGCGGGTGCCCTGCTCTACGAAAACATTCCCGTCATGGGCAGTGCCATCCGCTGGCTCAAGGGCCGCCTGGCATGAGCCGCTACTGGCTGACCGGTGCAAGCAGTGGTATCGGCGCGGCCCTGGCGCAACGCCTGCTCGAACAAGGTCACCAAGTGGCCTTGGGTGCCCGCGACGCCGAGCGCCTGACAGCGCTGGTCGAACGCTTCCCCGGGCAGGCGCTGTTGGCCATAGGCGATCTCGACGACCCGGCTCAGGTAACGGACATCGCGACGCGCATCCAGCTGGCATGGGGCGCACTGGATACGGTGATCCTCAACGCGGGCACCTGCGAGTACCTCGAACCGGGCCACTTCGACCCTGCGCTCATCGAGCGGGTAATGCGCACCAACGTCCTCGCACTCAGCCATTGCCTCGCAGCCGCCCTGCCCTTGCTGCGCGCCGGCCGGCAGCCGCACCTGGTGGTGATGGGCAGCTCGGTTAGCTGGCTGGCCCTGCCCCGCGCCGGTGCGTACGGCGCATCCAAGGCGGCCGTGCGCTACCTGGTGGAGTCCCTGCGGATCGACCTTGACCATGAAGGCATCGACACCACCCTGGTCAGCCCCGGTTTCGTCGACACGCCGCTGACACGCCGCAACGACTTTCCCATGCCGCAGCTGTGGCCTGCGCAGCGTGCGGCCGAGCACATCGCCAAGCGGCTGCCTCGGCGCCCCTTGGAAATCAACTTCCCCTTCCCTTTCATCTTTGTCTTGCGGCTTCTCGCGGCCCTGCCAGTGCGCCTGCGCCTGGCCCTGGGGCAACGCCTGGCCCGCCATGAACAGGAATGACCCCCCATGCGTATCGCCATCATCGGCAGCGGCATCGCCGGCCTGACCTGCGCCTACCTGCTGTCGCGCAAGCACGCGGTGACGGTGTTCGAAGCCGAGCAGTGGATTGGCGGCCATACCCATACTGTCGACGTGGCCTGGGGTGGGCAGCGCTATGCCGTCGACACCGGCTTCATCGTCTTCAACGACTGGACCTACCCCAACTTCATCCGCCTGCTGGGGCAGCTCGGGGTTGCTTGGCGGCCAACCGAGATGAGCTTTTCCGTGCATGAGCCGCACAGCGGCCTGGAGTACAACGGCCACAGCCTGAACACGATGTTCGCCCAACGCAGCAACCTGCTGTCGCCAGGCTTCTGGGGCATGCTGCGTGATATCCTGCGCTTCAACCGCCAGGCGCCCGCCGACCTGGACGCCCAGCGCATCAGCCACGAAACCACCCTCGGCGCCTACCTCGAACGCCACGGCTATGGGCAACGCTTTGTCGCCCACTACATCGTGCCGATGGGGTCGGCGATCTGGTCGATGTCTCGCGCCGACATGCTCGCCTTCCCGCTGCGCTTTTTCCTGACCTTCTGCCGCAACCATGGCCTGCTGTCGGTGAATGACCGCCCACAGTGGCGAGTGGTCGAGGGCGGTTCGCGCAGCTATGTCGAGCCCCTTTGCCGGTCATTCGCCGGCAGCATTCGCCTGGGTTGCAAAGTGCAGCGGGTCAGCCGCGATGAGGCAGGTGTGGCCATGCTCAGCGACGCTGGCAGCGAGCGCTTCGACAAGGTGGTGTTCGCCTGCCACAGCGATCAGGCCCTGAAGCTGCTGGTGGCTCCCAGCACCGAGGAGCGAGCTGTGCTGGGGGCGATCGGCTACGCCGACAATGACGTCGTGCTGCATACCGACACCCGCCTGTTGCCGCAACGCAGGCACGCCTGGGCCAGCTGGAACTATCGCCTCGGCGCCAGCGCCCAGGCCCCGGCCGCCGTCACCTACAACATGAACATCCTGCAGGGTCTGAAGGCCGAGGTGACCTTCTGCGTCAGCCTGAACCAGACGGCACTGATAGACCCAGCGCAGATCCTCGCACGCTTTCGCTATGCCCATCCGCAATACAGCGTCGCCGCTGCTGCGGCGCAAGCGCAGCAACAGCCGCTACAGGGGCAGGCGCACAGTTACTTCTGCGGCGCCTATTGGGGCAACGGGTTCCACGAAGACGGCGTGGTCAGCGCCCTCCAGGTGGCACGCCACTTCGGTGAGCAGCTATGAACAGCACCCTGTGCCTCGGCTGGCTCCACCACCGGCGCCTGACGCCGCGCGCCCACGCGTTTCGCTACCGGGTCGGCATGTTCGAGTTGGACCTGGACGAGCAAGCCCAGTGGCTGGGCTTGTCACGCTGGCTGGGGCGCTGGCGCCTGGCGCCGCTGTGCTGGCGCGAGACTGACTACCTGCCGGCCCTGACTGGCCAAGGCATGCCGCTGGCACAGGCCGCACGCACCTTGGTCGCCAGGGCCACGGGCGATCTGCCTCGCGGGCCGGTACGCCTGCTAACGCAGCTGCGCTGCTGGGGCTTGTCGTTCAACCCCGTGAGTTTCTACTTCTGCCATGACGCCGATGGGCAGTTGGCCGCCGTCCTGCTAGAGGTGCGCAACACCCCCTGGCGGGAGCGCTTTCATTACGTGCTCCCGGTACAGGGCGACCTGACCAGGCCGTTCAGCATGACCAAGGCCTTTCACGTCTCGCCGTTCATGCCCATCGACATGGACTACCGGCTGCAATTGCGCCTGGACGCGGCACACCTGCGCATCCACATGCAGAACTGGCAAGGCGGCCAGCAGGTATTCGAGGCCGACCTCGCCCTGCGCCGCAGGCCGCTCGATCGCAGCGCGCTGCACGGCTACATCCTGGCCTTCCCGTGGACGAGCCTGCGCACGGTCGCGGCCATCTATTGGCAAGCCTTGCGCCTGCTGCTCAAACGCACCCCCATCCATGACCACACCAAGCATCAGGGCGACCTGGTACTTGGCCAACCCTGCGAGGAGCCCGACCATGTCCAACCCGATGCTGAGCGCTAGGAAGTCTGCAGGCCTGGGGCCCTGGCTCGGTGCGCTGGCACGTGGCGCCGTGCTGGCCCAACTGGGCAAGCTGCGTCATGGCCACCTGCGCCTGCTCAGCCACGGCCAGCAATGGAGCTTCGGCGACGCCGCCAGCCCGTTGCAGGCCGAGGTGGAGGTGCTCGATGACGGGGCCTGGGGCCTGATTGCCGGCAATGGCTCGGTCGGTGCCGGCGAAGCCTACATCCATGGCTACTGGCGCAGCCCGGACCTGGCCGTGGTGACCCGCCTGTTCGTCGCCAACCTCGAGGTGCTCGATGCCCTCGAGGGCGGCTTGGCGCGCCTGGGGCGCCCTGCCCTGCGCCTGCTGCACTGGCTCAACCGTAACACCCGGGGCGGCGCCCGACGCAACATCCTGGCCCACTACGACCTGGGCAATACCCTGTTCGAACAATTGCTCGACCCCACCATGATGTACTCCGCGGCCCAGTTCGAGCACCCCGACCAGCCCCTGGAGCGGGCTCAGCTGAACAAGCTGGCGTGCATCTGCAGGAAGCTCGAACTCGGCCCCAGCGACCATCTGCTGGAGATCGGCTGCGGCTGGGGCAGCCTGGCCATCCATGCGGCCACCCAGCATGGTTGCCGGGTCACCACCACCACGCTGTCCGAAGCGCAATACGCCTATACCCGGCAGCGGGTGCAGGCCCTGGGGCTGGAAGGCCAGGTGACAGTCCTGCGCGATGACTATCGCGACCTGCGCGGTACTTACGACAAGCTGGTGTCCATCGAGATGATCGAGGCCGTGGGCCATCGCTACCTGCCGGCCTACTTCCGCCAATGTGCTGCGCTGCTCAAGGCCGATGGGCTGATGCTGCTGCAAGCCATCACCATTCGCGACCAACGCTATGCTCAGGCCCGCCGCTCGGTGGATTTCATCCAACGCTACATCTTCCCGGGCGGTGCGCTGCCTTCGCTGAGCGTGATGCTCGAAACCGCCAGCCGGCAGACCGCGCTCAACCTGGTGCACCTGGAAGACTTCGCCGGGGACTACGCACGCACCCTGGGCCACTGGCGCGACAACCTGCGGCAGGCGCGACCGGTGCTTGCTGCCTTGGGTTATGACGAAGCGTTCCAGCGCCTGTGGGAGTTCTACTTGTGTTACTGCAAGGGTGGTTTCGAGGAGCGCGCCATCGGTGTGGCCCAGCTACTGTGGGCAGCGCCCCAGGCACGTCGTGCGCCGTTACCGCCAGCGTGATGAGCACCAGCACCTGGCGGCTCGTCAACGCCCTGTGGCTGCAGGCCGGCTGGTGGCTATGCGTGTTGGGCGCACAGCGTCCCTGGCTGTTGTGGCTGGTGCCGATCGGCCTCGCCGTGCATGTGGGCTGGTGCACGTCGCCCCGGGCCGAGGCCAAGGCGCTGTGCCGCGTCACCATGGCCGGGTGCCTGCTGGACGGCGTGCTGGGCACGATCGGACTATTCGCCTTCACTGCCTGGCCACTGCCGCTGTGGCTGGCGCTGTTGTGGCTGGTGCTGGCCAGTGGCTTGCGACACAGCCTGGCCTGGGCGGGCCGGCCGTTCTGGCGAGGATCACTGCTTGGGGCAGTGGGCGGCCCACTGGCGTATCTGGGCGGAGCACGGCTGGCCGATGTCGCCCTGCCCTTGGGGCCGCTGGCAACCGGCGTGCTGCTGGTGCCGCTCTGGGCCCTCGCCTTCCCGCTGTTGGTGCGCCTCGCTGCGCGGCCGTGAACGGCGGCAACGTTCGGAACAGTAACGCACCTGCTCCCAGCATTGCGCCCAACGCTTGCGCCAGGTGAACGCAAGACCACAAACCGCGCACACTTTGGTAGGCAATGGTTTCCTGTGCATAGCGCCTCCCGGTATTGCGCCGTGCGCGAGCAGGCTCAGTTACAGGATGCACCCGCCGGCAGCCGGCGGAAGAACAGTGATATCTGGCCGACTTCCACACCCAGTTTGCGCATGCTCGTGCGGTTGATGAGGGTGTCGTCGTCCATCAGGTACATCCAGTCGTCCATGTCCATTTGCCAGTGCCGCCCATCGACAGGCAGGTCCAGTTTGTAGCGCCAACGCAGCGCATTGCCGGCAATTTCACCGCGGGCCTCACCTATCACGTCACCGGCCGTGCCGCGCCAGCGGCCGGGGCCGTCCGGCACCAGGGTCCAGACCCGTCGCTGCTGTTCACCGTCGTTGTAGACGAAGCGCTCGTCGAGGATCAATCGCTCGCCTTCACGGTGGCTGGCGATACACACATCAAATCGCCTGGCCACCTCCCCGGAGCGCTTCTGGAAGATTCCCCAAGCCTGGACCGGGCGCGAAAAGAACGCCGCCAGGTCGAGTTTGGGTTGCTCAGCGGCGTAATGCTCGACGCCGACATTGCCGCAGCTGCCAAGCAGCAGGCAGGCCGCCAGCAAAGGTGCCTTGTTCATGCTCATGGTCCTTTGTCAGCCGCCTGACCAAGCAGGCGCAGGCGTAGTTGAGGGTCGCGGGCCCGTGGGTCCAGCCAGATGGCGAAAAACGCCTTGGCAAAGGTGGCATCGCGCGTTTCTGCGGTGAGCTTGCCATCCACATAGAAACGGCACCCGGCCTGGGGCAGGTACAAGCCGGCGATGCGCAGGCCGGGGCGCACGTCGGTGAAGGCCGCTTCCATGATCTTCGCCCAGCTTGCAAGTTGCCGAGGGCTCAGGCTGCCGTCATTCAAGCGGCGCATCTCCTCCAAACTGGCCTGTACCAGGTCGTCGCGGGACAGCGAGCGGTGGTACAGCAGCTCCAGAGCAAATGGCCGCCCCCAGTCTTGCCCATGACCGTCGACCCACAGCCGGGCGGTATACAGCCGAAAGCCGAACCAGGTGAAGTCGCCACTGCCCAGTGCCTGTGCCGATGGCAGCGCAGCGCGCCAGTCGCCGGCCAGCAGCGGCGCAGCCACCAGCACCGCGCACAGCGCTACCCAGCGAAGCATGCGCGCCATGTGCCTCATCCTTGTACAGAATTACTATACAAGAATAGCTTCTTGTACAACTTCCACCCTTTATTTGTACAAGGATATGCAACGGTTCACCCACTCAACCAGCCCAGCACGACTGGCGAATCACACTGCAGAAATTGCCGGCCAGGAACCCAGGCTCCTTGTCGGCGATCACATCGGCCTTGACGTTGCCGAACGTGGTCTGCGGTTTGTGCCGGATGCCCTCGTAAAACGCCTGGATGATCGCTTCCTTGAAATGCTCCCCACGCGGATGCGCCTGCACCACGGCATCGCGTTGTGCAATACCGAGCCCTTCGTGGTGCAGGCCCAGCACATCGGTTTCGACACCCGCGGTCACCAGCGCGATCAGCGGGTGCATATGTTCTGGAATGCCGGGCGTTGTGTGCAACGCGATAGCCGTCCAGACGCGCTCGACATCGCGCTCGTCGATACCATGGCGTTGCAGGAAATCGCGTGCCGCATTGGCCCCGTCGACCTCGAAGCGGCAGCACTCGCTGCTGTGCACCTGGGTCAGGCCCAGGTCATGGAACATGCAGCCGGCGTACAGCAGTTCGCTGTCGTAGGTCAGGCCCAGGCGCTGGCCGGCCAGGGCGGCAAAATAGAACACCCTGCTGGAATGGTGAAAGAGCAGCGGCGAAGCCGTATCGCGCACGAGCTCGGTGATTTCCCGCGCCATGGCGCTATCAGGGATCTGGATACCTGCAATGGATGTGGACATGGTCGTACCTGGGTTGATGGAAGACGCCACCAGTCTGCTGACCGGAAGCCATGTCCTCAATTGACTTTAAACGCCAGATACTGCCATTGTCGGTGCCAGACGGACTTGCCCTCAAACCCTCCAGCCACCCCACGAGCCGCCATGCCAAAGCCACCGGTCACCCTCGCCATCCTGGCGCTGCCGGGCGTTCAGTTGCTCGATGCCTGTGGCCCGCTCGATGTTTTCGCCGAGGCCAACCGCCAGGTCGGCCATGAGGCTTACCGCCTGCTGTTGCTGGCCTGCGAGCCAGGTCCCTTGGTGAGTTCGTCAGGGACACGACTGCTCGCAGATGGCTGGATAGGCGAGGAACTGCAAGCGATCGACACCTTGCTGGTAGCGGGCACGCCACAAGCTGCCGACCTGTATCTGCGCCCAGGGATTCTCGAGTGGCTGCGCCAACGCGCTGGCACCTGCCGGCGCTACGGTTCGGTGTGCACCGGCGCCTTTGCGCTGGCAGCCGCAGGCCTGCTGGACGGGCGTCGCGTGACCACCCACTGGGCGGTAGCTGCCCCGCTGGCAGAGCGCTACCCAGAGGTGCAGGTCGACGCCGATGCGATCCAGGTGCATGACGGCAACCTGCGCACCGCCGCCGGGGTGACGGCAGGGTTGGACCTGGCGTTGGCCCTGGTGGAAGAAGACCTGGGCCGTGACATCGCCAAACAGGTTGCGGGGCACCTGGTGATGTACTTCAAGCGCCCCGGCGGGCAACTGCAGTTCAGCCGCCAAGGCAGCAGTTCACCTGCCGGCCGCTCAGCCTTGCAAAGCCTGCAACGCTACATCGCGGCCAACCCTGCCCACGACCATGGCATTGCCGCCCTCGCCGCCCGCGTGGGCCTGAGCCCGCGGCATTTCGCCCGCGTGTTCCACCACGATGTAGGCATGACCCCGGCCGCCTGGGTGGAACTGGCCCGGGTGAATGCCGCCCGGGCACGGCTGGAAGCGGGCCGAGAGGCACCCAAGCAGGTGGCGGCCGCCTGCGGCTTTGCCAATGCCGATACCTTGCGCCGTGCGTTCTTCCGGCACATCGGTGTGACGCCTGCGGAGTACCGCAAGCGCTACGTTCGCCCGGATTGAACTGCGGGCAGCGCCATTGACTCGGTAACCCGGCGCTGGGCAGGACTCACATACGACCCGAGACAGTCGCTCAACCCGGCAAGGCAGCCAGCACCGCACTGGCCATGGCGCTGAACGCAGCCGTCGAACCCACCGCCCGCGCGCTGGCTTTCGCCTCGCCATCGGCGCGGGCGTGGCGCATGGACCAGCGAAGATACGGTGGCTGGAAGGCATTGGCTGGGTTCACCCGCAGCTCCGGTGGCGGTGAAACCCTTGCATCACCCCCTGCCCGACCGCCAGGCCCGGGGCCAGTGCACCGGCCAGCATCAAGGCAATGCCTGGCAAGTTGGCCGGTGGAGATTGCATGCTGCGTTTGGTCATGGTCTTGCTCCTGGGTTGCTCTAGAAATTGGCGCCCACGCTGATCGCGACATAGTCGCGGTCGCCACGGGTGCCATAATCGCCATCGAGGTAATCGGTGTAGGCCAGGCTGGCCCAATACGTGTTGGCCAACGTGGCGTCCACCCCCACGCTGATCGAGCGTGATCCTTCGTTGAAGGCCGAACCGTCGGCGGGCGAAAAGCCTTTCACGTCATGGGCCCAGGCCAGGTTGGGGCGGATGTCCACGCCCTGGATCAAATTGCTGTAGCTCCAGGTCGCCCGCAGCCGGTAGCCCCATGAAAACGCTGTGACGAAGCCTTTACCGTTGCAGTCGCCGGGGCTTTTCGAGATCTCCAGGCAGATGCTGTTGTCAGCCAGCTCACCGTTGCCATAGGCACCAGAGCGGCCATAGCGCGGCCCGAAACGCCCTTCGAGCCCGCCGACATAGGTGGCGCCCACCTCCCCCATCAGCAGTAGCTGGTTGGCGCCCATCACCTGGCTGAAGGCTTGCACGGCCGAAACCTGGGCCTGGGTCACTTCCTTGCGCCGATAGCCCTCGAACAGCGTGTTGTCGGTCGCAGGGCGCAGGCCTTCGGCGTTGAGCGGGCTACGGCCAGGGGCATTGAGCAGCGACTGCAGCACATCGTTGCCATTGAGCTGCACCGGCATGTTGGGCCGGTAGCTCAATTCGCCCTGCACGGCGGCGCCACCGCGCAGGGTGGTGGCAAAGGTGATGCCGTACAGGCGGATATCCTCGGGGTATTGCGCCAGGTACTGCGAGGTACCCATGCGCAATGCACCGGCCAGGGTCTGGCCACTGCTGGAGGCCAGGAAGGCGCCGCAGCGGGCCAAGGGCACACCGATGTTGCCGCATAATTGCCTGGCAAAGCCGGTGTTGGCGTAGTAGCGGCTGCTCACCGTGCCCAGGTAGGGGGAGCGGCTGTGGTAGTTGGCCGCGAACAGGCCGAACTCGGTATCCAGCACTTCCACGTACCCGTGCAGCGACATGCCCCATTGGCCGCCATTGCGTGCGTGCTGGTCGGCGCCACGCGGTATGCGCACGCCCTCTTCGGTCAACATCACATCGAATGGCAGCAACGCCTGGGCAACCGCCGGGTTGGTGACCATCTGCCCGCCGACATCCAGGCCGCGGCAACCTTCGGGCATGAAGTCGTTGCCGGAAAAGAACGTGGCGCAGTTGTCCAACCGGGTCTGCTCCCAGTCCAGCTGGTAGAAGGCATCGACCGAGAGCGCCTGGTTGAGGTTCTGGGTGACATACAACAGGTTGACCGGCGCCAACGCGTCCTTCACCTCCGAGCCGGGCCGGCGCAGCGCGGCCTGGTTGAAGGGGTTGATCACATTGAGGCTGCCCTGTATGAACAGGCTCTCCCCCCAGTTCACCACCTGCTTGCCCAGGCGCACGGACCCCGGCTCGCCGTCGATGTCGTACAGGGCATAGACAAACGCATCGAGCAGCTCCGCGCCTGCCGTCTTGGCCGATACCTGGCGGCCATGGTCGTCGATGTCGACAGCGCGCTGGCTGTGGTCACGCTGCGCGGTGTCATACCAATAGCTGCCACGCAGGAACACGCCGAGGTTATCGCGTCGCAACTCAAGGTCGTGGGTCCCTTTGAAGATTGCTGAAAAGACATCGCCCGATCGGTAGTTGCGCCGCCCGTCGTTACTGTTGGCAGACTGCAGTTGCTGCTTGTCGGGGTTGGCAGTGCTGACGGCGGAGCCAAACGACAACGCCGAGTCGAAGCGCCCTTCGAGCGGGCCAAGTTCGAATTGCTCGGCAGCCACGGGAGCGGCGAACAGGCAGCACAGTGCCGCCAGCGGCGCACGGCGCCGGCAGATAAGGAGGTATGCGCTCACTCTTAACCTCTTGTTGTTGTATTCGAGAGTGAATTGAGGGATGCAACGCTGGGCGTGCCGGCCGCGAGGGCCGGCGCTGTCGGTAACAGGATTATCGAGGAGGTTGAACCACGGTCACAAATAGCGTGTTTGGATCAGTGCCATGCCGGTTCGTTATGGCTCGGCCACCGGCAGCAGGCGTTCGAAGGCGCTGCGCAACCGGGTGGGAATGGCGACCGGGCGGTTGTCGCGGCGGTCGACGAAGACGTGGGTGAAGTGGCCGGCCGCGCACGCTTCGGGCTCGCCCTCGACGAACACGGCCAGGCTGTAGCGCACCGAGCTGTTGCCCAGCCGGGCGATTGCAATGCCCACTTCGATGCGTTGCGGAAAGGCAACAGCGGCAAAATAGTCGCACGCCGAACTGGCCACGTAGGCCACCACCGGGTCGCGGTGGATATCCAGGCCCGCCTGCTCGATCAGCCAGGTGTTCACGGCGCTGTCGAAGAAGCCGTAATACACCACGTTGTTCACATGCCCATACAGGTCGTTGTCATGCCAGCGCGTGTTGATCGGCTGGAAGTGGCGATAGGCGCCGCGTAGCGGCCGCTCCCGGGCCATGTCAGAACGCCGCCTGGTAGAGGGCCATGGCATCGGCCAGGTTGACTTTGCGCGGGTTGTTGACCAGCAGCCGCTGTTGTTGCATCGCGTCCTCGGCGAGTTGCTGCAGACAGTGCCGGGGCACCCCCACATCGCGCAGCCGGTTGGGCAAGCCGCAGCGCGGCGCCAGCTGTTCCAGCTCGTCGATAAACTGCTCGCAAAGCTCATGGGGAGCACCGGGTACCAGCCGCTCACCCAGCAGTGCCGGCGCCAGCGCCGCATAGTCGGCAAACGCTTCGCGACGGTTGAAACGCATGACGTGAGGCAGCACCAGGGCGTTGGCCAGCCCATGCGGCACGTGATAACGCGCCCCCAACGGGTAGGCCAGCGCGTGCACCGCCGCCACGGGCGCATTGGCGAACGCCTGGCCGGCCAGGCAGGCGCCCAGCAGCATGGCCTGGCGCGCTTGCAGGTTGCCGCCATTGTGCACCGCCTGGTCGAGGTTGCCGGCCAGCAGTGCCAGGGCCTCCCGGGCCAGCAGGCTGGACAGGGGGTTGCGCTTGAACTGGCTGGTGCTGGCTTCGATGGCATGGACCATGGCGTCGATGCCCGTGGCGGCGGTGATCGCCGGTGGCAGGCCCAGCGTGCGCTCGGCGTCAAGCAGCGCCAGGTCCGGCAGCAGCAACGGCGAGATCACCGCCATCTTGGCGTTGTCGCCGGTGGTGATCACGGCAATGGGGGTGACTTCCGAGCCGGTGCCGGCAGTCGTCGGCACCTGGATCAGGGGCAGGCGCCTGCCCTTGGCCTGGTCGATGCCGTAGACCGCCTCCAGGGTCTGATCACAGTCGGGGTGTGCCAGCAAGGCCACCAGTTTGGCGACATCCATGGAGCTGCCGCCACCAAAGCCGACGATCAGCTCGGCGCCGATGTGCCGGGCGCGGGCGACGGCCGCCAGCACACAGGCGTGGCTGGGGTCGGCGCTGACCTCACTGAAGATCGCCACACTCAAGCGCGCCTGGGTGAAGCCGGGCAGCAGGTCATCGAACATGCCCAGCCTGACCAGGCCCGGGTCGCTCACGATGAGCACGCGGCGCACACCGCGTTGCTGACACAGCTGCGCCAGGCGCACAGCGGCGCCCACCTCGCACAGCAGGTGGGGGGTGGTGGCAAAACTGAATGGCTGCATGTGCGTGTTCCTTTTGTTCTTGTAGGGGCAGTAGCGGAGCCTCTGTGCTTGCAGGCATTGCCCTCACCCTAGTCAGGCGCCTACTATTTTTGAAATTCTCATTTTCCATCCCATGTATTTTCGGCATGAATATCGCCAACTTCGACCTCAACCTGCTACGTGTGCTGGACATGCTGTTGCGTGAGCAGAACGTGTCACGCGCCGCCGAGCGCCTGGCCCTGACCCAGCCCACGGTGAGCAACGCCCTGGCGCGCCTGCGTGACCTGCTCGATGACCCGTTGCTGGTACGGGTGGGTCGACGCATGCGCCCGACCCCACGTGCCCTGGCCCTGGAAGGCCCGATACGCGCAGCACTGCAGCAGATCGAGCAGACCCTCGGCGCAGGTGACAGCTTCGACCCCGCGCGTAGCCACCGGCAGTTGCGCATCGCCCTGACGGACTTCGCCGAACAACTCTGCATGCCCAGGTTGCTGACCACCTTGCAAGCCCAGGCACCCCACCTGCGCGTGGATGTCGTGCACCTGGCGCCCAACCTGCCGGCCGACGCCCTCGATCGCGGCGAACTCGACTTGGTGCTGGGCCGCTTCGACGAAGTGCCGGCGCGCTACGAGCGACGCCACTGGCGCAGCGAAACCCTGCACGTGGCGGTACGCCAGGGCCATCCGCAAGTCGATGGCACCCTCGATCTGCAGACCTTCCTCGGCATGCGCCATCTCTGGGTGCACGGCGGCCAGACCCGTGGCATGGTCGACCAGTGGCTGGGCGAGCAAGGCCTGGCCCGGCGCATCGCCTACACCACGCCGAACTACCTCCAGGCCGCGCACCTGGCAGCCAGTTCCGACCTGTGCGTAGTGCTGCCCACTGCACTGGCCCGTCACTTCGCCCGCCTGCTGCCGTTGCAGGTGTTCGACCTGCCCTTCGCGCTGCAGCCGTTCCAGCTGGAGCTGGTGTACCTTGCCCACCGCCAGCACGACCCGGCACTGGCCTGGCTGGTTGCGCGCATCATGGATATCCATGCCGGTTGAGCCATCGCATCCCGGCATGGCCAACCATGCAAGAGTGGTATTGGTTGGCCGGCAACCTCAGTCCTTAGAGTGATCGGCCTCAGAACAACAAGGACTACTCCATGCGCCTACGATCACTGCCTTGCCTGCTGGCCCTCGCCCTGCCCGTTGCCGTGCTGGCCGACCCGCCGGGCAAGGACGCCACCGTGCTGACCCGCCAGAGCAACCAGCAATGGCTGCAGCGCCTGCCATTCGCCGACCGTACCGACTTCGACAATGCCCGCCGTGGCCTGCTCGAGAGCGTCGAGCAATCCGTGGTCAACGCCGATGGCAAGACCGTCTGGGACCTGCAGCGCTATGCCTTTCTGCAGGGCGAGGCACCGGCGACGGTCAACCCGAGCCTGTGGCGCATCGCCCAACTCAATACTGTCGCTGGGCTGTTCAAGGTCACCGATGGCATCTACCAGGTACGCGGGCTGGATCTGGCCAACATGACCTTGATCGAAGGCGAACACGGCCTGATCGTGATGGACCCGCTGCTGTCGGTCGAAACCGCCAGGGCCGGCCTTGCGATGTACTTCCGGCATCGCCCGCAACGCCCCGTGGTAGCAGTGATCTACACCCACCCCCACGTCGACCACTTCGGTGGCGTGCGCGGGGTGATCGACGAAGCCGACGTCAAGGCCGGCAAGGTGGAGGTCATCGCGCCGCAAGGCTTCTTCGAGCATGCCATCAGTGAGAACGTACTGGCCGGGCCGGCGATGAAGCGCCGCGCCCAGTACATGTACGGCGCCCCCTTGCCCCGAGGGCCGCGCGGCCAGGTGGATGCCGGCCTGGGCAAGGGCGTGCCGGCCGATGCCACGGTCAGCCTGATCGCCCCGACCCGGCTGATCGAGCAACCGATCGAGACCCTGCGCATCGACGGCATCGACATCGAGTTCCAGCTCACCCCCGGCACCGAAGCGCCGGCCGAGATGAACCTCTGGCTACCCGCCTTCAAAGCCCTGCGCATGGCCGAGAACGCCACCCATGTGCAGCATAACGTGCTCACCCTGCGCGGCGCCCAGGTGCGCGATGCCAAGGTCTGGGCGCATTACCTGGACCAGGCGCTGCTGCGCTATGGTGGCCAGGCCGAGGTGGTGTTCGCCCAGCACCACTGGCCGACCTGGGGCAGTGCAGCGATCCGCGAGTACCTGGCCGAGCAACGCGACCTGTATGCCTTCATCGACAGCCAGACCCTGCGCCTGATCAACCGCGGCCTCGGCCCCACCGAAATCGCTGCCGAACTGACGTCGTTGCCGCCCAGGCTCGCCAGCAAATGGTACAGCCGAGACTACTACGGCTCGCTCAGCCACAACGTGCGGGCGGTGTATCAACGCTACATGGGCTTCTACGACGGTAACCCGGCGACCCTCGACCCGCTGCCGCCGAGCGCGGCCGGCGCGCATTACGTCCAGGCCCTGGGTGGTGCCGAGCGGGTGCTGGCACTGGCCCGCGAGGCCTATGCCAAGGGCGACTACCGCTGGGTAGCGGAGCTTACCCGGCACCTGGTGTTCGCCCAAGCAGACAACCGCGCCGCGCGCGAACT
Source organism: Pseudomonas sp. KU43P (assembly GCF_033095865.1). Classification (NCBI taxonomy): domain Bacteria; kingdom Pseudomonadati; phylum Pseudomonadota; class Gammaproteobacteria; order Pseudomonadales; family Pseudomonadaceae; genus Pseudomonas; species Pseudomonas sp. KU43P. The sequence continues at coordinate 2,589,952 of NZ_AP019365.1, read as the reverse complement.
GCAGGCCGATGCCCTGGAGCAACTGGGCTGCGCAACCTGGTCGAGGGTTCGGGCACGCCGACCACCGCAGCCTCGAACACTTCGGGGAAGCCGTAGATCACCTGTTCCACTTCGCTGGGGTACACATTGAAACCGCCGGAAATGATCATTTCCTTCTTGCGGTCGACGATGAACACGTAACCCTGGGCATCGACCGTCGCCAGGTCGCCGGTGAGGTAGTAGCCGTCACGCATCACCTCGGCAGTGAGGGCCGGGGCGCGCCAGTAGCCCTGCATGATGTCCGGCCCCTTGACCACGATCTCGCCGACCTCTCCGGGCGCGACATCGTCGAACGCTGCGTTCACCACGCGCAGGTCGGTTTCGAAATAGCACCGTCCGCACGAGGCCAGGCGCTGGTAATTGCCGTCTTCGACCAGGTGGTCCTGCTCTGTCAGCACTGTGACCAGCGAGCAGGTCTCGCCGGCGCCATAACCTTGCGCCAGGATCGGCCCGAACAATTCGATGGCCTTTTTCACCAGGGCAGGCGCCATCGGCGCAGCGCCGTACATGACCAGCTTCAGGCTCGACAGGTCGAAACACTCGACACCGGGATGATTGACCAGACGGTTGATCATCGCCGGCACCAGGAACAGCCGCGTCACCCGTTCGCGCTGGATGGTCTCGAGCAACAGGTGATCGTCGTAGCGATCGAGCAGCAAGTTGCAGGCGCCCACTGCCAGCAGTGGCATGACCTGCATGCCGCTGGCATGGGTGATGGGCCCGACATGGGCCATGACATCGTCCGGCCCTGAGCGCCGCGTGGGGCTGGCGATGCTTTTGCGGACAAGCGCCTTGCGGTTGCCGAACGACAGCATGGCGGCCTTGAGCACACCCGAGCTACCGGAGGTGTAGTGCAGCACTGCCAGGGCATCGTCGGCCGGGTCCAAGGCCAGCGGTGCTTCGCTGCCGCGTGCCAGCAATGCGGCATAGGCCAGGTCGCCGCCCTCGCCCTCCAACACGATCACCTGGCGCAGCAAGGGTAATGCCGCGCGCCGCTCGGCCAATGCCGCGGCAAAACTGGCATCGGTGATCAACGCAACGCTGCAGGAGTCTTCCAGCACCCGTACCACTTCATCCAGCGACAGCCGCGCATTGATCGGCACCTTGACCATTGCCGCCTTGTACAGCGCCACCTCCGCCTCCACCAGCTCCACGCGGTTGGCCGCGAGGATCGCCACGTGCTCACCAGGGGCCACGCCCACTGCGGCCAGCCCCGACGCCAGGCGGTTGCTGCGTCGCTCAAGCTCCGTGTAGCTCAGGCGTGTCTGGCTGTCTACCACCGCGAGGCGGTCAGGCCAGTAGCGGGCACTTCGGGTAATGATCGTTCCAAGGTTCACGTTGTTGTTCTCGTCGACAGGAAGACATCGACGATGCTAAACAGCCGTGCGCGGGCGGACGTAATACCAGTTTCAGATGCCGGCCATAACGATATTGCCTGGCGTCATCGCAGCGCGCTGCGTGCTGCCAGGCTTGCGCGGCAGATGGCGGCCTCAAGGCTCCATCACATAGGTGCCCGGTGCCGGGCAGAGCGGTGGGTACTTGCGCGAACCGAGCTTCTTGGGCGCCGCCCGGCTGTCGCCCGAGCGCTGCCCGATCCATTCGCGCCAATGCGGCCACCAGCTGCCCTGCTGGCGCTCTCCGGCGTTCTGCAGCCAGGTTTCCGGGGCTTGGGCGGCGGCAGGCGCCGCATAATAGAACGACTTGGGGTTGCCCGGCGGGTTCACCAGGCTCTGCAGGTGGCCAGCATTGGACAGCACGTAGGTGGTGTGCTCGCCAAACAGCCGGGCGGTGCCGTAGCAGCCCTGCCAGGGGGTGATGTGGTCAGTGGTGCCGCCCACCACATAGGCACCCACGTTCACCTGGCTCATGTCGATCGACTCGCCGGCAATCTCCAGGGTACACGGGTTGCTGTAGGGGTTTTGCTGGATCAGGTCGAGGTAGTCGGCGTGAAGCTGGGCAGGTAGCCGCGTGGTGTCGTTGTTCCAGGCCAGGATGTCGAACGCAGGCGGCTTGTTGCCTAGCAGGTAATTGTTGACCCAGTAGTTCCAGATCAGGTCGTTGGGGCGCATCCAGGCGAACATGCGTGCCATGCCCTGCCCGCTCAGCACGCCCTTGCGCCGGGAGCTGGCCTTGGCAGCGCGCAAGGCGGATGGGGTGGTGAACAGCCCCAGAGTGGTGTCGTCCAGCGCCGAGGGCATGTCGAGCACGCACACGGCCCAGCTGGTATTGGCCACCTTGTGGCCTTCGCCACGGGCCGCCAGCCAGCCCAGGTAGGCCGCCAGGGTGATGCCGCCCGAGCAGGAGCCCCACATGTTCACATCCGCGCTACCGGTCACCTTGCGCGCTATGTCCACCGCCTGGTCCAGGCACAGCGCATAATCGGCCAGGCCCCAGTCGCGATGCTCGCAGGTGGGGTTGCGCCAACTGATGACGAACAGGCTCACGCCGCTGTCCTGAATCCATTTGATCAAGCTCTTCTCCGGCGACAGGTCGATGGCGTAGTACTTGTTGATTTGCGGCGGCGACATCACCAAGGGCCTGGCGAAAACGTTTTCGGTGGTGGGTGCGAATTGCAGCAACTCGAACATCTCGTTGCGAAATACCACTGCGCCCTTGGCCGTGGCGATGTTTTCCCCCACCTTGAACGGCGCACTGTCGACCTGCCGCGGCAGGCCGCGGTTGTTCAGCATGTCGTCACCGAACTGGCGCAGGCCCCTGGCCAGGCTCATGCCACCGGTGTCCACCAGCTTGCGCAGCGCCGCCGGATTGGTCAGTGGTGAGTTGCTCGGCGCCACGGCATCGGCCAACAGCGCTACCACGAAGCGGGCGCGGCTCTTTTCCAGCGGCGCGAGGTCGGTGGCCTCGATGAAGCGAGACAGCTCGGTCTGGCCGGCCAGGTAGCTCTGCAACAGTGCCCGCAGGAAGGCATTGGATTGCCAGGCCGGGTCGGCGAAGCGCTTGTCCTTGGGGTCGGGCGCAATGCTGCAGTCGCCTGCGACGATGCCACGCAACGCCTTCAGATACCCCCCCACATGCGCACCCGCCTTGAGCGGCGACTTGCCCACGGCCTTGAGCAGGTAGCCGGCCGAGCTGGCCAGGTCGACCGGGCGCACACTGACCAGTGGGTTGCCCGCCAGTGTCTGGTTGGCAGCGGTGCCGATCAGTTCCTGCTCAGGGGTGCTGGCCGGCAGATCGACCTGCTTGCGCACGCGACGCTTGCGGCCAGTTGCAGGGGGGCGCTGGGTGGGGGTAGCGGTCTCGCGGGTGCGGGTTGGTCGGCTCATGGCAGCTTTCGTGACTCCGGGCACGGTTTTGTTGTGCACCGACTGTACGGCAGCAATGGCCCTGGCCTCTTCTCTTCCCACGACAGCCGTTTTTCACTTCATGACGGGCAGTGTGGGCAACCCCTGCAATCCGCCTCGCCCCTCTGATCTGTGCGTGATCAGGCGGGTGAGCGTTCGGGAGTACCGGGCGAACGGCCAGACGGTCATGGCAGATCGCCTTGAGGGGGCTATCGTTGCTTGTCTGGGCAACGGCTACCGACCGAGGGCGATGCCATGAACACCAGTGATCTACTCGAACAGTTACTGCGGGCCGGACAAGGCTCGCAAGCACAACAAGGGAGCGGCGGCCTGTCTTCGCAAGGCGGCCTGGGCGACTTGCTGGGCGGTCTGCTTGGCGGCGGCAGTGCCGGGGGCGGCGGTGGGCTGGGTGGGCTACTGGGCGGTCTGTTGGGTGGCGGTGGCGGCAGCAGCGCCGGCGGCTATACCCAAGGGCGCGCCACGGGTGGCAACCGCTACGCGGCCCTGGCGTCTTTGGGCATGATGGCATTCCAGGCCTACCAGGCCTGGCAGCGTAGCCAGGCGGCAGCCCCTCAGCAGGCGGTGCGCACGGTCGATCAGTTGTCCGGCCCGGAAGCCGAGGATCACAGCCATGCCATCCTGCGCGCGCTGATTGCCGCAGCCAAGGCTGACGGCCGCATCGATGAGCAGGAAGAGACATTGATCTACGCCGAAATCAAACGTCATACCGACGACCCGCAACTGCAGCAATGGCTGGACGAGGAAGTCAGCAAGCCACTGGATGCTGCGCAAGTGGCGCAGTCGGCTCAGGACCCGGCCATGGCCGCTGAAATGTACCTGGCCAGCGTGATGCTGGTGGATGACCAGCAGGACGCAGAGCGGGCCTACCTCGACGAACTGGCCAGTGCATTGCAGATCGATCCGAGCTTGCAGCTGCACCTGGAACAGCAGGCCAAGGGCGCCGCCTTACCGGGCTGATCTGCCGGCGATCGTCTTGTCGGCGAGTGCGCAGGAATGCGGGATTTCCCCCTCAGACGCAAGCACCTACTTGCTGGCGATCGATTGATGGGTCAGCGGACAGCGTTGGGCGTCAAGGAAACGCGACTTTTTCAGCCAGTCTTGCTGCGGGTAATAGGCAAACACGTAGCTGCCGCGTTGCAGTGTATCGATCAGCTTGCCGGCAATGGCCGGGCGCACGGCAGGACAGCCTTGACTGCGCCCCAGGCGACCGAGGCCGGGAACGACCTTGGGGTCGGCATACGCGGCCGCATGCATGACAATCGCCCGCGACATGCTGTTGTCGTTGAACCCCGGTTCCAGTCCCTGCAGGCGCAGCGAACGGCCGTGCTTGCCGCTGTAGGTCTGGCCGGTTTCGTAAAGGCCGATGGAAGACTGGTAGCTGTTCGGGGTGTTGGAGAAGGCTGTCGGCACATCGGCGCCACTGTTCTTGCCATGGGCAACCCATTCCTCGAACAACAGTTTTCGGGCGCGCAAGTCGAACACCCACAGACGCTTGTCCCGCGATGCCTTGGAGTAATCGATCACGGTCAGCAACTTGCCCTCGTCGCTGTGGCTGGCGCAGGCATAGGCAGTGAGGGCCAGGGCCAGGGTCGAAAGGCTGGCGCCCGGGGCCAATTGCTGCAGCTCGGCAGCGCTGGGCAGGGGTTGCGCGAGGGCGGTATGCCAGGCGCTGAGGAAAAACAGGCCAACACTGGCCGCCGAGAGCCGGAAGGCCCCGCGCAAGGATTCGAACATCGACATGGATTACCCTGTTGAAGACGGCCTGCAATCCGCAGCAGGTCCGCCGTCCAGGCGACAGCCTGAACGAAGCCAAAAGCCACTACTTTGCTTGATTCTAGCCGGCTTGCCGATCATTTCTTGACCAATGGCTTAACTTCTTCATGGTCTTCGGTGCTGATTACCGTGAATTTTCCGTCGCTGCGGGTATCCCGGGTGGACGCCCAGTCGGTAATCACCAGCATGGTGCCGACGTCCATTGCCGCGCGCAGATGACGGCGGAATTCCGCGTTCAGGGTCAACTGCCCCAGCTGATCATAGGGAGAATCCCCGTACTCCGGGTTGCTCAGGCCCACCACCGACCAGCGCAACGGTAGCGTGGCATCGAGGGCCAGGGCGGAGGGTTTTTGCAGCAGGGAATACACCGCCATGCCACGTCGATGCGGACCGCTTTCAACCGACAGCGCGGGCGCCGAGCCGATCAGCTGGCCCCCGCGATAAACATAGGCACGCAGGTCGGCGCGGCTGATCAGGATCGACAGTGGCCCCGCCGTCGGGTTCGGGTCGTTCCAGAACTGCTGGTTGCTCAGTACCAGCGGGCCCTGGGCCTTGCCGTCGCTGACCGTGGGCGCCAACACGCCAGGGTGATAAACCTCCACCGGAGCGCTGTGGGTATCGGACACGATGACGGTGGTCGAACTGAAGCCGGTGACTTCATACAGCTTCTTGGCGAACTCCATCGGCAGGCGCACGCAACCATGCGAGGCCGGGTACCCTGGCAAATGGCCTGCGTGCAGGGCAATGCCGTCCCACGTCAGCCGCTCCATGTAGGGCATGGGTGCGCTGTTGTAGAGGCTGGATTTATGCTCGACCTTCTTCTGCAGGATGCTGAACACCCCGGTGGGGGTTTCCCGGCCGGCCTTGCCACTGCTGACGGTACTGACGCCGATGGCGATGCCGTTGCGATAGACGTAGGCACGCTGCTCGGTGAGGCTGACCACCACAGTCACCGGCCCCACTGGCGAAACCTGCGGGTACCAGAGAAACTGACCCGGTTTGAGGCTGTCGAGCTGGGTTCTGAGCTCGGCCGGTGTGGGCACCTGCAACGGCGCCGCGTCCACCCACGCGACAGCGAGTAACAGTCCCATTCCCAAGGGTATGTGCAACATCGAATCCATCCTCACGGCGCAATGTCGCCAGCTTAGTCGGAACGTTTGCCATCGGGCAAATGTGGGGCCGCTTTGCGGCCCATCGCCGGCAAGCGCGGCTCCCACAGGGTGCTGCGCCGGCCTGGAGGGTGGTGGATGAAACAGCTCAACAAGCCGCCTTGTCACGCATTTCCTTCGGCCCTGCCCCCAGGCAGGTGACGGCGAAGGCAACCACCAGCGCCGCAGTGCCCAGCACGAAGATCAGTTGCTGGTTGGAGCCTTCCACCAGCATGGCAATCAGCGCCGGTGTCACCGCCGCCGCCCCCATCAGGGTGATGCTGACCAAGGGCGTGAGCTTGCCGGTCGGGTCGTTGGTGGTGATCAGTGCCATGTAGTACGACAGCGACAGCACCCAGCCGAAGTTGATCAGCAGCAGCGCAACGCACAGCTGCGTGGGCGTGCGGGTGTGGCCGGTGAGCATGGCGATGGAGATGAACACCGCCGCCAAGCCCACGGCGATCATGAACTGGCGGTTGACCCGCGCGCCCAGCAAGCTCGGCAGCCCTGCCCCCGGCAAGCCGCCCAGCGCCGACAGGCCGAACGCCCAGCCGATGTCGACGCCGTCGATGCCCTGGTCACGCGCCAACTGGTCGATGAAACCCCACACGCAGTAGATGGCGATCTGCATGAACAGCATGCCGACCAGCGCCGTGCGCCCGGTGCGCGCCGAACCACCTTGGGCAGGTGAGCCCTCACCGCTGGCCAGCATCACTGCCGGGCGGCGTGGCAGCACCAGGCTGGCACCGCAGATCAGCAGGTACCACAGGCCGAACGAACACAGGGCAGTCACCGCGCCGCTCTGGGCGGCAAGCAGCGGCAATGCCGCGGAAAACAGCGAGTATTCTGGCGTCTGCAGCAACAGCATCAGGCCGAACGAGCGGTCCTGGTTGGGCAGGCGGCCCAGCGTGCAAACGGCGTAGGCATAGACCAGCCCGGCGCAGGTGCCGGCGGCCAGGCGTACGATCAACAGCAGGGTGTGGGTGGTGGCGAAGGCGGTGGCGATGCTCAAGGCCACGCACAGCAGGCCGACCAGCAGGCACAGGCTGCGCCCGCCATGGCGTTTCATCATGACCGGGCACAACAGCGTGCCGAGGGTCATGCCGATCATCTCGACCGACACCACCCAGCCTTGCAGGTCCAGTGACAGGTTGAGCCGTTCCGTCAGCAAGCCCATGAAGATGGGCTGCACACCACAGACGATGAAAGAGGTGCAGGCAATGAAAATGAGGGCGGCACGCAGTCGCCTGGAATCATTGATCATGAACAGATCTCCGATACAGCTGTTGTTTTTATTGTGTGGGGTGACCGGGCGCCGAAGTGCCGTGGCAGACGGCGTGCAGGCCCGTATCGAGCACGTTCGAACGTGTTCGCGCTCAATCCTGGCCCCTGTTGGAAAGCTTGGAAAGTTAAAAATCGGAATCGACTTCAGTGGGGTTTTTAATGCAGGAGAAGTTGGCTTGCGTGCATCCATAAACGCACTACGGTCGATCCTGATATTTAATTTGTGAGGCACCCGCTTCTTCCCTACCGTGTGTCGCTACCCACAACCAAAAGGGCCATCACCCGCCTGCGTGCGTTCTGTCGATCCGGCCCTGCTCCAGGAAGGCCTTTCATGAACGACCGTGAGTTCATCAATGCCATCGACGCCGATGGCCTGCCGCTGTACATCGCCGTGAAGAACGGGCGCATCAGCCATATCGGCCCGCAACGTGCCGCCCAAGCCGCCCGCGAGACCATCGACCTCGAGGGCCTGCTGGTGCTGCCAGGCTTCGTCGACGGCCATATTCACTTGGACAAGAGCTTCGTCGGTGACCGCTGGCACCCGCACCAGGCCGTGGCCACCCTGCGTGAACGCCTGGCCGTGGAAAAGCGCGAACTGGCGGGTGCCCCGCCCATCGTCGAGCGCGCCCAGGCCCTGATTCGCCAGTGCGCATCGTTCGGCACCATCGCCATGCGCTGCCACGTGGACGTGGACGCCACCACGGGCCTTACCAACCTGCAGGCGATCCTCGAAGCGCGTGAAGCCTGCAAGGATCTGGTCGACATCGAGTTGGTGGCCTTCCCTCAGGCCGGCGTGGTCACCTGCCCCGGCACTGCCCAAGTGATGGAAGCCGCAGTACGTGAAGGCGTCCAGGTGGTCGGCGGCATCGACCCGACCACCCTGGACGGCGACGCCGACGCACAGCTCGATATCGTCTTCGGCATCGCCGACCGGCATGGCGTGAAGGTCGACATCCACCTGCACGAACCCGGCGACATCTGCATCGCCCAGCTCGAACGCATCGCTGCACGCACCCAGGCGCTGGGCATGCAGGGCCTGGTTGCGGTCAGCCATGCCTACGGCCTGGGCGACGTCAGCGACAGCGTGGTCGACCGCACGGCCCAGGTGCTGGCCAAGGCCGGCGTGTCGATCATGACCAACGCCCCCGGCGAGCACGCCTTCCCGCCGGTGCTGCGCCTGCGTGCCGGCGGCGTACGGGTGTTCACGGGCAATGACAACATCCAGGATGCCTGGTGGCCCTACGGCAACGGCGACATGTTGCAACGGGCCATGCTGGTCAGCTATCGCTCGGGCTTCAACACCGATGAAGAGCTGCGCGTGGCGTTGCACATGGCCACCGAAGCCAGTGCCGGGGTGATAGGCAAGCAGGGCTACGGGCTGAAGGTCGGCAACGAAGCGAGCTTCGTGCTGTTCAAGGCGCCGAACGCGGCGGCGGCGGTGGCCGCAGCGCTGCATGAACGGGTGATCGTGCGCCGAGGTGCGTTCTGGGGCGGGCCTGCGGTGTTGCAGTTGAAAGCTGCGCAGTTCGCCGAAGCACTGCCTCGCTGAATACCTGCCTCGGGGGGCCGTCTGGCCCCGCCTCCTACTCGGCCTCGGCCTTGAGGATGGCGATCAGGATATCGGCCAGTTCCTGGACCACGGGGTCTGCCGTCGGCCCATGGAAGATCGCTGCCTCGAACACCTTGATCGGCTTGAAACCTTCCTTTGCGCCCAATATGCGATGTTCCGGCGTCACCACACGCAGGGGCAGCAGGCTCACGCCCAAGCCATTGGCCACGGCTTCCTGGATGCCCGCCAGGCTGGAACTGGTGAAGCCGATGCGCCAACTGCGGCCCATGGCCTCGATGGCGTTGATCATGTCGTCGCGGTACAAGCCGCGTGGCGGAAAGGTCACCAGCGGGATCGGATCCTGGGCGAAGCACGGATACTGGGCGCTGTCGAACCACTCGATGCGCTCGGGCTGGCAGGCATTGGCTTCACGGCTGTGGCGGCGCTGTTTGACCAGCACCAGGTCCAGTTCGCCACGGTCGTAGGCGCTCATCAGGTCGCGGCTCAGGCCACCGGTGATCTCCAGCTTGACCTTCGGATTGCGCCGGTTGAAGGCCGCCAGCGCCTGCATGGTCTTGCCCGCGACGAAATCGTCCGGCAGCCCGATGCGCACGGTGACCGTCACCCCGCCCGACAGCGCTTCGCTCAACTGGTTGCTCACCGCCAGCAGGTGCCGCGCATAGCCCAGCAAGGTCTCACCGGCATCCGTCGGGTGCACTTCGCGGTTGCTGCGGTCGAGCAACTGGTGCCCGACCATTTCTTCCAGGCGACGAACCTTCTGGCTGACCGTGGACTGGGTCGAATGCAGGCGTGCGGCGGCCGTGGTGAAGCTGCCGCAGTCGGCCACCATCACCACGGCGCGGAGCATGTCCAGGTCGTAGATGGCGCGGTTGGGTTTTGCAGTGTCGGTCATGATTCAGGCCGTCTGCCGGCGCATGGCGAGGATCCCGGCGGCAAAGCCGATGAAGGTGACACCCACGCCCCGGCTGACCCAGCGCGACCACTCGGGGCGCTGCAGAATGCCCTTGGCGCGTGAAGCGAGTGCGGCGTAGAGGCTCAACGACGACACCGAAAGCAGCATGAAAATCGCCGTCAGGATCAGGAATTGCGGAAACAAGGCGGCGCCTTGATCGATGAACTGCGGAAACAGTGCGGTGAAGAACAGCGTCGCCTTGGGGTTGGACAGCGCAGTAAAGAACGCCGAGCGGTACAGCTTGCGACGGGTGGGCCTGCGGCTTTGCCCTTGCTCAATGCTGCCTGCCAGCAACGGCCGCTTGTTGAGCAGCTGCTTGACGCCCAGGTAGAACAGGTAACCGGCACCGGCGATCTTGACCATGTTGAACAGCCATTCGGAGCTGGCAAGCAATGCGCCCAACCCCAGCATCGCCGCCGCCGATAGGCAGAACAGGCCACTGGCATTGCCCAGCGAGGACCAGATCGTGCTGCTTTGGCCATGGGCGAGGCTATTGTTGATCGCCATCAATGTCGCAGGCCCGGGGCTGGCGATGGCAATCGCGGCAACCAGGGTAAAGGCCAATAAAGTATGTGGGTCCATCGTTCCAGGCTCGTTCAGCATTCGAAAAAGGGCTGACGCATGATGCCAGAAACTGGCTGCGATTGATGATCGAAGGTTCAGGCACGCACGTAGCGCAGGTGCGTGGCGTCGGGTGTATCGAGGACCCTCTGGACGCGAAATTGCGGCGCGGGTTCGTGCAGGTTCTCGAACAGGCGTCTGCCGCTGCCGAACAGGATCGGGGCCAGGGCGATCTCCAGTTCGTCGATGGCATTCAGGTTCAAGTACTGCTGGATCACCTCGGCGCCGCCCGAGATGCGAATGTCCCGCCCGCCTGCAAGCACCCGGGCTTTCTCCAGGGCTTTGGCTGGCCCGTCGTTGAAGAAATGGAACGTCGTCCCGCCGGGCCTTACCCAAGGTGCGCGCTTCTCGTGGGTGAGCACCAGCACCGGCGCGTGAAAAGGCGCTTCTTCCGGCCAGCTTCGCTCGCCGGCGTCGAACATGCGCTTGCCCATGATGTTGGCGCCGGAGCGTTCCATGGTGTGGCGCAGCATGTCGTTGACCGCGCCGGTTTCGCCTCCGGAGCCGAACAGGAGGTTTTCACGAAAATACTGCTGTTTGAGAATCCAGCTCATCAGCGCGCCCCACCTGGCCCCCCAGTCTTTGTACTCGGGGTTGTCCCAATGCTCGATGCTCATGCCTTCCGGCGCCATGTACCCGTCGAGGGTAAGCCCAATGTTCACGAATACCTTGCTCATGATTTGCCCCTCTTGCGCAGCGGCTGGCACGGTGAGGTATCAAGCATAGACGGGGCAGAGAAAGGCATTGAGACCCTGTTGGCCTCATCGCCGGCAAGCCGGCTCCCACAGGAGCGGGTGTCGGCTTGCGGCGATGCCTATAGCGCCTTCATCTCTGCAATATCACGCGCCACCTGGTCGGCCGAGTGATCGAACATGGCCTGCTCCTGTGCATCCAGAGGCATTTCGATGACCCGGGCAATACCCTGCTCCGCCAGCACGCAAGGCACACCCATGGCGATATCCGTGCGCCCGTATTCGCCCTCCAGGATCGCCACCGTCGGCAAGATGCGGTTGCGCCCATGGGCGATGGCATCGACCATCTGCGCAATCGCCACACCGGGTGCATCGCAGGCGCTGCCAACCTTCTTCAAGCCCAGGATCTCGCCGCCACCCTGGCGGGTGCGCTGCACGATCCGCTCGATCTGCTCGCTGGACAGGAAGTGCGCCAGCGGCACCGAACCGACCGCGCAGTAGCGCATCAGCGGCACCATGCTGTCGCCATGCCCGCCCAGCACCAGGGCGGTGATATCGCGAGCGGAAAATCCCGTTTCCTCGGCGATGAAGCACTTCATGCGCGCGGTATCCAGCACCCCGGCCTGGCCGAACACCTTGTCGCGCCCCAGCCCGCTGACGGACCAGGCCCGGTAAGTCAGCACATCGACCGGGTTCGACACCACCAGCAGCGTCGCAGCCGGCGCATGGCGCCTGACATCCGCCAGGATGCCGTCGAGAATGGGCAGGTTGATGCTCAACACGTCCTGGCGCGACTGGCCGGGTTTGCGCGGCACACCGGCAGTAATCACCACCAGATCGGAACCTTGCAGCATCTGCGCATCGGCCCCGCCCACAACCCGGGTATCGGACCCCGACTCGATGGCCGCCTGCCAAACATCCAGCGCCTTGCCCTTGGCCAGCTCGCCCTGCACATCGAGCATCACCAGTTCATGGCACAACTCTTCCCGGGCGATGATCTGCGCCGCCGCCTCGCCCACCAGCCCGGCACCCACTATCGATAGCTTGTTCATCAGTAACCTCCCGCGCGGCGCGAAACCCGCAACACGCCTGCCTGTACAGGGAAGTATTGACCCCTCAAGCCAAAAGGCCACCCGCAGGTGACCTGAGGTCTTGCCAGCCTCTGTGCGTTACGCCTGTTGCCGGGTCGCGCACACCACGATCTCACGCACGCACACCGACTGCGGCTGGCCGTAGGCGAAGTCGATCACTTCGGCGATCTGCTCGGCGCTGAGCACGCCGCCCATCTCCTGCTTCCAGTCGTCATAGCCGGCCTTGATGGCGTCATCGGTGGTGTGGCTGAGCAGCTCGGTATCCACCGCACCCGGCTCGAGGGTGATCACCCGCACATTGCTCGGCGCCAGTTCCTCGCGCAGGTTCTCGGACAAACCGGTGACCGCGAACTTGGTGCCAACGTAGGCGACATGGTTGGGGAACGACTTGCGCCCGGCCACGGAACTGACGTTGATGATGGTGCCGCGCTTGCGTGCGACCATGCCGCCAGCTACCGCGTGGATGCCATTGAGCAAGCCACGCACATTGACGTCGAGCATGCGGTCCCACTCGCTCGGGTCTTGCGTGGCGAAGCTGCCCAGCAGCATGACGCCGGCATTGTTGATGATCGCGTCCACCGGGCCGAACTGCGCCTCGGCCTCGGCGACGGCGGCCAGCACGGCCGCACGGTCGGTGATATCGACCGCCAGCGCCAGGCAGTTGGGCAGTTGCAGCTGCTGCATCGGCGCCAGACGACGGGCCAGCAGCAACAGCGCGTGGCCGCGGCCGGACAACAGCCTGGCAGTGGCCAGGCCGATACCGGAGCTGGCACCGGTAATGACGACCAGGGGCTTGTGGGTAGCAGTCATGATAAGCGTCCTGTAATCCAAAATGTTTATGGGTAATCACCGGCGGCAGTATAGAAGCCGGTTTCGGGCGCGAGAAATGGGATATTCTTGTGGCAGCCATCGGCAACACTTATGGGTAACCCATGGATTATCGTCAGCTACGCGCCTTCATCGCGGTCTTCGAAGCACGCAACGTTACTGCCGCCGCGCGCGCCATTCACCTTAGCCAACCAGCTTTGTCCGGTAGCATCAAGGCCCTCGAGGAAGCGTTGGGCACTACGCTGTTCGTGCGCCAGGCCAGGGGCGTCGAGGTTACCGAGGATGCCCGCGCACTCTACCCCGAAGCCCAGCGCATGGTGGCCGATGCCGGCCGGCTGCTGACCCGTTTCAAACGCGACCGGGAACGGGCGCCGCTGCAGATCGGCATCGAGAGCGATGTGGGCGCGGCGGTTGTGCGTCAGTTGGTACAGGCCGTGGCGACCATCAGCCCCACGGTGCATCTGCAACTGGTAACCGGCTGTGCGGGCGCGGCGCGCCTGGCCAGCGAAGAACTGCGCTGCGAGGATGAACTGTTTCTGCCCCTGCACAGCGACGCCTTCGTGCTGGCGACGCCGCCGGTTGCCGACCAGAAGCGCTGGATTACCTGCCCTGCGCAACAAAGCCACCAGCGCCTGCTGCCGTTCTATGACAGCAGCCCAGTAGCCGAAGCCGAGACCTTCACCCTGGCCCTGGACATGGTCGCCGCCGGGCTGGGCAGTGCCATCGTGCCCGCGTCGTTGGCCGCCGACCACCACGACGTGCGCAGCGAACCGTTGCCTGAGCTGGACCTGCGCCGGCGCATCGGGTTGTGCTACTCGGCCCAGGCGCTGGCCCTCGCAGAAGTGGTTCAGCTGCGTGATGCCCTGCAGCAGAAGGATGCACCATGACCTGAGGCTCCCCCTCCCAACGCAATGGTGCAAACGCAGTACGTCGACCTGGAGGCAAAGTGAGAGGTCGCGCGCAAAATGCAAAAAAATGGGAGCCCGATTGAACTTCAACACCCGACCCGGCTCTAGGATAGCGATCCGGGCTGATGGCAATGTGTCAGCAGATCGGCAGGCCAGCCTGGATGGCGCTGTTCCAACTCAATGACAGGGATGCAACCACTCATGCAGCACACAACTTCCCAAA